>CANKZO010000082.1 GCA_947488485.1 Opitutia bacterium | reverse complement strand
CCGGCGCGGGCGACGCGTTCGCCGCCGGCATGCTCTACGGCCTGCACGAAGGCCTCGAGATCCAGGAACGCCTCAAGCTCGCCGTCTGCTGCGCCGCCGCCTGCCTCGCCGACCCCACGCCCTCCAAGGGCCTCCGTCCGGTGAAGGACTGTCTGGCCTTGGCCGAGCAGTTCGGCTTCGGAGAGTTCTAATCCCTAGGTAGGGACAGCACCACGTGCTGTCCTAAGTGCAAAAGTGCAAACCGGCCTGCGGCCTGTGCAAAGGTGCAAAAGTGGATGCACGTTCCAGGTGGCAGTTGGCGGGAAAGGCGCACCTGTTCGCCGCAGGGCGAACCTAGGTAGGGGCACGATTCATCGTGCACTCCGCAGAAGGAGGGCGCGGCGAAGCCACGCCCCTACCCTCGGCCGCCCTGCGGCGGCCGGATTTTCCCAACCGCCAACCGCTAACCGCCAACACCTTCCTTTTAACGCGACGCTCTGCGTCGCGTTAAAAGACACCATTCGAGCGTAAAAAGACACCCGATTGGGTTTCCTTCTTCGGGGCCTTGGAGCATCCTTTGGCTCACCCCAAGACGCGAACCCATGAGCACCAAGAAATACAACGTCGGCATCATCGGCTACGGCTGGGCCGCCACGGCCCACATCGACGCCATCAACGCGACCAGCCAGGCGCAGGTCACGGCGATCTACTCTTCCCGTCCGCTCGATTCCGCCACGCTCAGCGCCAAGCACGGCGGCAAGATCAAGGCCTACCAGTCGGTCGAAGCCATGCTCGCCGACCCGGACATCCACGTCGTCGATATCACCAGCTACCCGAGCCAGCACTGCGCCCAGGCCGTCGCCGCCGCGAAGGCGAAGAAGCACATCATCCTCGAGAAGCCGATGGCCAACTCGATGGCTGAAGTCTTGCAGATCTTCGAGGCCGCCGAGAAGAACGGCGTGAAGGGCTGCGTCTGCTTCGAGTGCCGCTTCTCGAACCAGATGGAAGCCACTAAGGCCGTCATCGACCAAGGCCTCATCGGCGAGATCCACTACGGGGAAGTCGACTACTACCACGGCATCGGTCCTTGGTATGGCCAGTATCGCTGGAACATCGGCAAGAAGGACGGCGGCAGCGCCCTGCTCACCGCCGGCTGCCACGCCCTCGACGCGCTCCTGATGTGCATGCCCGGCGAGGTCGACTCGGTCACGAGCTTCAGCACGAAGTCAAAGAGCGAATACTTCACGCCCTACGAATACGATACCTCCGCCGTCACGATCCTGAAGTTCAAGAACGGCGCGGTCGGCAAGTGCGCCGCAATCGTCGACTGCCTCCAGCCTTATTACTTCCACACGCACCTCGTAGGCAGCCACGGCAGCGTCCTTGATAACAAGTTCCACTCCGCCAAGCTGAAGACCAACAAGGCGCAGTGGAGCGGGCTCTCGATGAAGATGCTGGATTCGGGCGACGTCAGCGACCACCCCTACCAGGCCCAATTCCAGGCTTTCTTCGACGCCCTCGACAAGGGCCAGGACATGCCGCTGACGAGTTTCCGCGACGGCCTCCGTACGTTCAAGGTGATCTTCGCCGCCGACCAGAGCGCGGCCAACGGCGGCCAGCCGGTCAAGATCGCCTGAACCGATGCCCTCCTGCCTCGCCATCTTCGCGCATCCCGACGACGTCGAATACTTCGCCGCCGGGACGATGCTCCAGCTCGCCAAGCGCGGCTGGGAGCTTCACTACTTCGACCTCTGCGCCGGCAACGGCGGTTCAGTCCAGATGGACGGCCCGACGACCGCCACCGTCCGCCTCGCCGAAGCCCAGGAAGCCGCCCGCATCCTCGGCGCGAAGTTCTACCCGCCGGTCGTGAACGACATGACGCTGACCTTCGATATCGAGGTCATGCGCAAGGTGGCCGCGGTCATCCGCCAGTCCCGGGCCGACATCGTGCTCACGCATGCGCTCTCGGACTACATGGAAGACCACATGGCCTGCGCCCGCCTCGCGACGTCGGCCGCCTTCACCCACGGGATGCCCAACTTTGACACCGTGCCGCCGGCCCCGACCTACGCGCACGATGTGACGATCTACCACGCCATGCCGCACGGCCTGCGCACGCCGCTCCGGCAGAAGGTCCGCGCCGGTCTCTACGTCGACGTCGGCCCAGTCCAGGATCAGGCGCGCAAGGCACTGGCTGCCCACGCCTCCCAGAAGGACTGGTTGGATAAGAGCCAAGGCATGGACTCCTACCTGCACACGCTGGATAAGATGTCCGCCGCCGTCGGCGCGCTCTCCGGCAAATACGTGTTGGCCCAAGGCTGGTGCCGCCATCACCACCTCGGATACAGTGCGTCCGAGATCGACCCGCTCCGCTCCGCCCTCGGTTCCGACTGCGTCGTCGACGCCGTCTACGAAGCCGCCCTCGAGCATCCCCTCCCATGAACGCTTCGCTCTCCCGCCGCCGCTTCTTCCACCTCGCCGGCCTGGCCGCCCTGGCCTTCCCGCTCCGAGGCCTCGCCGCGCTGGATACGTCAGGGGGCGACGAGATCGTCATCCTCAACGACATCCACCTGACCGGGATTCCCGAGGAAAAGATCCCTGGCAACGCCAAGGATGACGACGATCACCTGCGCGCCGCAGTGCAGCAGATCCTCGCACTTCCGAAGAAGCCCGCCGCGGTCATCATCAACGGCGACCTCGCCCTGTCGATCGGCACCGCCGCTGACTACGCGGTGGTCCGCGAACTCATCGCCCCTCTGCGTGACGCCGGTATCCCCGTCCACCTCACCCTCGGCAATCATGACGTGCGGGCAGTCTTCAATCAGGCATTCCCGGAGATGAAGAGCGCCTCCGATCTCAAGGACCCTCGCCACAACGGCCTCATCGACCTGCCATCCACCCGCCTCATCCTGCTCGACACCCTCGACCAGTCGCCCGGCCCGGCCGGCAAGCTTGGCGCGGAGCAGATCGCCTGGGTGCTCGCCAAGATCGACGAAGTCCCCACCAAGCAGGTCATCCTCGTCGGCCACCACAACCCGCAGGTCGGCGGCGATACCAGTCACTACAAGGG
Organism: Opitutia bacterium; assembly: GCA_947488485.1. Next base: position 5,814 of record CANKZO010000082.1, on the reverse strand, counting down.
CGGCCTCACGGACACCGCGGACTTCTGGCCCGAGATCGCCAAACGCGAGCAGGTGAAGGCCTACATCCATGGCCACACCCATGAATGGACGCAGGCCATGGAGAACCGCATCCACATCATCAGCACAATCGCGTGCGCCTACGTGTTCAATAAGAACACCAACGCCACCGGCTGGACCTCCGCCCGCTTCAACGCCCACGGCTTCCAGCTCAAGCTGCACACCCTCGAGACCGACCACGCCTGGAACGGAGAGTCGAAATGGTTCTTCGGCCGGCAGCCCGCGCCCAAGAAGACCGCCGCACCTAAAAAGAAATAACATGGACCGCCGTCGCTTCCTTCTGACCACGGGCGTCGGCGCCCTCGCCGCGAATCTGCGCGGCGAACCGGCGACACGCCGCAACCGTGTCTCAGAGGAGAACGCGAAGGAAGGCTCCCGCGACTGGCAGCTCACGCGCGTGCGCGCCGACGGCGGCAATTTCCGCTCACCGTGGATCGAGGGCTACTGTTCCAAGCAGAGCGTCCTCGCCGGTGAAACGATCGACATCATGGTCTCGGCGAATCCGGCGAGGAAATTCCGCCTGGAATTCTTCCGCCTCGGTTATTACGGCGGCCGGGGCGCCCGCAAGGTCCTCGAGCTGCCGACCCTGGCCGCGACCACGCAGGCGACGCCGAAACCCGGCGAGAAGAACGTGCACGAGTGCCGCTGGGCGGCGACCCACGCGCTGACCATCCCGGCCGACTGGATGAGCGGCGTCTACTTGGGCCGAATGACGACGATCCCGGAGCAAGCGGACGAACCCTATTGGCAGAGCTACGTGACCTTCATCGTGAAGGACGAACGGCCGGCCGACTTCCTCTTTCAGTGCAGTGACAATACCTGGCAGGCCTATAACCGCTGGCCGAACAACTACTCGATCTACACGCACCCAAAAGGCGTTCAAGGCCCGTGGGCTCAGGTCAGCTTCGACCGTCCCTACGGCCGTGAATCGCAGTTCACCGGTGTCGTCAACGACCCCCTCACGATGGGCTCGGGTGAGTTCCTGCCCTTCGAGTTCCCGCTGGCCTACTGGATGGAACAGCAAGGCTACGATGTCACCTACTGCGCCAACGCGGATCTCCTGACGCCTGACCGTGCGCTGAAGTGCAAGTCGTTCCTCAGCGTCGGCCACGACGAATACTGGGACCTCCGCGCCTTCCGCAGCGTGGAGAAACTCCGCGACGCGGGCGTGGATCTCCTCTTCTTCTCCGGCAACAGCGTCTGCTGGGTCACGCCGATGACGCCCTCCGCCGACGGACGCGCGAACCGACGCATCTTCCGCGGCGGACCTTACGGCGGCGACAACGCCTACGCGCAGAACCGCCAGAAGGACCACGGCCCCTTCCCCGAACACGGCCCCGACGAAGGACTGCTCATGGGCGCCCGCAATGTCGAGCCCGTCAACGGCGGCGGCGACTGGATCTGCGCCCAACCGGACCATTGGATCTTCGCCGGCACCGGCATGAAGAAAGGCGACGCCATCCCCGGCCTGATCGGGTGGGAATACCACGGCCAGCCCGCGACGGAGATCCCGGGCCTCGAGATCGTCGGCGCGGGCACGGCTTGGGTCGGCGGCGTGCGCCCCCAGCAATGGACCGCCACGGTCCACCCGGGGCCCAAGGGCAATTTCGTCTTCAACGCGTCATCGATCTTCTGGGCGCAAGGACTCTCCACCCCGCCGGGACATGTCCTGCCTTGGTCCCACTGGTCGCGACCCCATGGACCGGACGAACGCGTGCAGCGGATCACAGCCAACCTCTTCGAACGCGTGCTGCGGAGACCGCGATGAGACTGATCAAAGAACAGCAATCCCCCGCCTCGGCGAACGAACTCGTCGCCTGCGAGCACCTGAGCCAGCGCGACTTCGGGTGCGTCTGGCATCACCACCCCGAGCTCGAGATCTTCTTCCTCCTGCGTGGCGGCACCGAGCGCTGGGTCGGGGACAAGATCACCCCGCTCAAAGTCGGTGAGATCCTGCTGCTCGGCTCGGACCTCCCGCACGATTTCCGTAATGACCGCAAAGGCCGCCAGGCCGGCGTCGAATGGATCCTCGTGCAGTTCCGCCCCAACCTCTTCGGCGAGGAATGGACGCAGCACTCTTCCGTCTCCGCCATCCGCCGCCTGCTGGAGCGCGCCCGTCAGGGCCTGGAATTCCGCGGGGCCACGCGCAAACAGGCCGCTGCGCTCCTGCACAAGATGCCCAAGGCCCACGGCCTGCGTCGGCTCGCCTTGCTTATCGAGTTCCTCGAACTCGCCGCGGGCTCGGATGAACTCAAGGAGATCGCCACGCCCGGCTTCCACGCGACCACCGACGCGCAGACTTCCGACCGTATCGGCAACGTCGTCGCTCACATCAAGGCCAACCTCTCCAAGCCGCTTTACGTCCCCGAGCTCGCCGGGCTGGCCGGCCTGAGCGAGAGCGCCTTCAGCCGCCTGTTCAAGAAGTGCACCGGTCGCTCCGTGCCTCAGTATCTGAACGAACTCCGCATCGCGCGGGCCGCCCGCCTGCTCGCCGAGACGGATCATTCCGTGAAGCAGATCGCGCACCAGTGCGGCTACCCGACCTCGGCGTATTTCCACCGCCAATTCCAACGCCACCAGGAACTCCCGCCCCTCGCCTACCGCGAAGCCATCCGCCGCCATGCGTAAGCTCGCCGCGCTCGCCTGGCTGACGATCCCCCTCGCCGCCGCCCCCGCACCGGAGCTCATCCCGGCTTCCTCGGTCCGCCCGGTCATCGTCACCTCTTCCGCCAAAGTCACCCCACCCGCCGCCCACCTTCCCGCCGGCTACACCCTGAGCGTCGCGGCCGCCGCGCCGCTGGTGACGCATCCGATCGCCGGCTGCTTCGACGACCGCGGGCGGCTGTTCCTCGGTGATGCCGTGGGCGTGAACTGGAAGAAAGACCAGCTCGAGGCAGCGCCGCCCAATCGCGTGCTGATGCTCGAAGACACCGACGGCGACGGCGACTTCGACCGGAGCACGGTGTTCGCCGACAAGATGACCTTCCCTTCCGGCGCCCAGTGGCTGGATGGCAGCCTCTACGTGGCCTCTCCTCCGGGTCTCTGGAAACTGACCGACACCGACGGCGACGGCGTGGCGGATAAGCGCGAGATGATCGTCAGCGGATTCGACTACACCGGCAACGCCGCCGACGTGCACGGCCCTTTCCTCCGTCCGGACGGCCGGCTCTATTGGTGCCACGGACGCAAAGGCTACAAGGCCGCGGGCAAAGACGGCAAGGTCGTCTACGAAGGCAAGAGCTCCGGCATCTGGAGCGCGCAACCCGACGGCACCGACGTCCGATGGCACGCGTTGCTCGCCGGTGACAATCCGGTCGAAGTCGACTTCACGCCCCAAGGCGAGGTCATCGGCGTCCAGAACCTTTATTACGGCCAGCCGCGTGGTGACACGCTCGTGCACTGGCTCTACGGCGGCGTCTACGCCCGCGCCGACCTGCCCCAGATCATCGCCGGACTTCCGCGGACGCTGCCGAACATGCCGGTGATGCATGACTTCGGCCACGTGGCCGTGAGCGGAGCGTGCTTCTGGAAAACCTACCCGGAGACCCGGGGCGCCGACGCGCCGTTGCAATTCCTGGTCACCCACTTCAACACCCAACGGGTCGTCCGCATGGAACTCGTCCGGCAAGGCTCGACCTATCGGGCGGTCGAAAACGAATTCCTCAAGCTTGCCGACCCGGACGCGCACCTCACCGATGTCATCGAGGCTCCGGATGGTTCCCTCATCGTGCTGAACACCGGCGGCTGGTTCCGCCTGGGCTGCCCGTCCAGCCTGATGGCCAAACCCGACGTGCTCGGCTCGGTCCTGCGCATCCGGCCGACGGGGCCGGCCACGAAAGTCTCCGGAGCCTGGCAGCAACCGTATCGGCCCATCGGCGCCGAGGCCGACAAACTGATCGCCGGCCTCGGCGCGGCCGACGCCCAGATCCGCCTGCGCACGCTGGCCCGGATCGCGGAAATTCGTCCGCGCGACGCCGGCCTCGCCGCCGCGATGCTCGGCCTGATGCCGCAGTCCTTGGACGCTCCGACCGAACACGCGCTCATCTACGCGGCCCAGCGCCTCGGCGTGGTCGATCGGATCGAGTTGCTGCGTCAGGCGGAAAACCCTGTCGCGCGACGCCGGCTGCTCGCCTCTTACCGCCCCCGTATCCATTCCTACCCGCCGGCGCACCGGCAGGCGCTGGCGGAGTTGGGAGACTTCGCCCGCACTCAGCTCGATCACGCAGACGCCGACCTTGCCGCAGCAGCCTTGAAGGTCCTCGCCGATAATCCGGAAGCCAACGCCGGTCTCTCGGACATGCTGCTTTCCTGGCTCAAGGAAAAGACCGTCTCTGAAACGCGACAGCGCGCGCTCCGCGAGGTGACCTCCACGTCAACCGGTCGCCCGGAGTCACAAGCCGTGACCACGGCGATGCTCCGCCACGTCTCGCCGGCCGTACGTCGCACGGCCCTCGCCGTCATCGCCGCCGGCAGCGCCAAGCCCGCTCCCGAGTGGGCGGACGAGCTCGCGATCCTCCTCGCCCAGACCGACGGCCCCAGTCCGCTCCTGCTGGACGCGATCAAGCGACTACGCTCGGCCAAGTTCGACCTGACCCTGCAAACGATCGCTGAGGATGTCCGTCGCCCGGCGGCCATCCGCCTCCGTGCCCTCGACTCCATGCAGGCGCGGGCGATGACCCCGCAGGCCTTCACGCTGCTGCAGACGACGCTCACCCAGGACGCTTCCGTGGCCGCCCGGATCCAGGCGGCGGCGATGCTCAGTTCGACCACGCTCACGCCGGCGCAGACCCTGACGCTCGCGCCCACGCTTTCGCAGGTCGGCCCGATTGAATTGCGCGAGCTCACCAAGCTCCTGCGTCGCACCTCGCCCAAGGAAACCGCCGCCGCCGAGGCGCTGACCCGGGCGATCGCCCGCAACCCCGCCCTCGGCAGCCAGCAGGAAAGCGTCTATCGGACCGCCTTGAGCGAACATCCCCCGGTTCTCTTCGAACAGATCATCCTGCCCGCCCGACGCGAGGCCGAGGCCGGCACGGACCGCAAGAAACGTGAACTCGGCGCCATCGCTGAAGCGGCCACGCACGGCGTGCCGGCGCGCGGCCAAGCCTTATTCGCTTCCGGCCGCGGCACCTGCGTCGCCTGCCATAAGATCGGGGAGCTCGGCCGCGCCATCGGTCCCGATCTCTCCAAGATCGGCGCAATCCGCACTGAACGTGACCTGGTCGAAAGCATCGTCTTCCCCAGCAGCACGCTGGCTCGCGACTACGAAGCGCACCTCTTCGAGATGAGCGACGGACAGACGTCCCTCGGGGTCGTGCGCAGTCACACCGCCGAGGGCCTCCGGATCGTCGACGTCGCTGGACAGGAGAAAACCGTCCTGCACGCACAGATCGTCTCCGACACCCCCCTCACCGAAAGCCTCATGCCCATGGGGCTCGACGCCACACTTTCCCGGGAGGAACTCGCCGATCTGATTGCATGGCTGCGCTCCCTTAACTAATCCACCCCTACCCCCATCCCTACCCCTTTTACTAACCCCATGACCCCCACCCTATACCTCCGCCTAGCCATCATGGTCTTCCTCCACTACTTCGTGTGGAGCTGTTGGTATAACACCATGGCCGTGTACCTTGGTAAGCTGGAATTCACCGGCACCCAGATCGGCCTCGCCTACGGTACGACCGCCATCGGCGCGCTCGTCTCGCCCTTCCTCATCGGCGTGATCGCCGACCGCTACGTCCCTGCCCAGCGCCTCCTCG
>CANKZO010000081.1 GCA_947488485.1 Opitutia bacterium | reverse complement strand
GATGGTTCACCAAATAGATGTTTATTATTTGTTGAATCAATCATAAATGGTATGGATTCAGAAGAAATTGCAAATGGTGCGGTTGATGGTTTAATTGATCCTTTATTAACTGGTAGAGTTTTCGCAAAAAAAAGGCATAGCTAACATGGAAGAGTTTATTGATTTTGATGAGTTTTATTCCAATATTAAAGATAAAAATAATATTGAAATTACAAATGCATTGGATTTATTATCTAATGAATTTAATTTGGTTAAGAATGAGGTTATTTCATTGACACATAAATTAGATGGCATTGAAGATATGTATGGTAAATTGTTAAAAGAATATAATTTAAGAAATAATTATGGACAATAAAATATTATTTACTGCAAGAATAACAGATACTGAAGACATTTTATTACTAAATAGGGTTAGAGCTGTTTTAGTAGATAGTGATAGAAATAGTGAAATATTAGCTTCAATAACAAACCCTCCATTTAACGAGAAAGTTGATGCTTGGGGGCCGAGAGATCCTTTTATATTTGCCCCATTGTTGCCATATTATTTAAATGCTCCTTTGGCGGTTGGCGAAGATATTTTGGTTATATTCTCAAATAAAGATTTTAAATTCGATAACCAATATTATATCCAGTCAAATTTTAGTTCACCAATGAGAGGTGGTTTCAATGATTCAGTTGAAGCTAAAATTGGTGTGGGTAAAGGTAGGAGATATAAAACAACTTTAACTTTAAAGAATATTGATGGCACATACAGGAAAGAAAAAGTAAAAGGTATATTTGTTGAGCCAGGAGATAACGGTATTGTTGGTAGGGGAACATCAGATATTATCATTAAAGATGATGACGTTATTCTACGTTCAGGAAAATATAAAGGAGAATTAAATCCAAATGAATTTCCAACACCAAATACCAATAGGTCTTTCGTTCAAGTTTCACAATTTAGAACAAGGAAAGTAAAAGGTAATCTGGTTGAAATTGAAGTTAATAAAGAAAAAAAGATAAACACAAAGCATTTAATTGAATGGGTTATAAAAAATCCAGATTCTGTTGATAAATTTGATGGGTTTGTTAATTTATATGTGTTAACCCCAAATGAAAGGGTTGCTATTGATTCATTAAATGTTAATAGTTCAATAGATGATTTAAAAACCATTAAGCAAAGGATATTCTTCACGCAAAAAACAAAAGAAGAAACAATTAAATTTATAAATGATTTTATTAGCGATTGTAACTCAAAATCAAAATTAGATAATGGCACTGTGCTATTTTCAGATAATGAAACTAAATTCCCAATATTTTTTAGACCTGGATTGCCCACCGCATTAAGGTTAAGTGGGACTTTCTTATCCAAAACGCCACCAATACATGTTATTGATATTTTTAAGAAAATAAAATTTGATAAATTATCAAAAGAAAGTGGTGTTGGTTTTATTTATTCAAAAGATAATATAATCGCCCCAGTCCTAACTGAAACAAATCAATTTACAGAAGATCGAACAATCCTTGATGATACAACATCTACCATTATTGGTGGTGATACTCTTTATTTATTATCTCATGCATCAACATCATCCCCAAGCAAAACTAAAATTGATTTATCAAATACGTTATATGGTATTGATAACGATAAAGTGATTGATAATATAGAACCAAATACTTCATCTATGGTTAGGGGTGAAGAGTTATTAGAATTAATAAATCTGATAATAAGGTTTTTAATCACTCATGCCCACCCGTTCCCTGGGGAAGCGCCTGTTTCAGTTACAGAAGATGGATCTACTATTCAAAATTTATTAAAAGAATTTTCACTGGCAACAAATAAGATTTTAAACAAAAAAATCAAACTTAATTGATATTTATTAAATAAAAAATGTCAATCCATTTATCTTATTTCAATAAAAACAATACATTAATATCCAATTCCAAAATTAATACAGGCAGAAATCCTGTTATGGAATTATCCTATGGGGCAACAGATTACCTAATCCCTGCATATGGACCAACAAGGTTTATTTTTAATATAAATCTCCAACCATTAATTGATAAAGTTAATGATGATATTATATTCAGTGGTTCTTTGAGCAGTGCAACACATACATTGGTTATGAGGAACTCAGCATCATTTGATGAATCGTTATTAAATGGTAAAATGCCATCCCAAAAAAGAAGAGCGTCATCATTTGATTTGGTTTTATTTAGGATTCCTTTAAGTAGTGGTGATACAGGTTATGTTCAAAACTGGGATGAAGGTGTTGGTTATGATTATACAAATTATTCAAAAAACTTAAATTCTGGATCAGGGGCAAAATATCCTCTGGTTATAAAGAACGATAACTCATTTGCAACAACCCCCTCCAATTGGTTTAGTGGCATGACCATTAGCGGATGGACTGAACCTGGTATTTATAACAATAAAAATACGGGGAATATTAATTATAGCGGATTGACCATTCTTGACACCCAACATTTTGAATCCGGGAATGAAGATATTTCTTTTGATATGACAAATGAGGTAAATGCCATTTTAACTGGTTCTACAACATCTTATGCTGGTTGGGGTATTTCATATCCACCTTCTTATGAAAATGCAACAGGGTTAACAGAAAGCTATTCTGTGGGCTTTTTTTCAAGGCATACACAAACATTCTACGAACCATATCTTATCACAACATATGATGATTTGGTGAAAGATGATAGAAATAATTTTGTGAAAAATAAAATAAATAAATTATATTTGTATGTCACTGATGATGGGAATTATTTGAACTTGGATTCAAATCCTGTTGTTAATATTTTTGACAATGATGGTGATATTATGAGTGGCATAACTAATCTACCAACAAAGCTGATAACAAAAGGTGTTTATGAGGTTTCAATACCAAACGCATTTAGCGGATATACACCCCCAGTTATGTTTACTGATGTTTGGAGCGGATTAACATTAAATGGTATAACCTTGCCAAATGTCGAAAATGAGTTTGTTTTATATGATTTGAATAATAGAATTAAGACCGGAACAAAATCAACAGAAAATGGATCATATAATTTTGATTTTTATAATGTCATGCAAGGGGAGAAAATTCTTAATACAGATGTTAGAAAAGTTGGGGTTATTATAAAGAAAGCATATAGCACAGATGAATTATTAACAGGAGTTAAAGCATATTATAGAATTTATGTTAAGGAGGGGGAGACAGAGGTGCAAGTGCAAGATTGGTCAGAAATAAATAGAAGTCCAAATGAGTATTATTTTATATTTGACACAAGGGATAAAATCCCAAATAAATATTTTATTGATTTGAAGGTTCATATTGCTGGGGAAGTTTCAACATATAAAAAACAATTGTACTTTTTTATTGTTAATAAAAAATAATTAGATAATGGAAAAAGAAACATTAAAAAGAATATTTTATTTTCTTGAAGAAAAGGAAAATCAAAAAGCACCATTTATGTGGAAATTAGTAAATAATGAACCATTTACAGAAAATAAAATAACTATTAAGGAGCATTTAAGATTATCTCGAACAAATATAACCTCATTACCAAAAGGTTTAAATGTTTTGGGATACTTGGCTTGTATTGATTGTAAAAATTTAAAATTTATACAAGAAGGGTTGTATGTTAGGGAAGATTTGTATTTAGGGGGTTGCATAAATTTTGAATCATTACCTAACGATTCATTTGTTGGCGGAGATTTGCATTTAGAATATTGTAAAAATCTAACATCCCTACCAAAAGGATTAAAAGTTGTAGGTAATTTATATATAGATAACACACCACTTGCAAAGAAATATACAAATAATGAAATAAGGGATATGGTTAAACCAGATGGTTATATAATTGGGTATATATATAGATAATGAAAACAAGCGCAATAGACAATATACTTAAATTCCTTGAAACAAAGGAGAATAAGAAAATACCACAAGAGTGGGTTGATTTAAAACCAATGAATAGTTTAATTGAAAAATTTGAAAACCATCCAGATGGCGTTCAATATAGACATGAGGGTGATTTTGATTTAAGTGGTTCAAAAAATAGGAGAATAAGGAATGTATTACCAAATGATTTATATGTTCAAGGTACTTTATGGTTATCAAAACCAACAAAACTTCCAGATAAATTACATGTTGAGGGTCATTTACTTATATGGGATTCAAATATAAGAGAACTTCCAGATAATTTACATGTTGGGTATGACTTGTCGTTATTAAATACAAACATATCAGAACTTCCAAATAAGTTATTTATTGGGGGTGATTTATTTATAGAAAACACAACACTTGCTGAAAAATATACTAATGAAGAAATAATAGAAATGATTACATCGAAAGGTGGGCAAATAAATGGTGAAATACGTAGGGCTTTTTAGAATATATAGATAATGAAAACAAACACAATAGACAATATACTTAATTTCCTTGAAACAAAGGAGAATAAGAAAATACCACAGGAGTGGGTTGATTTAAAACCAATGAATATTTTAATTGAAAAATTTGAAAACCATCCAGATGGTGTTCAATATAGACATGAGGGTGATTTGGTTTTTGAAAATTCTAATCAATTAAAAGAACTTCCAAATGATTTATATGTTACTGGTAAATTGGTTTTAAAAAATTGTAATTATCTAAAAAAACTGCCAAATAAATTATATGTTGGGGGTGATTTAGATATAATACGTTGCGAAAGTATAACAGAATTACCAAATGATTTATATGTTGATGTTAGCTTCTATTTATGGGAGTGTCCTAGGATATTAAATCTTCCAGACAATTTACATGTTGAGAGTTTCTTAAGTATAAAACGTTGTTACCAGTTAACATACATTCCTTTTAATTTATATGTTGGAGAGGATTTAACTTTTATGTTCACACCAATTTCAGATAAATATAGTAGAAGAGAATTACATGACATTATTACTTCAAAAGGCGGAGAGATAGTAGGTGATGTAGAAATTCAGGCGTAAAAGTATCAAAATTACCCATATATTTTGAACACAATACGTTTTTTATATATTGTGATATACTATATCATTTTATAAAAAAAAGTCCATTAGAATCAAAATATATGGGTTTGTTTTTAATACGAAGACATCTTAAAACCAATAATTTGGTCAATTCTAGCAACAGTGTTACCTAATCTTTCAAATAGAGGTTTCAATTGGTTTAGCTTTTCTTTTTCACTATCAGTAAACTCATATGGTTTATCAGTTACCTTTTTCAAATACCCCTCATAATCACCAGTTTCAAGGGCGCGACTAAAAGCCATCCGATAAAACCCATGGTTGATATTGCTAATATAATCATCAGTAAATCTTTGCAATTCACCACCATTGTAATCACTACCACCCAATTGTTCATTAACAATTTTAGCAATTAATGTAGTAAGTTGATCTTCGTTTAATCTTAATGTTTTTCTCATGTAATTATTTTTCACAATAAATAGTTATAAAGTATAAAAAAAGATATTTATGAATAAAAATAACATGATGATTAATCCAATAATTAAAAAAATTATTCAAAAAACTTTAAACGAACAAGCAACAGAAAATTACATGTTCTTTGGTAATTTAAAGCAAATAAAAAGACAATGCGAATTATTGCTTGAACTACAACCAGATGAGGTAAATGAATTAATAAAAAATGGGCATGATTGGGCTGACGACCATATAAGTGTTGCAAAAGAAAATATGGATCAAGTTTTTGATTTTATGATGAATGAATTTAATGATGATGACCAGAATTTAACAGAAGCAAAAGATAAAAAAAACAAACCAACAAATCCAAAATTATGGAGCCAATGTTTAACTTGGGCAAAATCAAGATACAAAGTATGTCCTAGCGCATATTGCAATGGTGCGGCAGCAAAACGTTATAAAAAATTGGGAGGTAAATGGAAGAAATAATAAATTGATTTGTTAAAAAAAAACGTTATACTTGAATTAAAATAAAACTAATGAACGTATTATTATTATTCAATAATTTAATTTCTTCATTTAAACAAAACATTCTTGCAATAGTTGACCCATCAGAAGATGATATACGTTGCAAGAATATTTGCATTAAGCTGATTAATCACCCTGATGCAAAATTGGCATATTCATCAAAATCAGCGGAAAGGTTGGTTTACTTTGAGGATGAAAACATATATATCAATATTATTGATAGAGATGTGAATGTCATATATGAATATGAAGTCTTCAAATTCTTTATTTCGCATCAAAACACCCATATGGAAATAATTGAAGCATTTGATAATAAAATGGCATCAAAATTTGATGTGTTCTATGATTTATCAAATTTCTTAAAAGAAAACTTTTTAATCAAAGTTGAATCATTTTAGAAATGAAAAAATATAACTTATTTAAGTGATATTTTGGACATACTCTTTAAGAATCCTTAATATACTTTCATTTGAAACCATTGTTGGCTTATTCCCCGTTCCAGGCTTTGGATTCTTTTTTTCAGCTTTTCTTTTCTTTGAACAAGCAGATTTCTTTTCAGCATCACTCATCTTACCAGCAACGCCAGCAGCCCTACATTTGGGATAAGCACCTTTTTCATCCGATTCTCTACCACAAGGCGGATGCTTGCCATTTGAATCTTTTCTACATATATTAACCCAGGGTCCTTTGGGTTGATTGCTACCTTTTGGTTTTTTCTTATCACCAAACCAAACTCTTAAATCTTCGTCCAAAAATGATGGCTTATTTTCCATAAAATTTTTATTGATAAATATCAAACTAATTTGTTTTTAAATTGTATATTACATATAATTATGTCTATGGAACAAGATATTATTGCAAAATATAACACCAATTGCTCAATAGATTCGTTGGCAAAGGAATTTAAAATTGGCAAGATAAAGATAAAGAAAATCTTGATAGATAATCATATCCCATTAAAATCAAAGGGAGGTCAGGTTAAAAATAAACAAGTTGAACAAATAATACATTTAGATTCAAAAGTAAAATGCAAAAACTGTGGGAAAGAATTTAATGATATTGAAAATAAAAGTGGGGGGTTAACCAATCATATTAAACAATGCACCCCCAACGTTGAGATATTATCTTCATTCAGACGTAGAATGTATTTAAATAACACTGGAAACTATTGGCATCTAATATATTTTGATGTTATAGAAAAGACTATTGAAACCCATATAGAATGTTTGGATTGTGGCTGGAAAACAAAAGATTTAACAAATAAAACTGGATCATTAACAAAACATATTGAAACAAACCACAGTAATGTTGATGAGTATCTAATAAAACACCCATCTGAATATCATCTATTCCCAACATATGTTAAGTTAACTGATAGAGAAAAATTATTTGAAGATAATAACAACTATATTACTTGTAATATATGTGATGAGCAATTTAAAACAATTAGCAATACTCACCTATCACTACATAACACAAATGTTAATGATTATAGACAAGAGTTTGGAGATAAATCACTAGTTTCAAATAATACAAGAACACAATTTGTCGATAATTTAAATAATTGTGTTATTAACCATACATATAGAAGTAAATCTGAAATTGAGATTGAAGAGTTTATTAAATCCCTAAACGTTGAAGTTATTGTTTGTGATAAGAAACTTCTATCCGGAATAGAATTGGATTTATACCTCCCCCACCATAATATCGCCATAGAATATAATGGGTTATATTGGCATTCAGAGAAACAAGGAAAACACAAAAATTATCATATCAATAAAACAAATAAATGTATAGAAAAAAATATACAGCTAATACATATATTCTCCGATGAATGGTTAACCAAAAAAGATGTGGTTAAAAATAGATTGGTTAATTTGTTTAAACAAAATGATAAAAAAATATACGCAAGAGATTGCCAGATAGTAACCATATCAAATAAAGAAAAAAGTGAGTTTTTAAATTCAAACCATCTACAAGGAAATGATAAATCATCCATATATTTTGGCCTATCCCATAAAGGGAATATAGAAGCCGTAATCACATTCGGTAAACTAAGAAAAGTCCTAGGAAATAAAACCTCACATATTAATGAATATGAATTATACAGGTATTGTTCCAATAATGTGGTTGGGGGTTTTAGTAAGTTATTAAAACATTTTATTAAAACATATTTACCAACTAAAATAATAACCTACGCAAATAGAAACTGGTCGCCATCTGACAAATATTGCTTCTACTCAAAAGTAGGTTTTAATTACATAGGTACAACAAAACCAAATTACTCCTATACGAAAAAATATGAATTTAGAGAACATAGATTCAATTATAGAAAAGACCGCTTGGTAAGTAGGGGGTATGATGAGAGTAAAAGTGAAACTCAAATAATGAATGAATTAGGTTTTGATAGAATATGGGATACTGGTAATTTGAAATACGAGTTACTTCTTTAAAATAAAAAAAGGGCTGCAAAAACTTGCAACCCTTTCTATTATATCAATATAAAATTGATTATCTTAACTCATTTAAGTCAAATGTTCTAACACCATCAACTGTAATTCTACCGTAGAAACGGTTGTTAACCAGCTTTTTAGCGTATCTTGTCATTATACCTTTAATTGGTGTAAAGTTGAACGGGTTATACATTGTTGGTGTTAATTGTAATGGTACATACGGTGCGTAGATGTAACCTGTGTCAAGTAAAGATGTTCCTTTGTGTCCCATTAAAACTGTGTTTGCAGGGAAGTAAGGATCACGGTAAACTTGGTAACGACCAGCTAATGTACCAACTCTTTCAATACCCATATTGTATTGGTCTTGCTCTGGTGAAGCATTTGATACGTGGAAGTATTCCAAATCATCAAAAACTGCACTTACTTCAGAAGAAACAACAATCCAATTCGCACCACCTCTCAATGTTGATTTGTGGATTTGAGCTGAAACTTGATTAATTGTAGTAATTAATGTTTGATTCCAGTCTTTTTGTGTATAAGGCACAGCGTTAGTACCCAATCTCTTCCAACCATT
>CANKZO010000080.1 GCA_947488485.1 Opitutia bacterium | reverse complement strand
GGCAGAGCTCGTCCATGTGCGACAGGGCTTCGGCGTAGATCTCCTTGGCAAGGGCGAGACCGGCGCCACCGGCTTCGGCGAGGCCGATGACTTCTTCGAGCCAGGTCGTGCCCGCGGTCTTCACGTGCACGCCGGCGCCATGCTTGGCGAGGGCGCGGCGGATGGCCGGGTAGATGGAGAACTTGTCGCTACCACTGTGCACCGAGAGCTTCAGGTTGGCCGGTAGGCCGTACTGCTTCACCGCGTGGGCGATGACGCAGAGGTCATCGTTGAACTCGCGTTCGAACTGGGCGAGGTCGCCGACGTAGTCGACGCCCTTGTTAAAACGACCAGTGAACTTCGGGGCGATGGTCTGAATCGGCACGCCTTCATCGGCAATGGCCGCGAGGATGATGAGGAGCTCGGGCGGGGTCTGCGGGCTATCGGTCTCGTCCATCGAAATCTCAGGGACGAAGCGGCCAACGCCCTTCACGGAGACGATGTGGCGGTAGACCTTGCCGGCTTCCTGGACGGCCAGGAGGAACTTGGCGGCCGTGCGTTCGACATCGGCGCGCGTGGTCGTGAAAGGGCGGTCGATACCGGCGAGGGTGATCGTGCCGACGAGCTCAGGATGGCGATCGACGAAGGCCTTGACCGCGGCGGGGTCGGCTGGCTGGGCGATGAAGTCAGCGACATCGATGGTGAAGAAGTCGGAGACGCCGACGAAGCGCTCGACGGTCTTCAGGCCGATGTGGTCGGCGTCGAGGAAGTAGGGGGCGGTCCAGCCGAGGGTCTTCACGGCGGCGTCGGCCGCGGCGCGGGTGCTGGTCGGCTCGGAGCCGATGATGTTGTGTTCACGGTTGGACTTGTTCCAGACCGGGACGATCTCGACGCCGAGCTTCTTGGCGGCGATACAGGCGGCGAGCTGAGCTTCGGCTTCGTGGGCGAAGCGGTCGCCCATACCGAGGGAGAATTTACCGATGACGAGAGGTTGGGAGGACATGTGGGGACAAGTAAGACGGCCAGATTAGAGCCCTGCTTCAGTCGTTGGCAACCACCCGGAGGTATGAAATTCGGCATCCGTTATCCTCGCTTCTCCTTGCCCTCCTCGCCGCCGTTCATCTTTACTCACCTCCCTCTCCTATGCACCTGAAGATTGCTGTCCTGCCTGGCGATTACATCGGCCCTGAAGTCATGGTCGCCGCCCTGCCCGTCCTCGAGGCCGTCCTGAAGAAGTCAGGCCACACCCTCGAGCACTCCACCCACGACGTGGGCGGTGCTGGCATCGACAACCATGGTAAGGCTCTGCCGGACTCGACCCTCGAGGCCTGCCGCGCCGCGGACGCCATCCTCTTCGGTTCCGTCGGCGGCCCGAAGTGGGAGAAGCTCCCTCCGGCCGAACAGCCTGAGCGCGCCTCCCTCCTGCCCCTCCGCAAACATTTCACGCTCTACGCCAACGTCCGCCCCGGCCTGCTGCTGAAGAACCTCATCGACACTTCGCCGATCCGCCCGGACCGCATCCCGAACGGCGTCGACATGGTCTGCATCCGCGAGCTCACCGGCGGCCTCTACTTCGGACCGAAGTCCACCACGACCCTCGCCGACGGCGACATCGAAGCCATCGACACCATGGTCTACCGCAAGTCGGAGATCGAACGCATCACCGACGTCGCCATCGCCACCGCGCGCGCCCGTCGTAAGCACATCACGCTCGTCGACAAGGCCAACGTCCTCCAGACCTCCGTCCTCTGGCGCAAGGTCGTCGCCGATCGCCTCAAGGCCACCGCTCCGGACATCACCCTTACCGTGATGTACATCGACAACGCCGCGATGCAGCTTGTCCTCAAGCCCTCGCAGTTCGACGTCCTCCTGACCGAGAACATGTTCGGCGACATCCTCTCCGACGAGATGGCTGTCGTCTGCGGCTCGCTCGGCATGATGGCTTCCGCCTCCCTCGGCGCGAACCGCAATCAGCACGGCTACGGCTACGGCCTCTACGAGCCTTCCGGAGGCACCGCCCCCGACATCGCCGGCCAGGACAAGGCCAACCCTTGCGCCCAGATCCTTTCCGTCGCCTTGATGCTCCGCCATTCCTTCGGCCTTGAAGCCGAAGCCAAGGCCATCGAACTCGCGGTCGAGAAGACCATCGCCGAAGGCATCCGCACCGCGGACATCGCTGCCGGCGGCAAGGCCGTGGGCACCAAGGCCATGGGCGCGGCCATCCTCGCCCGCCTCTGATCGTGGACGAAGCGGAACGACAGCGCGCGGCCGAACGACGTCGGGAGGCCGTGTGCAGTCCGTTCATGCGTATCACGCGCTTCCCGGTCGACGTCGCCCGCGAACTGCTCGACGCCGGTTACTACCGCGTGGACCAGCTCGCCGGCCGTTCGCCCGAGTCGCTTCTCACCGAAATCGCTTCACGGAACAAAGAGAAGCTCCCCGCCCATTTCCTGCCCTCCTTGCGCATGGGCGTCTACTTCGCCGAGTCCGACAGCCCGGACCCGAAGAAGCTCTTCCTGGATCAGTGGCAGTGACCACGGCGGAAGATAGGTGATAGCGGCTTGCGGTTAGCGGTTGGCGGTTCGGATGCCTCCCTTCCCACCCCTAGCCCAAGCCCTGGCTCTGGCCCTTTCACGCCATTTGCCTTTCCCCCGATTCCCTTCACCCTCCCTCACATGGTTCCCACCGTCGTCGTTCCTGTCATGACCCTGGGCAACTGCGTCTTCTTGCCGCAGCAGCTCATGCCGCTGCGCATCTTCGAACCGCGCTACCGCAAGATGCTGAAGGAGACCCTCGCGGGCAGCCGCATGTTTGCGATCTCTCAGCTGGATGAAGAAAGCCTCACGCCGGACAACGACGAACCGCCCTGCCCCTTCACGTGCGTCGGACGCATCGTCGGCCATGTCGAACTTGAGGACGGTACCTCGCACATTATCCTCGAAGGCCTGCGCCGCGCCCGCGTCATCAAGGTGAAGCGTAAGACGCCGTATCCGCAGCTTGAGATCGCCCCGGTCGTCGACGAAGCCTCGACCGACCTCCTTGGCAGTACGCGCGATATCGCCCGCGTACTCGCCTTCGCCGAGAACATCGTCAGCGAGCTCGGCGAGGAAGCTGCGCCGATGATGCAGCGCCTGCGCGGACTCGCCAATCAGCCTGGTGCCCTAGCGGACGCCGCAGCTGGACATCTTGTCGCCGACGCCGCTACGCGCCGCCAGCTACTCGAATGCCTTTCGCAGGATCAGCGGATCAAAGCCGTGGCCGACGAACTCGCCCGCCTCGACGCCCAGCGGAAGCTGGACGAACAGGGTGGCGGCCAAGAAGCCCGGGGGCTGAACTGAGACTAGGGCCAGAGTCAGGGCCAGGGCTGGGGCTAGAGACCCCTAAAAGGAGGATTCAGTCTGAATAAGCCTGTCCCCAGCCCTGGCCCTAGCCCAAGCCCTACTTTCCACCCCTTTCTTCTTGCGGATTAGACTCATTCTAACTGTGTTATCACTTAGAATGATTCGAAATCTCACTGAGCATGATAAGGAACACCTTCAAGAAGCCCTCGTTAAGAGCGGCCAGAAGGTCACCCCCCAGCGTGAAGCCGTCTTCACAGTCCTCCTAGCCGAGCGCGACCACCCCACGGTGGACGAGGTCTTCAACCGCGCCCGTGAGGTTATGCCCGGCCTCTCCTTGGCCACGGTCTATAACTGCCTCGAAACCTTCGTCGGCTGCGGCCTGGTCCGCCAGGTCAACCACGAGCGTGAGTCCACCCGTTATTGCCCCAACCTGGCCCCGCACGCGCACTTCCGCGACAAGGAGACCGGCCAGGTCCACGACATCGAGCTCCCGCCCGAGGTGATGAAGAGCCTGCGTTCGATCCTCCCGCCCGGCTTCGACTCCGAAGTCATCGAGATCAGCTTCCTCGGCCGCGCTCAGGCCAAGGACTCCCATTCCAACTAATCCCCTTCCCTTTCCGTTATGTCTGACTCGCTCGTCATCAAGAATCTCAACGCCTCCATCGGCGACCGCCCGATCCTGAAGGATTTTTCCCTCACGGTCCCGAAGGGCGAAGTGCACGCTATCATGGGGCCGAACGGCACCGGTAAGAGCACACTCTCCAAGGTCCTCGCCGGCCACCCGGACTACTCCGTGCAATCCGGCGAAGCCTTCCTCGACGGCGAACAGATCATCGGCCTCGAGCCTGATGTCATCGCCCGCGCCGGCCTCTTCCTCGCGTTCCAATACCCGAGCGAGATCCCCGGCGTGACCATCGCTAACTTCATCCGCGCCGCGATCGTCGCCCGCCAGGCCAAGGGCGCGCCCTTCGACGCCAAGGCCTACTACACCGAGCTCTACGCGAAGATGGACGCCCTCAAGATGGATCGGAAGTTCACCTCCCGCTTCGTCAACGAAGGCTTCTCCGGCGGCGAAAAGAAGCGCTGCGAGATCCTCCAGCTGATGATGCTCAAGCCGAAGTACGCCGTGCTCGACGAGACCGACTCCGGCCTCGATATCGACGCGCTCCGCATCGTCTCCGAAGGCGTCAACGCCATGCGCGGCCCCGACACGGGCTTCCTCGTCATCACCCACTACCAGCGCCTGCTCGAGTACATCGTGCCTGACCGCGTCCACATCATGTGGGACGGTCGCATCGTCCACAGCGGCGGCAAGGAACTTGCCCTCGAACTCGAAGCCAAGGGCTATGATTGGGTGAAAACCGAACTCGCCTCCGCCTAAACTAGATGGCCGAAATCGACGAATCCCAGGCGCAGCGCGAAGCGATCGAAGTCGATCGCTCCAAGGGCGACTTCAAGTACGAGGAAAACTATACCTTCGACGCCGGCGTGGGCCTCAGCGCCGCGACCGTGGACTATATCGCCAAGGTCAAGGGCGAGGAGGAATGGATTCGCGAGTTCCGCCAGAAGTCGCTGAAGATCTTCCAGGACATGCCGATGCCGACGCATTGGGCCACAACCGACCTCGAAAACATCAAGTTCGAGGACATCCGCTACTACCTCTCCAAGGGCCAGAAGCCCGTCCGCACGTGGGAAGAAGTCCCGGACGACGTGAAGAAGACCTTCGAACGCCTCGGCATCCCGGAGTCGGAACGTAAGTTCCTCGCCGGCGTCGAAGCCCAGTTCGACTCCGAAGCGGTCTACTCCCGCATGAAGGAAGAGCTCGAGAAGCTCGGCGTCATCTTCTGCGGTCCGACCGAAGGCCTGCGCGACCACCCGGAGATCTTCCGCAAGTGGTTCGGCAAGGTCATCCCCATCGGCGACAACAAATTCTCGGCCCTCAATTCCGCGGTCTTCTCCGGCGGTTCGTTCATCTACATCCCCAAGGGCGTGAAGGTGGCCCAGCCTCTGCAGGCTTACTTCCGCATCAACGCCGAGAACTTCGGCCAGTTCGAGCGCACGCTCATCATCGCCGACGAAGGCTCGGAAGTCACCTACATGGAAGGCTGCACGGCCCCCAAGTTCGAGACGGCTACCCTGCACTCCGCAGTCGTGGAGCTCGTCGCCCTCAAGGGTGCGAAGATCCAGTACATCACCGTCCAGAACTGGTCCGCCAACGTCTTTAATCTCGTGACGAAGCGCGGCGTGGCCGAAGAGGACGCCGAAGTCCGCTGGATCGATTGCAATATCGGTTCCCGCCTGACGATGAAGTACCCCGGCGTGGTCCTGCGCGGCAAGCGCGCCCGCGGCGAGGTCCTCTCGATTGCCTTGGCCAACGACGGCCAGCACCAGGACACCGGCGCGAAGATGATCCACGCGGCCGACGACACGACCTCGAACATCATCGCGAAGTCGATCTCCGTCGGCGAAGGCCGTTCGACCTATCGCGGCCTGGTCCATATCCCGAAGACCCTCTCTAACTGCCGTAACAACACCGAGTGCGACGCGCTGCTCATCAACGAGCACAGCCGCACCGACACCTACCCGGCGATCTCCGTCCGCGGCCGGAAGAACTCCGTCCAGCACGAAGCCAGCGTCTCGAAGGTCTCGGCCGAGCAGATCTTCTACATGATGCAGCGTGGCCTGTCCGAAGGCGAAGCGATGTCCCTCGCCGTGAACGGATTCGTCAATGACCTGGTGAAGGAATTCCCGATGGAATACTCCGTCGAGCTGAAGCGCCTCATCGAGCTGCAGATGGAAGGGTCCGTCGGATGAACGCCGTCGCCTCCGCTCCTGCCGGCGTCCTCGACGTCGCCCTGCAGTCCGCCGAAACCACTCAGTTCCGCGCACAGGATTGGTTCGCCGTCCTCCGCCAACAGGGCTGGCATACCTTCCAATCGTTGCCGATGCCCACGCGCGACAACGAGAAGTGGCGTTTTTCCGACGCACGTTCGCTCTCGCTCGACGGTTACGCCCCCGCACCCGCCCCGTCGCCCGCCCAGGCGGCCGACCTGATCGCACGTTCTCGCCTCATCTCCGACGCCGCCGGCCTGATTGTCCACGTCGATGGCCATTGCGTACTCAAGCCGACGCTCTCCGCCGAGCTCGTCGCCCAAGGCGTGGTCTTCGAATCCCTTGAAGACGCCGTCCGCACCCGCCCCGCCCTCCTCCAGGAACACCTCCTGAAGCACCCCGTGCTCCTCGGTAGCGATAAGTTCGCCGCCCTGCACCGAGCCTGGCTTCGCGCCGGCTACGTCCTCCACGTCCCCAAGGGCGTCGAGGTGAAGCAACCGTTCGTCGCAGTCACTTGGACGCTCACCGATGGCGTCGCGGTCTTCCCGCACGCGCTCATCATCGCCGGCGAGCGCGCCGTGGCCGACATCCACGACTTCCACCTCTCCGCCAAAGCCGACCAGCGCGCCCTCGCAATCTCCGCCGTCGATATCCATGCCGGCACGGGCTCGCAGGTTCGCCGCCTCGCCGTGCAGGCCTGGGGTTCCGCCACGCAGTCCTTCCAGATCGACAATACCTGCGGTGGACGTGATGCGCTCATCAGCTCCGTCAACGCCGCCGTCGGTTCCCGTCGCGCCCGCCTCGAGAACTGCGTCCGTATCGACGGCGAAGGCGCCGACGTCCGCCTCTACGGCATCTCCGTCGCCACGGGCGAACAGGAGTTCGACCAGCGCACGCTGCAGATCCACGCCGCCGGCCACGCGAAGTCCGACCTGCTCTTCAAGAACGCCCTGCTTGGCAAGGCGCGCACGATCTTCTCGGGCCTCATCAAGGTCGCCCCGGAAGCCCAGCGCACCGACGCCTATCAGACCAACCGCAACCTCCTCCTCTCGCCGGACGCCGAAGCGGATTCCCTGCCTGGCCTCGAGATCGAAGCCAACGACGTGAAGTGCTCGCACGGCGCGACGACTGGCCAAATCGACCCCGCCGAACTCTTCTACCTACGCGCCCGCGGCATCCCGCTCGCCGTCGCCCAGGAGCTACTCGCGCAGGGCTTCCTCGAGGAAGTCCTCGCCAAGGTCGGCCATGAACAAGCCGCCGCCACAGTACGCGAGATGCTCCGCCTTAAATTCCACCAAGCCTGAACATGAGCGACGACACCACCGGCCAGCGCCACACGCCCAGCCCCCACGATCGCGTCCTCGCACGTGATGTGCAGGCCACCGTCATTCCCGCGGGCGATCCTGCCGTGCTGCCTGCCGGCACCAAGGTCACCATCACGCACCGCCTCGGCGGTAACTTCACCGTCGTCTGCGATACCGGCATGTTCCGGATCAAGGGCTCGGACGCCGACTCACTCGGCGAAGAAATCCCGTCTGATACCACCGAGAATGAAGGCAAGACGGACGCTTACGGTTCCGTCGGCACCGCCGAGCATGCTGGCCACACCGGCAAGCCTTCTGACGAAGCCGTCTGGGAAAGCCTCAAGAAGGTCTTCGATCCGGAAATCCCCGTGAACATCGTCGACCTCGGCCTCGTGTACTCTCTCAAGGTCGAGCCGCTGGATAACTCTCCTGACCGCCACAGCGTCGTCGTCGCCATGACCCTCACCGCTCCCGGTTGCGGCATGGGACCCGTCATCGCCGAAGACGCACGCAATCGCGTGCTTGGCGTCCCGGGCATCAATCAAGCCCGCGTCGACATCGTCTGGGATCCGCCGTGGACCCAGACCATGATCTCCGAGGATGGCAAGATGCAGCTCGGGTTGATCTGATTTAGGGCTAGGGCCAGAGCTAGGGCTCGGGCTAGAAAATGCTCCTAACGACGTCCGCCTTTCGGTGGACGTTTTCTTTTCCAATATTACCTAGCCCTATCCCTAGCCCCGGCCCTGGCCCTAAACGCCTCCCCTCTTGCCCTTGGGCCTATTTTCCTAACCCTGCTGGAACCCCACCCATTCCCCAAGGTCACCCTCCCATGGCTTCTACTCCTGTCCGTCTCCTTTCCCTGCTCGGCGCCGCCTTGCTAATGGCCGCTCCGGCCGTCCGCGCCGCCGACGCCCTACCGGAGGATGTCCGGTTCCAGACCGAGACCCTGCTCACTGGACTGCCTCAGCCGATGCACCTCGAGTTCGGACCGGATGGCCGCATCTGGTTCAACGAATATCTCGGCGCCCTCAAGATCTACGATCCCAAGACCAAGCGCGTCACGCTCGTCGCCGAGATGGAAATCTTCAAGACGCTCGAGAACGGCTTCCTCGCTTTCGCGCTCGACCCGAAGTTCGCCCAGAACGGCTGGATCTACCTGATCTACTCGCCCGTCGGCTTCGACGGCCAGTATCTGTCCCGCTTCCAGGTGAAGGACGACAAACTCGTCGCCGGCAGCGAGAAACTCATCCTGAAATATGAGGAGCAGCGCCTGCAGTGCTGCCACCACGGCGCGACCCTCATGTTCGGCCCGGATGGCTGCCTGTATTTCTCGACTGGCGACAACACCAGCCCGTTCGGCGACAGCAAGGGCTACGCCCCGCTCGACCAGCGCCCGGGCAAGGAACCCTGGGACGGCGCGCGCACTTCCGCCAACACCAACACCCTTGTCGGCAAGGTGAATCGCATCCGCGTGCACGACGACGCGACGTACAGCATCCCAGAAGGTAATCTCTTCAAACCCGGCACGCCCAAAACCCGCCCAGAGATCTTCGCGATGGGCACGCGTAATCCTTGGCGCCTGAGCATCGACCCGAAGACCGGCTACGTCTACTGGGGCGAAGTCGGACCCGATGCGCGCGTCGACGGCCCTCGCGGCTCCCGCGGCTACGACGAGATTAATCAGGCCAAGAAAGCTGGTAACCACGGCTACCCGTTCTTCGTCGGCAATAATTCGCCTTACGCCGAATACGACTACGCGA
>CANKZO010000079.1 GCA_947488485.1 Opitutia bacterium | reverse complement strand
GATAGCGGCTACTCGGAGAATCGCTTCAACCTGAGCCTCTCCAACTCGTTTTAGTCCCTGTTGGGTTTCATAGCATAGGATCGGCTGATATGAGCCGGAAGGGTCGCCTGGGCAGGCGGCCCTTTTTATTTCAACTTATCCACTGTGTCATCGATCCAATGCACTCAAAGGGAAACCGGAGACCGGGATATTACCTCGGTTATGATTCATTCTCAGGTCTCAGGTCTCGGCCGTCAGGTCTCAGGTTCGGGTGTTCAGCATCAGGTGCAGGTTCAGGCCCGAACCCGAACCCGAACCCGAACCCGAACCCGAACCTGACAACCCGTGCCCGATACCCGGTCACCTGAGACCCGAGACCCGAAGATGTATATCCCCAGCCAATCATCCGGTCTCCCTATGGTGCCCCCTTTGAGCTCTGCCTCTTCTGGCCAACCGAGCCTCTGTGCCTCCGTGCCTCTGTTTGCCAACTAGCCCTCGCGTGCTACGCACGCTTCCCCTTTCGTCTCATCATACTCTCCGCTCCACTTCGCTATCACGAGCGTGGCGACAGTATTCCCGATGAAATTGGTGATGGCGCGGGCTTCCGACATGAACCGATCGACGCCGATGATCAGGGCGATGCCGGCGACGGGAATCGAGCCGGTCGTGGCCAAGGTCGCGGCGAGGGTGATGAAGCCGCTGCCGGTCACGCCGGCCGCGCCTTTAGAGGTCAGCAGTAATACCGCGAGGAGGGTGAGCTGCTGCGTCAGCGTCATGGGGGTATCCGTCGCCTGCGCGATGAACAGCGCGGCCATGGTCAGGTAGATGCACGTGCCGTCCAGGTTGAAGGAATAGCCGGCGGGGACGACGATGCCCACGACGGGCCGGGCGCAGCCGGCTTTTTCCATCTTCTCCATGAGGCCGGGCAGGGCGGTCTCCGAGGAAGACGTCCCGGCGACAATCAGTAGTTCTTCCTTCACGTAACGGAGCGTCCGCAGGAGGCTGAAACCGTTCGCCCGCATGATCGCGCCGAGCACGACGAAGATGAAGAGTCCGCAGGTGAGGTAGACGCACAGCATGAGCTGGCCGAGGTTCACCAAGGTGCCGATGCCGTATTTGCCGATGGTGAAGGCCATGGCCCCCGCAGCGGCGATGGGCGCGAGTTTGCACACGATCGCGACGATGCCGAAGAAGACCCGGGCGATCTCGTGCAGAAGGTTGATGACCGGACGGCCATGGTCGCCGAGCCGGCCCAGGGCGAAACCAAAGAGCAGGGCGAGCAAGAGGACCTGCAGGATATCACCTTCGGCAAAGGCGCTGACGAAGGTCTTGGGGATGATGTGTAGGAGGGTGTCGACCCAGCTCAGGCCCTGCGCGGCTTGCGCATAGCCCGCGGTGGCCTTGGTGTCCAAGCTCGCCGGGTCCGCATGGACGCCCGCGCCCGGGGTGAAGACATTCGCGACGACGAGTCCGATGACCAGCGCCAGCGTGGTGACGACTTCGAAATAGACGAACGCCCGCAGGCCGACCTTGCCGGCTTTCTTGAGATCTCCCATGCCGGCCAAGCCGACCACGACGGTGGTGAAGATGATCGGCCCGATCAGCATCTTGATCAGGTTCACGAACGCATCGCCGAGCGGCTTCAGCTGCGCGCCGAAGTCCGGCCAGACATACCCGACGACCCCGCCCAGGATGATGCCGATCAGGACCTGGACGTAAAGATGGCGGAGCAGGCGCATGGGGTTATCCGAGGATTAGTGGACCCGAAGGCCCGAGGCAAGGAGGGGAAGGGGGGTGATGCAGAAAGGAGGACTGAATAGAGGACTGCGTTGAGGGCTGAATGGAGGACTGCGTGGATAATCCAAACCCGTTAGCCCGGATGTCTCGAGGTAGGGTCAGCACTGCGTGCTGACCTAGTTGTCTCTGCCTTGGGTAGGGATGACCGGCCCGGTCATCCGCGGGCGCAGTGGGGTCTGGCTTCATCTCACGTAGCGATGATGTGCCTGACCCCGTCTGCGCCGCTCATTCATTCCAGGTGACGGGTGACGGCCACGGTTGTCGGCCTTTCGGGAGTCAGCCGTTCAGTCTTCAGCCGCCGGATGCCAGGTGCCAGCTCCCGATGGCCGAACGGCCGATACCTGAACTCCCGATGCCCGTGCCCGTCACCCGACACCCGAAAATGTATCCCCCAGCCAATCACCCCGTGCCCAATCTAACCAAGAATAAGGAACTAAGAACGAAGAACGATTAAGACCTCTGTGCTGCCCCCTTTGAGTTCTGTATCTCACTTTTGCACCTTTGCACAGGAGCTCCGCTCCGATTTGCACCTTTGCACGGCCTCTTTGCCTCTCCCGTGTCCCCATGTCCCCGTGCCAGCATGTCCCCTCGCGCAAGCGCGTGTCCCCATGTCCCCTTGCCCACGTGTCCCCGCTCGCCCGCTATTTCGCGGGCGAGGGAAAAATCCCACCCCTCGCCATCGTGACAATCTTCAGATCTCCGCCCGAGGCCGAGACACACCGACGATACAGCTCCTGCGGCTCACGCGAGGTCGAGAAGAGGTAAAGCCGCGGAGCCTTCCGGTCCTGCGCGGTTGCGAACGTCCGGATCCAGCGCGTCTCCCAGGCCTTCTCTGCCTCGGTCCGTAGGTCCGTCGGCGGCCGCATGTCCGCGTCGAAGACGATCGAGGGCTTCACTTCGCCGATCGTCCGCCACTGGATGATGCCGTCCTCGAAGTCGGAGAACACGACGATGGCGTCGTATTGCTTCTGGTTGAGCATGATGTCGATCCAGGCGCCGACCCCGCCGACGCGGAACTGGGCGTCCTTGCTGCCGAACATATTCCGTCCGGCCGGACTCAGTTTGTTCGGGTCCGTCGCCGGTGAGTCCCGTTTGCCGCCGCGTCGATCCATGTAGATCTGGTCGACGGTCGGGACGACGAGTTTCTGGTTGGGCCGCGATCCGAGGACTTCGCCGTCCTGGATGAAGTTGAAGACGCCGAAGTAGCGGTAGACGTCAGCGCTCGGGAACTGCTGCTTGATCTGCTTCTCGACCGCGGCGAAATACGGATTCATCGACGGCGAGCTGTCGAAATAGACGGCGATATTGGCGCCGGAGATCTTCATGCCCATGACGGCGCGTCCGGTGAAATTCTTGCCGCCCTTGCCTAGGCCCACGCCGCCGCCGATGCCGCCCCCGGCGCCACCACCGAAGCCTTTGGACGAAGCTGCAAGCGCCCCGAGCGCGCTGCGGCTCATGTCGGGCATCTCGGGGAGGGCGATCTGGGCCGACGCGCTCTTGGAAGTGATCTTGCTCGCGCTCTTGGTCAGGCTCTTAGGCGCGTTGGGTTTCTGCTTAGCCTTGGCTTGCACGGAGCGGTCGCCGCCGGACCCGCCGCCGGCACCGGTCGCGAAAGCATTCGGTTCTTTCTTCTGACTCGTGGTCACGGAGACGACCCAGGCCGTCGCGAGAAAAAGCAGCCCGCCATGGATCATGAGCGAGACCAGCAGCCCCTGGCCGCCGAATTTCAGCCAGCGACGCGCCCAAGCCGACATCCCACCAGGGACTTTGCTCGGCTCCGGTTCCGGCGCCGGCGCGGCTGCCGCCGGAACCTCATCCGCGGGCGGCGGGGGAGGCGGGGCGGCCGGCGTACGCGGACGCAGGCGGGGTGGCTGGGGCGGGATGAAGTCCACGAAGGAAGGTCTATGCTTATATCATCCGTCTCTCGAAGGAAAGGTAATCTGAATGGAGTGCTGAATCGATGACTGCGTAGAGGACTGAATCGAGGACTGAATCGATAAGCCGCCACAGTAACTCAAGGGGAGACCGGAAACCGGGAAGTATGCTTCGGTCATATGCCCCCAGCAATCATCCGGTCTCCCCATTGTACCCCCTTTGAGTTCTGTCTCTCCCTATACTCGATACTCCATACTCAATACTCTCATTCCTTGCCAACCGGCCAACTGATCAACCGATCAACTAGTGGTGCCTCTCTCCTTGCCCACGTGTCACCTTGCCCACGTGCCCCCTCTCTTTCGCGCTTGGCGCGAAAGAGCTCAATACTTCCGCCAAATCAGTCCGACCACTAACATCAGCACGATACCGCCGACGAGACAGAAGCCGCCCCACTGGAGATTGACCACGGCTTTGGCGAAATCGGTGAATAGTGAGGTCAGGGCGTCGGTGATGAGATTGAGCGTTTCGCTGACGAGGGGAATATAGGTCTTCTCTCCGGTGCTGATGGCGAGCGACCCGAGCGTGCCGATTGCCGCCAGTGAAGTCACGGCCAGCCAACCCGTCTTGCCCATCAGCGAGCAGGCCACGGCCGCTCCGGCGATCAGGACGAGCAGGGTCACGCGGGTGGGCGAGACGTCGCCGAGATAAGCGGTGATCAGCATCGCCTTGGCCAAGGGGCCCGTCGCCCCGAGCACGAGCAAGACTGCCGAAAGAATACCGAGCGTCCGCGCCATCGGGGATGAATTCATGCGCCAAGCGTAACCGAGCCAGTCCGCTCTGAACAGCCGTAATGCTTGAGGTAGGGGCAGCACCGCGTGCTGCCCTAGTTGCCGCGATTCAATCCACTCAAAGGGAAACCGGAGACCGGATAGTTACCTGCGGCCTTTGGTAGGGATGACCGGCCCGGTCATCCGTGGGCGCGCGGGCCGCACGCCCCTACCTTTAATGCCCCCCGCCAACTTTCCGGTTTCCCTATGGTGTCCCCTTTGAGCCCTGCCTCTCCCTATACTCAATACTCCATACTCGATACTCAGACCGAAAACTGAGGATGCCCCTCAATCCTCTTCTCCACCGCGGCCTGCTGTTCCGGCGTGAGTCCGTCCGGGAATTTCTTGGAAGACCGGCGCCAGCGTTCCAGCCATTCCTGGCCGACGAGCGGGTAAGGGCAGGGCGTCGGGAAACCGGGGCTGAGCGCGACGATGGTCTCTTTCTTCGAGCCGGTGCCTTCGCCGTTCGCGACGTAGAAGCCGGAGTTGAGCAAGGCGACGCGCATGGTCGTCGACGAGCAATAGGTGAAGAGCTGCGCGGACTTCTTGGGATCGCAGTAGGAGAACAGCTTGTCGAACGACTCGAGTTCCCAGGAGTCGGGATTGGTCTTCTGCGAGAAGAAGTCGTAGTAGATGATGTCCGGCGCGGCCGACGCCTTGGAGGCGAGCTGCCAGAAATCGCCGACGTGCAGATCCCAACTGAGGCCGGGATACTGGCGCGACTGCCAGGTGCCGCGAGCGAGCACGGCGTCGGGGCCTGAATGACGCAGGTACTCGAACCGGTTCTTGTGCGTCATGGCCAGCTTGAGCGAATCCATGTCGTTCTCGAAGCTGATGACCTTCATATTACGCACGGGCCCCTTGGCGGCCTCAGCCTCGTAGCAAAGGATGGACGCCATCGCGTTGGCGGCGGCACCGAGTCCGAGATCCCAGATGACGATCGGCGCGGCGGTCTCAGGAGTCTGGCCTTCGGGGAGCTTCAGGCGCTCAGAGAGCTTGGCTTGGTCGGTATAGAGCGCCTTGGCTTCGTCCATCGGGGCGCGGCGGAGGTGCATGATCTCGCCCGAGGAGATCTGCCGGATATTCGCGTAGCCACCGATCTCGTGGATATGGATCTCGTAGTCGCCGAGGATGCGCGGACGACGCTCCTTGCCGACCTTCGGGGGCACGGCGGGATTGTCCATGTCCTCGACCTGCAAGACCTGACGGCGGTCGTGGTAATACGCCAGGAACGAATCCTCGAGGATGCTCTGACGGATCTCCCGCATCATCTGGTGATAGAAGAAGATGTTGTGCTGGCCGAGGAGCGTCCAGCCGAGCGGCTCCTGGGTCTTGGTGAGGTGATGCAGGTAGCCGCGCGAATACTTGGCGCAGACCGGGCACTTGCACAGGGCATCGATCTTCTCCTCGGAGAACTTATAAATCGAACGACGCAGCTGCAGGATACCACGCGAGGTATAAGCGGTGCCGAACTGGGCGACCTTGTTCGGGATGATGCAGTCGAACATGTCGACGCCGCGATGCACGGCTTCGAGGAGATCGAGCGGGGTGCCGACGCCCATCAGGTAGCGTGGCTTGTCGTGCGGGAGCATCGCCGCGGCGATCTCACACGTGTCTTCGCGCTGAGCCTTGCCTTCGCCGACCGCGAGGCCGCCGATGGCGAAACCGTCGAAGGGCAGCTGGGTCAGGCCGTCGGCGCTGATCTTGCGGAGGTCAGGGTAGAGGGCGCCCTGGACGATCGCGAACATCGACTGGGGCGAATCGCCGCGGGCCTTGAGGCTGCGGATGGCCCAACGGTGGGTGATCTCGAGCGCTTCCTTGGCCGTGGACTTGTCCGCCGTCGAAGGGATGCACTGGTCGAGTACCATCATGATGTCGCTGCCGATGGCGACCTGCGTGCCGATGCTGGTCTCGGGGCTGAGCAGGTGGATGGCGCCGTCCACGTAGCTCCGGAACTCGGCGCCTTCTTCCTTCATATTACGGGCATGCGGCAGGGAGAAGATCTGGAACCCGCCGGAGTCGGTCAGGAAGGATTTCTCCCAGCCGGTGAACTTATGGATGCCGCCGAAGCTCTTGAAGACCTCGGGACCCGGACGCAGGAGCAGGTGATAGGTGTTCGCCAGCAGGATCTGGGAGCCGGAATCGAGCAGGGTATCGAACGTCTGCGCCTTGACCGTCGCCTGGGTGCCCACGGGCATGAACAGCGGCGTCTTCACCTCGTTGTGCAGCGTACGGAATGTCCCCGCCCGGGCCCGCGAACCGGTAGCCGTCGCCTCGAGTTTGAAATTCAGCCGGCTGGAAGACATAGTGAAGGGGTAGGGGTAGGGGTCGGGGTGGGGGTAGGCGAGCCAAAGGTTTATCGCTTCAAATACCGCTCAAAGGGAAACCGGAGACCGGAATGAATGCCGCGGTCTTTGGTAGGGATGACCGGCCCGGTCATCCGCGGGCGCGCGGGCCGCGCACCCCTACCATAATGCAACCTCAACAAACTATCCGGTCTCCCTATGCTGCCCCCTTTGATTCCTGCCTCTCTCTGTTCAACCAAGCCTCCGAGCCTCTAGCTTGTATCGCAATGCCCCGTGTCCCCATGTCCCCTTGCCAACGTGCCCCCTCACGGCTTGCCATCATCCCACCCCAACCCCTATCCCTACCCCTACCCCTAAAACAGATGCGCTCCCTCCTTCCTCTCTTCCTCGCCGCCGCGGCTTTCGCGGCTCCGACCATTCCGGCCGAATCCATCGCCAAGAAAGGCGAGCTCCTTTTCGCCGATGATTTCTCCGGCACTCCGGACAAGCGCTGGGTCAAGATGGTTGTCCCGACCTTCACGCTCGAAGGTGGCGCGCTCAAGGGCGTGCAGACCCGCCTGAAGGATGAGCCCACCAAGGATGGCAAGGGCGTCATCAAGGCCCATGCCGCCGTCCATGGTCTCGAAGTCCCGACCAAGGATTCCATCGTCGAAGTCCGCATCAAGCTCGACGGCGCCTCGATGGTGGACGTCGAACTCGACGACCGTAAGTACACCGCCGCCCACTACGGCCACATCTGCCGCGCCCAGGTCCGTTATGACGCCAAGACGAAGAAGGGTTCCGTCCAGATCATCGACGAACGCGACGGCGGCATGAAGAACGAGACCCGCGCCATGCTTCAGGATCCTGCCCGCAAGGCCGAAGGCCAGAAGCTGCTCGTCGGTCGTTCCGCTACTTTCCCCGCCGACGTCAAGCCGGGCGAATGGCAGAACCTCGTCGTTGAGATCGTCGACGACCAGATCCGCGTCGTCCTCGACGGCAAGCCCGTCGGTTACCTCAAGTCGTCGGGCATCGCCCACGCCACCAAGTCTCGTTTTGAATTCGGCGTCGCCGGCCAGGCCGCCGGTCACAGCGGCCAGTTTGACGATCTTAAGATCTATAACGCGTCGGCCAAATAAGCCGTCGCGTGGGGATCTGCTGGCATGGTGACATGCTGCGAAACAGTTACCCACTTCAGGTGGCAGGTGGCAGGAGATTGCCTTGGGTAGGGTTGAGCGCCCTCGCTCAACCGCGGCTGACCAAGGTTGGTCAGTCCTACCTGCCACCCGAGAATGATTCCCGCCACCTGCCACCTGAGGCTGCCACCCGCCACCCGTAGTGATGTATCTCTATGACTCTTGCTTCGCAGCCGTTCACCATGCCAGCATGCCCCCTATGAATTTAGGAGTCTGGACCCCTCATCACACCCAACGGGTGATCGGGGGAGGGCATGTGCTCATTTCCGGCGCTCCTGGCTCGGGTAAATCCCATCTCCTGCGTGAGGCCATCGTGCCCGGACTCGTCGCCTCCGGGGCCCAGGTGCTCGTCATCGACTATGCCGACGTCATCGGCGCCAAGATCAAAGGCCTCCGACGCGAGGTCTATGGCGAAGAGACCTTCGGTATCTCCAATCCCAACGCCGCTTCGCCGGCCGCCGATCTCCTCGGCTCGTCCGCCATCGCCACGCTCGCCAGTGAGCGCGCCGGACGTGATGCCATGGCCGACCTGCTCCTGCGTTCGCTTTACGTCGAGCTCGTCAAGAATCCGCCTGATCGGGATGTCCGCCGTTTCCTCGTCGTCGATATCTCGCACCAGTCGTCGGCCCTCTCGACCTTTGGTCCGCTCCTGCGTGAAGCCGTCAAGAACGGCTACGTCCTTATCGTCACCTGTCAGTCGCCCAGCGCGCTGGATGACGATCTCCTCGCGCTGTTCAGCACCCACGTGTGCTTCTATCACTTCTTCAAACGCTGCCTCAAGGCCATGTCTCAGGCGCTGCTGTCGACCGATCCCTCGCGTCAGATCTCCGGCGACCGGCCCATGCCCCTCAATCATTTCGGCCAGCCCCTCGCCACGCCTGCCAGCCAGCTCGCCACCGATGTCAGCCGCCTCAAAGTCGGCGAATGCCTGCTCGGTTTCCCCGGAGCTAAGATTGAGAAGTTGAAGCTCAATCCTTGGGGCTAGAGCCAGGGCCAGAGCCAGGGCTAGTTGTCTTGAGGTAGGGTCAGCACTGCGTGCTGACCTAGTTGTCTTGATTCAATCCACTCAAAGGGAAACCGGAGACCGGATAGTTACCTGCGGTCATATGCCCCCAGCCAATCATCCGGTTTCCCTATGCTGCCCCCTTTGAGTGCCGCATCTCCCTGTCTTCGATGCTCCCCGTGTCCACGTGCCCCCGTGCCCCCTCGCGGCTCTGCCGCGCTGCTACTAAATTTCATTGATTATCAATAACTTACACTAAATAGACACACCTGCTGTTAACATTTACTTGCACCGAACTGTGACCTTC
>CANKZO010000078.1 GCA_947488485.1 Opitutia bacterium | reverse complement strand
TGGACGACCACGTCGAAGTTCTTACCCCAGTCCGGGCTCTTGAAGAGTTCGAAGAGCGGCTTGGTCGATTTGGTCGGGTCGTAGGCGACTTCGACCACGGCGTTCACGCGGGCTTCGATGCCCTTCTTCAGGACTTCTTTCTGGGTGGCGTAGTCGTGGCAGCAACCGCCGGCGACGATGAGGACGCGCAGGGGCTTCTGCTCGGCGGCGAGCGTGGAGGTCAGACCGACGAGGGCGGTCAGCGCGAGGAGGGTACGGAGTTTCATGGGGTATCTGGGATAAAGGGGGCGAGGGGGTCGGCGGGCAAAAGAAAAACCTACTTCTTAGGCTTCGGGGCCGGCTTGGGGGCGGCCAATGCCTTCTTCGTGTCGGCGATGGCGGCCTTGGCCAGTTCGTCGGGGATAGGCTGGCCTTCGACGAAGGCGTAGAGGGCTTCCTTCTGCTTCTCGGTCAGCGGGTGTTCTTCCTTGGGCGGCATGACATCGCCGGCGGTGCGCTCCAGGTAGACACGCGCCAAGAGCATGCTGTCGTTGGGCCGGCCGATGACGAAGGCCAGGTTCTTACCGCCCTTGAGGGTGGCTTCGAGGGTGTCGAGGCGCAGCTTACCTTTCTCCTTCTTGGGTCCGTGGCAGGAGACGCACTGCGCGTCGAACATCGGCTGGACGACCTTGGTGTAATCCGACTTCTGCGCCGGCGTGAGCGGCTTGATCGGTTCGGGTTTCTTCTTCGGGGCCGTCGGCGCGGCGAACGCGCAGGCGGCGATGAGCAAGGGCAGCAAAGAGCGCATCGGATTATTTCTTCGGGGCCTGCTTGGGCGCCTTGGTCGCGGCGATCGCGGCCTTGGCCACGTCGTCAGGGATGGGCTTGCCTTCGATGAAGAGGGCGAAGGCCTGCACCTGATCCTTCGTGAGCGGGTTGCCTTCCGTCGGCATGAATTCTTCGTCCGACGGGTCGAGCGTCACGCGCACGTGCATGAGGCTCTTCTTCAGGTCGCCGGCGACGAAGGCCGCGCCTTCCGAGCCGCCCTTCTTGAGGGCTTCGAGCGAATCCATGCGGAGCTTGCCTTTGACCTTCTTGGCACCGTGACACTCGACGCAGTGGGCTTCGAGGATCGGGGCGATGACCTGCGCGAAGTCGTCGCGCTTGGCGCCGGGTACGACTTCGGTCACGACCTTGTCCGGACGCGGCGAGGCGACCTTGTTCGGTTTGAAGGGGAATCCTTCTCCATGTTTAATCTCGCCGCCGACGTGCGCGGCGAAGCTCATCACGCCGATGGCCACGACTTGGCTGGCCAGGCGCACCTTGAACGATTGGGTGAGCAGCAGGCTGGCCAGTCCGGCGAAGGCGGAGGCGCCGATGCCACCCCAGAGGTGGAGTTCGATGGCTTCGCCGGCGAAGCCGTTGAAGTGTGCGTGCAGGATGCCGCAGAGGACGGCGCCCCAGGTGCCGGCGGCCGAGAAGACGGACAGGCGACGCACGGTCGCGGTGGCCTGTTCGTGGCGTTCGAAGAATTCGAACAGCGGTACGATGAGCAGCACGGCGGCCGGGATGTGCAGGGCGAGGATGTGGAAGTTGCCGAGGATGGACAGGATGGCCGGGCCGCGCTCCGTGCCGTCGGGGGGCAGGAGGAAGGCCAGGGCGATCAGGAGGAGATTGGCGGTGGCGACCAGTACGGCGGCCTGGCGGAAGGTCAGGGCGTGCAGGCGTTCCTCGATACGGTGAAGGGGCGTCATGGTGCGGAAAGGGGTCTGGGTGATATGGAGTCGCTTCGGGATGGGGTCAAACGCAAGCGACGCGCGGAGGACCTTCCTATTTAGACACAAAAAAAGCCCGCGGGTTGCCGCGGGCTTTTCGTCAGTAAACCGTTAGGCTTACTTGGCTTCGATGAAGGCCTTGATCTTGGCGACCTGCTCCTTCGTGAGGGGCGGGTTCTTCTCGTGGGACTTCTTCGGGGGCATGGCCATGTCGTCTTCCGGGCTGGTCGCGGAGAGGTTGATGGTCTTGTAGAGGGAGCTCTTGGAGACGTCGCCCCAGGTGATGCCTTCGCCCAGTTCCTTGCCGCCCTTGACGATGGACTTCAGGCTGGAGGAATCGAAGCCGGATTTGACCTTGCCGTTCTTGGCCTTCTTCGGGTCGTGGCAGTTAGCGCAGCTCTTTTCGAGGATCGGAGCGATGTCGGCCTTGAAGGCGGCTTCGTGGTCGACGGCGGCGAAAGCCGAGGAGGCGGAGAGGAGGGTGAGGAGGGCGAGGGTACGCATGGGTGTATTAAGGTAACACCAGCCAAAGCGAAAAGTTGCCCGCTGGGGAGCAAAAAGTGGCCTATTCGCGGACGGCCCACACCCGGCAGGCCTCCTGCATCCGGGTCGGGATGAAGGCTTCCACCCGCGTTCCTTCGGCCAGGGCCTTGGAATGGATGATCGTGGCCCCGGCGTGCAGCTTGGAGAGCATCGCATACTGGTCGTGGGGGATGAGTAGGGTCATATGCTCATCCCGGCTGGCGGCGCATTCCTCGAGGCGTTGCAGCAGGGCCGGCAGGCCTTCCCCCGTCCGGGTGCTGATCAGCTTGGCGTCCGGGTAGGCGGCCAAGGCCTGGGCGCGCTCGACCTCATCGCAGAGGTCGGCCTTGTTGAGGACGGTGATCACCGGACGGTCGCCGGCGCCGATCTCGGTCAGCACCTGCAAGGTCGTCTCGGCGTGCTTGTCGCGTTCGGGCGAAC
Organism: Opitutia bacterium; assembly: GCA_947488485.1. The sequence continues at coordinate 6,575 of CANKZO010000078.1, read as the reverse complement.
CGAGGTCGATGACGTGCACCAGGAAGTCGGCCTGCACGGCTTCTTCGAGCGTGGCCTTGAAGGCTTCGACGAGACGGTGAGGGAGGCGGCGGACAAAGCCCACCGTGTCGGTCAGCAGCAAGGCGCGGCCGGAGGGCAGGGCGAGGCGGCGGGTGGTCGGGTCGAGCGTGGCGAAGAGCTTGTTCGCGGCGAGGACCTCGGAGCCAGTGAGCTTGTTGAGGAGCGAGGACTTGCCCGCGTTGGTGTAGCCGACGATCGAGAAGGTCGGGAGCGGGACGCGCTTACGCTGCTTTCGCTGGGTCGCGCGCTGGGCGACGACTTCCGCGAGGTCGCGGCGGACCTTGGCGATCTTGTCGCGGATCTTGCGCTGGTCCATCTCCAGCTGGGTCTCGCCGGCGTCGCGCTGCATCGTGCCACCGCCGCGCTGGCGGTCCAAGTGGGACCAGAGGCGCTTCAGGCGCGGCAGCATCTGCTGCAGCGCGGCGAGTTCGACCTGGAGGACGGCCTCGCGGGTCTTCGCCCGGGTGATGAAGATATCGAGGATGATCTCCTGCCGGTCGATGGCGCGCAGTTTGGCGTCCTTCTCCCAGTTGCGCTGTTGGGCCGGCGTGAGCTCGTCGTCGAAGATGATGAGGCCGCATTCCTTGTCGCGGGCCAGCTGGGCGATCTCCTCGAGCTTGCCCGAGCCGACGAGCGTGCGCGGATTCTCTTCGCGCAGTTTGGCGATGATCGAACCGCGGATCTCGACGCCGACATTGCCCACGAGTTCGTGGAGTTCGTCGAGCAGCATCTGGGCTTCTTCGGCCGTATCGTCCGGACGTTGCAGTCCGACCAGGATCGCGCGGTTGGAGCGGGCGATGACCTCAGGGTCGAAAGGGTCGAGCGGCTTTTCTTTTTTGTCTTCGGATTCGTCGGACACGTGGCGGAAATAAAAAGGGGAAGGTAACTTTGGCGACCGCCCCTAGTCAGGCGAGATAAGATTCGGGTGGCAGGTGGCGGCTCCGGGTGGCAGGTGGCAGGGTCATTATGCCCGCCACCCGTAACCTGAGGCCGCCACCTGCCACCCGGAACGATGCTTCTTATTGGCTGAACTCGACCCAGTCGACGTTCATGAGCCCGCCGCCCTTCTTGGGGTTGGTCAGGACGAGATAGACGTCGTGGCGGCCGGGCGTGGGCGTGAGCTTGGCCTTGTTCTCCATGAACTTACCCCAGTCGCCGGTATGGGCGATGTCGACGGTCGCGACGATCGGGCCGGTCGGGGAATCCAGGCGGACTTCGATCTGGCTGCCCTTGGCGCCGCCGCCGGACGAGGCGTTGATCTTGATGGCCTTGGTGTCGGCGAGGTTCAGGTTGGCGAACTTGAGCGTGGCGCCGTGATTGGTGGAGCCGACGGCCTTGCCGGTGTTCTTGCCGCCGGTGATCTCGGCGGTCTCGGCTTCGACGCGACGGTGGCGGAGGCGGACGAGACCCTTGCCGGTCAGCGGTCCCGCGGCGCCGGCGCCAGCGTCGGTGACGACGGCTTCGAGGAGCAGGGTGCCGGGCTTGTTGTCCTTCGGCGCGGTCAGCTGGCCTTCGAGGCCGCGGGTGAGGGTCGGGCCACCCTTGCCCTTTTCAAGGGAGAGCATCCAGCGAAGCATGATGGCGACTTCGTCCTCGGTGTGCTGCGGGTGGGCGAGCATCGGGATCTGGCCCCAGACGCCGCTACCGCCGAGGCGGACCTTCTTGTTGAGGAGGTCATCGGCGCCGGGCTGCTTGCGGTATTTGTCGGCGATGGCGACGAACGACGGGCCGACGAGCTGCGTCTCCACGGCGTGGCAGTTGAAACAGTCGCTCTGGCGCATCAGCGAGAGGCCCGGGTCGACCGCCACGGCCTTGCCGTCGGCGGGAAGGAAGGCGGAGGTCACCAGCGTGCGCGCGGCGAATTCGGCGGGCTTGGCTTCGGAGGTGCCGTCTTCGACATCCTGCGCGGCGACCTTGAAGTCGAGCGGCTTGCCAGGCGTGAAGAAGTCGCCGTCCTGCGGGGCGAGGAAGCGGACGGTCGGCATGGTATTGCCGACGACGACGGGGGTCGCGCGCGTCACGGAGCCGCCCTGGCCGTCGGTGACGGTGAGTACGACGTTGAAGTTGCCCGCGGTCTCGAGGGCCACGGTGAGCTCTTCGCCTTCACCGAGCTGCTTGTCGCCGGGCTGCAGTTTCCAGGCGTAGCTCAGCTTGCCGCCGTCGAGGTCACGCGAGCCCTTGGCGGAGAGCGTGGTCTTGAGCGGTGACGGGCCGGCCGGGGTCGAGACGGCGAGCTTGGCGATCGGCTGGAGGTTGCCGCGCACGTAAGAGATCTTCAGCAGGGCCGAGTCCGGGTTGACGCCCCAGGTATCGCCGTAGTCGAGCAGGTAGAGGCAGCCGTCCGGACCGAAGGTCGCGTCGACCGGGCGACGGAGGATCGTCGCGCCGTTGTCGATGAGGGCCTGCTGCTTCTTGCGCTGTTCGTCGGTGTTGGCGGCCACGAAGGCCGTGGGCGCGAAGGCTTCGAGGCCCTTGAGGTCGGAGTTCGCGTCGAGGCGGGCCCACTTGATGAACGGGCGCTGCCAATCCCAGAAGAGCAGGGAGCGGTCGAAGTGCTTCGGGAAGCCATTGGTCTTATCGTAAGACTCCTGCCAGTAGAAGACCGGGCCCGCGCAGGCGGTGCGGCCGCCTTCGCCGAGTTCCGGCCACTGTTCGGAGACCGCGTAGGGCCAGTAGATGAAGGCGGGGACGGCGGGCGGGAGTTCGACGAGGCCGGTGTTGTTGCGGCTCTTGTTGAGCGGGGCCTTCGGATCGAACAGCGCGCCGACCTTCTCGGTCGCGTAGTCATATTCCGCGTAAGGGAAGTTGTTGCCGACGAAGAGCGGGTAGCCGTGGTTGCCGGCCTTCTTCGCCTGGTTGATCTCGTCGTAACCGCGGGAGCCGCGGGGGCCGTCGACGCGCGCGTCGGGGCCGACTTCGCCCCAGTAGACGTAGCCGGTCTTCGGGTCGATGCTCAGGCGCCACGGATTGCGCGTGCCCATCGCGAAGATCTCGGGGCGGGTCTTGGGCGTGCCGGGCTTGAAGAGGTTGCCTTCCGGGATGCTGTAGGTCGCGTCATCATGCACGCGGATGCGGTTCACCTTGCCGACGAGGGTGTTGGTGTTGGCGGAAGTGCGCTGGCCGTCCCACGGCTCCTTGCCGGGGCGCTGGTCGAGCGGGGCGTAGCCCTTGCTGTCGCCGAACGGGCTGGTGTTGTCGCCGGTCGAGAAATACAGGCAGCCGTCCGGGCCGAACTTCAGCGTCGCGCCGTGGTGGCAGCACTGCAGGCGCTGTTCTTCATATTTCAGGATGAGCTTCTCGCTGCCGGCGACGAGCTGGTCGTCCTTCACCTGGAAGCGGGAGAGGTATTGGCCGTCGAAACCGACGGGCGAGTAGATCAGGTAGATCCAGCCGTTCTGCGCGAACTTCGGATCGAGGGCGAAGGCCAGGAAGCCGTTCTCCTGCGACTTGAAGATCTCCATCTCGGCGACGAGCTTCACGCGCTTGGTCTTCGGGTCGTAGATCTTGAGGGCGCCGGCGTATTCGTTGAACCAGAGACGGCCGTCGGGTGCGAACTCGAGGTGCATCGGCTGCGGGAGGCCGGTGAGCAGCGTCTCGGTCTGGAAGCGCACGTCCTCAGGCAAGGCGTCGGCGGCGCGGGCGGCCGGGGCGGCGGCCAGCAGGGCGGCGCCGAGGAGGGAGAGGAGGCGGACGGGGGTAGAAGCCATGGGAGGGTGACCTTGGGGAATGATGGGGGTTCCCGTAAGGTTAGGAAAACAGGCCCAAGGGCAAGTGGGCAGAGAGCAAGGGGTAGGGGTGGGGGCAGGGGTAGGGGTAGGTAATGTTGGAAAACAGAACGTCCGCCGGGTGGCGGACGATGTTAGGAGCATTTTCTAGCCCGAGCCCTGGCTCTGGCCCTAGGCCTGAATCAGATCAACCCGAGCTGCATCTTGCCGTCCTCGGAGATCATGGTCTGGGTCCAAGGCGGATCCCAGACGATGTCGACGCGGGCCTGGTTGATGCCCGGGACGCCGAGCACGCGATTACGCGCGTCTTCGGCGATGACGGGTCCCATGCCGCAACCGGGGGCGGTCAGGGTCATCGAGACGACGACGCTGTGGCGGTCGGGCGAATTGTCCAGGGGCTCGACCTTGAGCGAGTAGACCAGGCCGAGGTCGACGATGTTCACGGGAATCTCCGGATCGAAGACCTTCTTGAGGCTGTCCCAGACGGCTTCGTCGGAAGGCTTGCCCGTGTGACCGGGGTGTTCGGCCGTGCCGACGGAACCATAGGCGTCGGTCTTGCCTTCGTTCTCCGTGGCGTCGGACGGGACTTCTTCGCCGAGCGCGTCGGCGTCGGAGCCCTTGATGCGGAACATGCCCGTATCGCAGACGACGGTGAAGTTGCCGCCGAGGCGGTGGGTGATGGTGACCTTCGTGCCCGCGGGGAGCACGGCGGGTTCGCCGGCGGGGATGACCGTCGCCTGCACATCGCGCGCAAGGACGCGGTCGTGGGGGCTGGGCGTGTGGCGCTGGCCAGTGGTGTCTTCGCTCATGTTCAGGCTTGGTGGAATTTGAGGCGGAGCATCTCGCGCACCGCGGCGCTGGCCTCTTCGTGGCCGACCTTGGCGAGGATTTCCTCGAGGAAGCCCTGCGCTAGCAGTTCCTGGGCGACGGCGAGCGGGATGCCGCGGGCGCGCAGGTAGAAGAGTTCTGCGGGGTCGATCTGGCCGGTCGTCGCGCCGTGCGAGCACTTCACGTCATTGGCTTCGATCTCGAGGCCCGGAAGCGAATCCGCTTCGGCGTCCGGCGAGAGCAGGAGGTTGCGGTTGGTCTGGTAGGCGTCGGTGCGCTGGGCGTCCGGGGCGACCTTGATGAGGCCCGAGAAGATCGTGCGCGCCTTGCCGAGCAGGGCGTTCTTGAAGAGCAGGTCCGACTTCGCGTGGCCGGCGGCGTGGATCTGCAGGGTGCGTTGGTCGAACTCCTGTTCGCCCGTGGCCACCGAGATACCAAAGAGGCTGACGTCGGCGCCGGGGCCGTCGATGCGCACGCAATTCTCCAGCCGCGCGCGACGGGAACCGACGGCGGCGTTGACGGAGCTGATGACCGCGTCGCGGCCGCCGCAGGTGTTGTCGACCTGGAAGGACTGCGTGGCGGAACCCCAGGCCTGGACGGCGAGGCGGCGGACCTGCGAGCCCGTGCCGGCATGGATGTCGGCGGCGGAGATCGCGAGGGCGCGCTGGTCGGCCTTGGCGGCGAGGTGGAAGTCGTGGAGGTCGGCCTTGGCGCGTTCGCCGGCGATGATGAGGGCGTGCGGGAAGACCGCGACGCCGTCGGTGAGCGTCCAGGTGACGGAGACGAAGGGCTGCTTCACCTCGACGCCCTTGGGGACGTGGAGGACGTAGCCGGCGCGGAGCCACGCGCGGTGGAGTGCGGCGAACTTATCGCCGCCGAGGAGCACGGGGTGCTTCAGGAGGTGTTCCTGGAGCAGGGTAGGACGGGTGCGGACGGCGTCCTCGAGGGATTCGAAGACCACGCCTTGGGCGACGAGCTCGGCGGAGAGCGTCGGCTTCAGCACGCAATGGCCGTCGACGTGGACGATGAGTCCCGCGGCGTCGGCGATCAGGCGCGAGCGCGCGATGAGATCGGCGGCCTGGGCGGCGGTCGGGGCCGGCGCAGGCGCGTAGCCGTCGAGCGAGAGCGTGCGGGCATCGGAGAAGCGCCACTTCTCGTTGTCGCGCGTGGGCATCGGCAGTGACTGGAAGGTGTGCCAGCCCTGCTGACGCAGGACGGCGAACCAATCCTGCGCGCGGAAGTGCGCGGTCTCGGCGGACTGCAGGGCGACGTCGAGGACGCCGGCGGGAGCGGAGGCGACGGCGTTCATCCGACGGATCCTTCCATCTGCAGTTCGATCAGGCGTTTCAGCTCGACGGAGTATTCCATCGGGAATTCCTTCACCAGGTCGTTGACGAAGCCGTTCACGGCGAGGGACATCGCTTCGCCTTCGGACAGGCCGCGCTGCATCATGTAGAAGATCTGCTCGGCCGAGACCTTGGAGACGCTCGCTTCGTGCTGAACCGAGTTCTTGCGGCCACGGACGGAGATCGCCGGGTAGGTGTCGGTGCGGCTGTGCTCGTTGATGAGCAGGGCGTCGCACTCGGTGTTGTTACGGCAGTTCGAGAGGGTCTTCGGGATATGGACCAGGCCGCGGTAGGTCGAACGGCCTTCGCCGACGGAGATGGACTTCGCGATGATGTTCGAGGTCGTGTCGTCAGCTGCGTGGATCATCTTCGCGCCGGTGTCCTGGTGCTGGCCGTCGTTGGCCAAGGCGATGGAGAGGACCTCGCCGCGGGCGCGCTTGCCGCGCAGGACCACGCCGGGATACTTCATCGTCAGGCGGGAACCGATGTTGCAATCGATCCAGCGGACTTCGGCGTCCTCTTCGGCCACGCCGCGCTTCGTCACGAGGTTGAAGACGTTGGCGGACCAGTTCTGGACGGTGATATACTGGATCTTCGCGCCCTTGAGGGCGACGAG
>CANKZO010000077.1 GCA_947488485.1 Opitutia bacterium | reverse complement strand
ACGCGGAGCTCATGGCTCGGCGACTGGGCGCACCTCTGCATGATGCCGTCCTGCGGGATGCGGCGCTCGCAGACCTCGACGGCATGGTCTGGACGCTGGATGAGCCGACCGCCGACGTCGCCGCCTTTACCGCCCATGCCGTGTGTCGCGAAGCCCGTGATCGGGGCGTCAAAGTCCTCCTCTCCGGATCCGGCGGCGATGACCTCTTTACCGGATACCGTCGTCACGCCGCCTTACGCTTCGAGCGCTATTGGGATTGGGCACCGCGTCCCGCCCGCTCACTCCTGCGTCGCTCGGTCAGCGGATTGAAGGCGAATAGCCCCTTAGGTCGTCGTCTTGGTAAACTGTTCCGCTACGCCGATGCCGAGCCGGAAGAACGACTCGCCAGTTACTTTCTCTGGATCAGCCAGGAAACGCTCGCGCCGGCGCTGAGCCCCGCCTTCAAGGAAAGCTTGGGTGTCCATCGCCCCGTCGACCTACTGGTTCGTTCCCTTGACGGACTCCCGGCCGGCGTGAGCCGACTCAACCAGATGCTGCACCTCGACCGGTCGCACTTCCTGGCGGACCATAATCTCAACTATACCGACAAGATGGCCATGGCCTGCGGCGTCGAAGTTCGTCTGCCCTTTCTCGACCCTGACCTTATTGCCTTCTCTGAGCGACTCGCGGACGAGCGCAAAATCAGCGGCCCTGAGGGTAAGCATGTCTTGAGACGAGCTTTGCAGGGCGTCCTGCCCGACGAAATCCTGACGCGACCCAAGGCCGGCTTCGGCCTCCCCTTGCGTCAGCTCTTGCATGGAGTCTATGGCGAACGCCTCCGCGAACTCGCACGCTCTGGCCGCCTTGATGCCACCGGACTCTTCTCCGGCGAAGGTGCGCTCAAACTCCTCGAAGCAGATCGCCGCGGCGAAATCGACGCCGCTTATCCGCTCCTCGCGATATTGTGTCTGGAATCGTGGCTGAGGCAGTTTGCGGGGCGCTGAAAGCGCCAAGCTGGAGGCCCGGAGGCTCAGAGGCTCCGTTGATCAGAGAGAGGCACCGCTAGTTGGCTCGTTGACAAGTTGGCCAGTTGACAAGGAATGCAACGGGTAGGGTCGGGACCGCGTCACGACATAGCTGTATCTTCTCCAGCCCCCTTTGAGTTAACCCTCTGTCTCCCCTGTCAACTGGCCATCTAGTTTGCCCCATCTGAGCCTCCGAGCCTCTGGTCAACCAAGCCTCTAATCCGGCCGCTTCCTATACTCGATACTCCATACTCTATACTCACGTTAGCCCATGCACTCCTCCCTCTCCAATATCCGTCTCGCCGGGATCGCCGTGACTACGGGTTCGGTCGTGCGTGATTTCATCGCGGACGGACTCGCCGCGGGCGTCGATCGCGTCGCCTTGGAGCGCACGGCCCAGACCATCGGACTGCGCGAGCGCCGTGTCGCCGCCCCGGGCGTGACCGCCTTGGATCTCTGCGCCGATGCCGCCGAGCGACTGCTGGCCGAGATGGGCTTGGACGCCACGTCCATCGATGCCGTCATCTTCGTCACCCAGACTCCTGATCACGCCCAGCCCAATAACGCTTCGCTCCTGCATGGACGCCTGGGCCTGAGCAAGTCGGCGCCCGCTTACGATCTCTCACTGGGATGTTCCGGCTGGGTCTATGGCCTGCATCAGGCTGCCTTGCTCTGTGCGCACGGTGGGGCCGCGCGCGTGCTCTTGTGCGCGGGAGATACGCTCAGCCGACTCACGAATCCTGGCGACCGTTCGGCCGATCCGCTCTTCGGGGATGCCGGTTCGGCGACCATCGTAGAAAAGACCGGGCGCGCAGCCCCTTGGCACTTCGTGCTCGGTGCCGACGGCTCAGGCGCCGAAGCCATCATGGTTCGGCAGGGTGGGGCGCGTCAGCCGGCCGGCGAACTCGCCGAGCGAACGGACCAAGAGGGCAATCGCAGGCACGACGCCAATCTCGCGATGAACGGAGCCGACGTCTTCAACTTCACCCTCCGCGAGGTTCCGACGGCGGTACAGTCCGTCCTCCGTCATGCCGGCCTCACGCCCGAGTCGCTCGACGCCTTGATCCTGCATCAGTCCAATCGTTTCATCCTCTCCACGCTGGCCAAGAAGATCGGCGTCGCCGAAGCCCGCACGCCCATGGGGGTCGTCGAGCGTTACGGCAACCAGAGCTCGGCCTCCATTCCCTGCGCCCTCCTTGACGGGCTCGGCGAACGTCTCACCAGCGGACCGCTCAAGGTCGCCGGCTGCGGCTATGGCGTCGGCCTCTCGTGGGGCGCGTTCGCGGGCGAACTCGGCCCGCTGACCACCGCTCCTATCCTTACTCTCCCGCGATGACCCGGCTCGAAATGCTCAACGCCCTCCGGGCCGACGTCGACGTGCTCGCACGGGCGGAGGAAACCTCTGACCTCGGCGCCTTGCCCGGCTGGGACTCCTTGGCTATCCTGCTCGTCGTCTCGCACTGCGAGCATGTGCATGACCTCGAAGTCCGCGGCCCGCAGATCCGCGCCTGCCACACCATGGCTGATCTCCTCGATCTCATCGAATCCCTCTCATGAAGAAACTCCTCATCGTCGGCGCCGGCGGTTTCGGCCGGGAACTCTACGCCTGGGCCAGTCAGCATCCGGACTGCGGCCGCCAATGGCAGCTCGCTGGCTTCCTGGACGATAATCCCGAGGCCCTGAAAGCCTTTGGTTCATTCGCGCCCGTCTTCCCCTTGGCCGGTCATCGTCCGCTCGCCGATCAGCTCTATCTCGTCGGCCTCGGCATGCCTACGCTCAAGGAGAAGCTCGTCGCCCCGTTGGTCTCGGCCGGTGCCGAGTTCCTCACCTTCATTCATCCTTCGGCCATCATCGGCGCCCGTGTCACGCTCGGCCGTGGCGTGGTCGTCTGCCCAGGCGCGATCCTCTCCGTCGATATCGACGTCGGCGAATTCGCCATGGTGAATCTCAATTGTACCATCGGACATGACGCCCGCCTCGGGCCGTGGACCTCGCTCAGCGCTCAGTGCGATATCACCGGGCACGTCCGGGTCGCCGACCGCGTCTTCCTCGGCTCCCGCGCCAGCATCATTCCTGGCAAGAGCGTCGGTAGTCGGGCAGTCGTCGGCGCAGGCGCCGTGGTCGTCACGGATGTCCCCGCCGCGGTGACCGTCGTCGGTATCCCCGCGCGGATTCTTTGATATGCGCAAAGCCCTGCTCATCTTTGGTTCGGTCCTGCTCGTCGCGCTGCTCGCGCTCGTGCTTGCGGCCGAATTCTCGCCCCCGCGTCCGCGCGGGTTCACCGGCGAGCTCGGGCAGGCTTTGCCGGAAGTGACGGGCTGGACGCGTCGCGAAATTCCGATCGCCGGAACTTCGGCCGCCATGGCCAGCGCGCAGGGCATTCTTAATTTCAGCCAGGCCAAACAGGTTCTCTATGTCCGTGGTGGCACGCAGATCTTGGTCTATGTCGCCTATTGGGAGCCCGGCAAAGTCTCGGTCGTGGACGCCGGCTCGCACAATCCGGATTCCTGCTGGGTCAATAATGGGTGCGTACGCACCGAGCGGATGCATGCCGTACCGGGCAAGATCGGGGAGCGAGAACTGCTCCCTTATGAATCTGGCCAATATATCGTCCCCAACGGCGGGAAGCAGAATGTCGCCTTCTGGCATCTCGTGAACGGTGAACCGAATCGTTACGAAGAACAGGAAGCCGGCTGGCGCAACGGATTGTTTGGTCGACTCGAACGCCTGCCCCTCGTCTGGAAAGATATTCGGGCTTATGGATTAAATCAGAAGAATGAGCAGATGTTTGTACGGATATCGTCGGGGAGTAGGGTGGAGGATTTATTTGCAGATCCCGCGAATGGGGGGTTGTTTGAAGCCCTGGCTCCACTGGGGATGTATGTGGATAGGAAGTGGAAGTAGTTGAATCGCTCAAGGGGAGACCGGAAACCGGAATGTTACCTCGGTCATTTGATTCGATTAAGCCTCACTTCGCTCAGCTTATTAAGCATCCGGCACACTTTCGAATACCCCTCGTGAAGACCGACGGCTTTTTCATGCGGAATAGCTTTCATCTTCGACGCTAGTTCAAGCTGGATCTTCGTTTCGGCGGCAGAAGCGACGGCTATGCTAAAAAACCGCACGCTGTCCTTTGTCGTCGCCCTTCCGTCGCCCTCGGCGATGTTGCTCGTCACAGATAAAGCGGCACGCTCCAGCTGCGTCTTAAGGGCAGCAAACTTTTTAAAATCTGACTGAGAGGTCAGGGTATAGATCTCGTCAGATAAAGATTTAGCAAAGACCAGCACCTGTAGTGGTTCATGATTAGATTTCACAGCTAAGGTATAGCGCCGCATTTGGGGCCGATAAATAAAAGCCTCACACTGGAATTCCTCGGCCTCTGCCCCTTGTTTTCACCTAAATAGGCACCCCAGCCAATTATCCGGTTTCCGGTCTCCCTTTGATTTAAATCCTTAAACTCATGCCTCTCCCCCGCATCTACCTCTCTCCTCCCGACATCGGCAGTGCCGAAATCGAACACGTCCTAGAAGCTTTCCAATCCAATTGGATCGCGCCGGCGGGTCCGAATCTCGATGCGTTCGAAGAAGATTTCGCCGTCATCGTCGGTTCGAAACACGCGGTCGCTGTCTCGTCTGGCACGGCTGCGCTGCATCTCGCCCTCCGTCTCGCCGGCGTGGGCCCGGGTGATGAAGTCCTGTGTTCTTCGCTCACCTTCATCGCCTCGGCTGCCCCCATCACCTATCTCGGGGCCAAGCCCGTCTTCATCGATTCGGAAGAACAGAGCTGGAACATGGATCCCGCGCTCGCCTGCGCGGTCATTGAGCAGAAGGTCAAGGCCGGCAAGAAGCCTAAGGCTCTCGTCCTTGTCCACCTCTACGGTCAGTCGGCAGACATCACTCCCATCAAGGCCTGTTGTGATAAGCATGGCGTAAAGCTCATCGAGGACGCCGCTGAAGCCCTCGGTGCGACCTATGGCGAAGCCTCGCCCGGCTCTTTCGGCCTGGCCGGCATCCATTCTTTCAACGGCAATAAAATCATCACCACCGGCGGTGGTGGCATGCTTGTCACTGATGATGCCGAACTCGCCAAGCAGGCTCGCTTCCTGGCGACCCAAGCCCGGGATGCCGCTCCTCATTATCAGCATTCCACCGTCGGCTATAACTATCGCCTCAGCAATATCGCCGCCAGTATCGGTCTGGGACAGCTCACCCGCCTATCCGGCAAAGTCTCCCGTCGTCGCGGGCATTTCAAGGCGTACGCAGAAGCCTTCAAGTCTCTGCCTGGCGTGACCATGCAGCCCGAAGCCTCCTGGGGTCAGTCGACTCGCTGGCTCACTTGCCTCACCATCGATCCTGCCGTCGCTGGCGTCACCCGCGAGCAGGTCCGTCTCGCGCTTGAAGCCGAGAACATCGAGGCCCGCCCCGTCTGGAAGCCCATGCATCTCCAGCCCGTCTTCGCCGGCGCCGAAATGCACGGCGGCAAAGTCAGCGAACGCCTCTTCGAGCATGGCCTCTGCCTTCCCTCCGGCGCCGGTATGTCGGAAGAGGATCGCAATCGCGTCATTGTGGCATTCACGAAGGCCTTCGCCCGGTAGGGTCAGCACTGCGTGCTGACCTAGGTGTCTTAGGTAGGGACGTGATCACCATCGCGTCCTTCCTTTTCAGTAATGACGTTAGGACAGCACGTGGTGCTGTCCCTACCTCGAGACACTAAGGTAACCAGTTCCCCTCCGGCCAACTGGCCAACCGGTCAACGCTGTCTCTCTGGGCCTCCGAGCCTCTGGTCAACTCATCCTCTAGTTAAATGTCCGTTCCCGCCGTCATCGTCTTTGCCGGTCCTCGTGATCGCTATCAGTCCGCCTTGGCCCTGCAGGAGAATCATGCCTTGGAGGCTTTGGTCACCGAGGCCTATTTCTCGAAATTCTGGGCAGAGACGGGGATGGCCGGGAAGAACTTCCATCGCTTCGCCAAAGCCAGGCATCATCCGGACATTCCCACGACCAAGGCGGTCCGATCTTACGGAGCCTTCGTGCATTCACTCCAGGCCCGCTATGACCGTCGGAAGGACTCACCCCATTTCGCGGAGGCAGACCGTCTGCTCAGCGTCAAAGCCGGCCAGGTCGCCCTCGCCCGGGGTGCGCCGCTCGTCGCCTATAGTTACTACGCGGACGCCGCCTTCCGGATGATGGAAAACTCCGGACTACCCAGGGTGCTTTTCCAGGTCCACCCTAACGGAAAATACCTGAGGGAACTCTTTCAGCGTGAAATCGAGAAAGTCCCTGAAGCGAAGGCCTCACTCATGGAGGAGACCGAGATGTCACCCCTGTTCGCGCATAATGACGACACCTTCGTCCGGTCTGACGCCGTGATCTGCGCCAGTTCGTTCACCAAGCATTCCTTGGTCTCCGCAGGCTCGAAGGCGCCCGCACATGTCGTCGGTTACGGCGTCGACCTCGAACTCTTCTCCGCCCGGACAGAAGCACCCGCCGCTAAGCCTCTCACCGTGGGCTTCGTTGGGGCGCTTTCCCAGCGCAAGGGAGCACGCTACTTACTCGCGGCCTTGGCCTCTCTCCCCAAAGGTGTCGCCAAGCTCATCATCTATACCCGCGCCTCGGTGGATCGGGACCTCATCCGAGGTTTCGAAGGCGTCGACGTCGAGATTCGCGGGGGACTCTCCGACGCCGCCTTGGCCGCTGACATGAAACAGTGCGACCTCGTCGCCTTGCCCTCCATCGCGGAAGGCTTCGGCCTTGTCATCCTCGAGGCCATGGCCTGCGGCGTGCCTGTCCTTTGCACCACGAGCACGGGAGGGGCGGATTTCATCCACCACCGTCAAAATGGACTGCTCATTGAACCCGGCAGCGCTGAAGCCATCCGTCAGGAGCTCGATTGGGCCCTGACCCGTCGCGACGCACTCTTCCAGATCGGCCAAGCCGCCCGCGTAGAAGCCGAAAAGCACACCTGGGCCGAATACCGCCGCAAGTTCTTCGCAGCGTATTGTCCCGCCCTTGGTGCCTGATCGCTAATTGTCTCATTTGGCGCTCCCAACCGCCAACCGCTAACCGCTAACACCTCCCGTCAATGTCCTTCGCCCGTATCCTCCGCTCCAGCGCTCTCATGGGCGGAGCTCAGGTCGTCGTCCTGGCGGCTGGCTTTCTCAGGTCTAAAGTCGTGGCACTGACAGTAGGGGTGTCTGGTGTAGGCTTGGTTGGCGTCTTCTCGGTATTTACCAGTAGCATCGCATCAGTGGCAGGTTGGGGTCTGGGGACCGCCGCTGTTCGGGTCATCGCATCCGCGGATGAGACGAATAAGCCCAGGAAAATTGCCGCCGTTCGCCGGCTTGGGGTCATGCTTAGTGGCTTGGGGCTTCTTCTGGCGTTGGCCCTATTTTGGCCAGCCGCAGCCATGACTTTTACGGGCCAACAATACCTGCTGGAACTAGTCATAGTAGGCTTAGCCGTCCCTTGCATGATCGCGTCGACCGCTTGGTCGGCGATTCTTCAAGCTAGCGGAGACGTGAAGCATTTGGCGAAAATCCAAATTCTCGGGGCAGTAGCAGGCATTGTGCTGGGTTTGCCCGCGATTTATGTATGGGGCTCCCTGGGAATCGCCCTTAGCGTCCTTTTCGCCGCCGCAGTCTCCGCGGCCGCATTGTGGCAAGCTGCCCGAAAACTTTCACCCCCGGTTAGTTCGACATTCACGGACAGTAATGACATACGCGAATTAGTTAAACTAGGAGGCGCGCTTGTTTTTATCGGATGGGCCGGACATTTCTCCGCATACATCGTCCGCATAATAATCATACGCTCAGCCGGGCTTGATGCAGCTGGCTATTATCAGGCGGCGTTTGCGATTTCTGGTAGCCTCCCCGGTTTCATCTTCGCCGCCATGGGCACAGACTTCTTCCCGCGGATATCGGCTGCGAAGACTTCCGCTGAAGCCAATGAGCTCCTGGAGCGGCAGATTCAGGCTGGATTGCTGCTGGGGGTGCCGCTTATAGCCATACTGCTCACGCTGGGCCGTCCTTGCATGCATCTCTTGTACGAGAGGAGCTTCGACCCCGCGTTGCCACTGCTGACTTGGATGACCTGGGGGGTTTTCTTCCGGCTGATCTCCTGGCCCTTGGGATTCTGGCTAATGGCCCGTAGTTCACCTAAGACAGTGATCGCAGTCGAATGCCTGGGTAACGGCTTGAGCATTGTCTTGCCCTTGCTGCTTATGCCGATCTTCGGCCTGGTCGGTGCTGCGGTCGCTTTCTTTATCGGATGCCTAGCATATGCCGCCATCGTCATCGTAGCCTATCGTCTTAAGTCAGGACACTGGCCCGCGTTAAACGCCGCGATTTGGGTGCTAGTTTCGGCTGCTGTCCTGCTTGCCGCACAAGCTTGGTCCATAAGCCAGGTTTCAACCTATTCAGCTGCCGCTCCTGCGGCATGCATCGGAGTCTTTTGCGCATGGAGGTGCCTGAAGGCGCTCAATCGATGATCAAAGCCAGCGTCATTCTGCTCGCCTACCGCCAGGAGGGCTTCATCGGCGCCGCCATGGATTCGTTGATGAATCAAGAGATGGCCCCGCATGAGGTGATCGTCGTTGACGACCGCTCGCCCGATTCTACTGCCGGAATCATCGAGTCGTTCATTAGTTCGAAAGGCCAACAATGGCATTTCATCCGCAAAGAATGTAACGAAGGCGTGGTCGCCGCCTTACGTTCGGCTCTGCGCGTCGCCTCTGGCGAGGTGATTATTTTGGCTGCAGGCGACGATATTTCTGGGCCAGCGAGGGTCGCGAAGACCGCGGATTTCTTCGACGGCAATCGGGGAAGCTTCGGACTTATCTTGGGCGCCTCCGTGATGGACGCCGGCGGCAGGCTCACGGGCCGGACAGTAAACTGCCCTTCGAGGCTTCCGGCTCGATTAAGCGCGGCATCTCTTTCAGGGCATGACTTGATGCCTGGACTTCACGCATGTGGTGCGTCGTCCGCTTTCCGTCGCGAGGTCTTTGATAACTTTGGCCCCGTCCGCGACGATGTTTACGCCGATGACCGTGTCTATGCCCTCCGGGCGATCTTGCTCGGAGACTGCACTTTCCTTCCTGACCTCATGGTTAGTTGGCGTGATCATGGAGCCAACCTCAGCTTCATATCAGGACAAGCGCGCGGCCCGCACCTGGTAAAGTATTTCGATGGGTGTACCGCGGTCATCGAGCAGCATCTGCAGGATCTCGAATTCTGGGAAAAGTCACTTGGCGGGCAAAGGCCTCCGGAAAATTTAGAAGGTTTCATAACCGAGCTTAAAGCCGAGCGCTCACGGCTGCGGCTACTTAGTGCCTGTCATCGATCTGGGCTAGATATAGTTAATGTTCTGCGCAACGCCATGAACTGGCTAGCGTCAGATGGCCGTAAGTCGGGTCGGCTGACCGGCTTGTTCAAAGCTCTGGCTCAAATGCTGATCC
>CANKZO010000076.1 GCA_947488485.1 Opitutia bacterium | reverse complement strand
TCCGCTCCCGCATCGCGCCCGCCCGGGCCCGCTTGCTCGCGCACCCGCTGTATGCCCGGATGGCTTCGCTCGACGACGTGCGCGTGTTCATGCGTTCGCACGTCTTCGCGGTCTGGGATTTTATGTCGCTCCTGAAGCGCCTGCAGCGCGACCTCACCTGCGTGACGGTCCCCTGGGTGCCGGTCGGCGACGCGGAAGTCCGCTTCCTGATCAACGAGATTGTCTGTGGTGAGGAATCGGACGTCGATCCGCGTGGCGGTCGTATCGCGCACTTCGATCTCTACCTGCGCGCGATGCATGAAGCCGGATCCGATACGTCCGCCGTCGACAAGGCGCTCGCGTCCGTCCGCGCGGGCGGCTCGACCGCTGCCGCGCTGGTCTCCGCTGGGGTCCCGGCTGGCGCCGCCGCGTTCTCCGGTGCGACCTTCGCCCTGGCCACGAACGGGAAGTCCCATGAGGTCGCCGCGGCCTTCACCTTCGGGCGCGAAGACCTGATCCCCGACATGTTCACGGAACTGGTCACGCGCCTCAGTCGCGAATACCCCGGCAAGCTCGATACCTTCCGCTATTATCTCGAGCGACACATCGAGGTCGACGGTGGCCACCACGGCGCGATCTCTCTCCGTATGGTCGAACTGCTCTGCGGTGAAGATGACCGCAAGTGGGACGAAGCGGCCGTGGCCTCTGTCGCCGCCATCGAGGCGCGCATCGCCCTCTGGGATGCGATCGCCGCGGAACTCGCCTGAGCCGGTTTACTTGGCAGGCGTGGGCCGATGCCGCTGCACCATCTCGCGGAAGTCGCCTAGGTTATAGGGGCCGACAAGTGGCTTCGCGAGGTCGGCTTCGTGGACGACGACACTGCCCCGTTCCTTGGCCTGGGCGACGACCTTGCCAGTGGGATCGATGACCGCCGAGACCATCCAGTCCATTTTCGGATCGGTGAAGGTGCTGCTGACCACGTAGACGCGATTCTCGCAGGCGCGCGCCCGGGCGAGCAGCGGATCGCAGCCCCACACGGGCCAGGCGATGACTTCGGCGCCGTTGGCGGTCAGCGCGCGGGCGACCTCGGGATAGAATCCGTCGTAGCAGATCATCAGGCCGACCTTGCCGAACTTCGTCTGGAAGACCGGATAGTCGGCGCCGGGCGCGACGCCCTTCTCGACTTCACCATGCGGGAGGCAGACCTTGCGGTATTTGCCGAGCAGCTGGCCTGCGGGGCTGAGCAGTACCGCGGTGTTATAGACAAGGTGGCCGTCGCGTTCATAAAGGCTCACGGCGATGTGGAGGGCGTGCTGCTTGGCGAGGCCGCCGAAATATTCCGTCGTCGGGCCGGGAATCGCCTCGGCGTTTTCCGCCGGCGTCTGCCGGACGTTCACGTATGGCACGGTCTCGCCGAGGACGACGAGGTCGGCCTGCTGCTTGGCAGCTTCGGCGATCATCGGGGCGTATTCCTCGCAGTTCCGACGAGGGGACTTGCCGCTAGGGACGTATTGGACGGTCGCCAGACGCACTTTGCGCGACGCCGGGGCGACGGTCTGTTCGAAGACGATGTCGCTCCATTCGACCTTCCCGCGGGGCGCATGTTGGAGGTGCAGTTCGACGATCGCCTGCGTGGCTTTCGGCGGGACCTGGTAGGTTCCGGTCAGCGTCGTGCGGCCTTGCGCGTCGCCGGGCCCGTCGAGCGGGTGTTCCGGTTCGGCGGAGGCTCCGGCGACGGCCGCCGGTACGATCCTGCCTTTGGCGTCCGTCCACACGATGCGCGCGAGTCCGCTGTGACGAGGATTCTCGACCGCTGTCGTCTTACGCGTGGCGCTGAACTTCATGAAGTCTCCGCCCTGAACGGTGAAGGTCTGCTGATACCAGCCGTCGAGGCCTGCGCGTTCGTCATGGGTGATGACCAGCACCTGGCCCTCGCGACTGAACCCGGGCCTGAGCTCATCGCGCGGGCTTTGTTCGGACCAGCCGCTGGGTGCGGCGGCCAAGCCGCCGAGCGTCCAGCTCAGCAAGGCAAGCAGGGTGAGGGCGGGGCGGCTCATGGGTCTATCCAAGCCGGCGGCGGGCCGAGGGCAACGGCGTATCCGGCCTCAGGGCTGCCTGACGCGGAAGTTGCGGTATTCGACCTTCATCGGCGGGCCGACGTGGACCTGGACGCCGAGTTTGCCTTCGGGATGGCGGGCCGCCGCGTCGTCGTCGATGACCACGCTCATGACGTGACCGTTCAGGAGGTGGACCTGCGTGCCACCGCGGACGATGAGGTGATACTCGTTCCAATCGCCGTTCCGGATGAAGGTGGCGAGTTCCTTCGGGTCGCCGACCGAGCCGACGACTTCGGCCTTTTGCCCCGGGCGGATGCGGGTGATCTGGCCGCGGAGGGCATTGAACGTGCGTCCGCGCTCCTCGTAGTTCTGGCCGGTGTGGCGGTTCTGGCCGTCGATGTCGGCCTGCGGGCCGGTCAGGGCGAAGGTGAGTCCCGTGACGTCGGCGCTGCGGTAGTTGATGCCGCTATTGCCGCGCTCGGAGATACGGTATTCCGCTTTCAGCTCGAAATCGCCGGGCAGGGACCCTTCCCAGATGATGAAGGTGTTGCGCTTCACGATGGTCTCCGGGGTGATCTCGCCGACGAGCACGCCGTTCTCGCAGCGCCAGTAGACGGGGTCGCCGGTCCAGCCCTTGAGGGTCTTGCCGTCGAAGAGCTGCTTCCAGCCTAAGGTCTCTTCCGCCGAGGCGACGGGCATGGTCTGTTTCGGCGTGGGCGGGATGACTTCGGCGGCGCCAAGGCTCAGGCAAGTGACGAGCAGTAAGGACAGGGCATTCATGGGGCGCGGTTTGTTTAAAGTGGAAGCCAGCCGCAGTCGCTCCTAAAGATAACCCTAACCCCCATGGCCGAAACCAATCGTCCCCTTGCCAACCGTATCCTCTACGGACTGCTCTTCGGCGTCGTCGCCGGCCTGGCCACCCTCGGGCTCGGACAGTATTCACCCGCGTCGCTGGAGTTCATGCGGAAGGTCTCGACGAATGTCTTCGACCCGCTGGGACAGGTCTTCCTCCGTCTGTTGTTCTTCGTGGTGATCCCGCTGGTGTTCGCCTCGCTCGCCGCCGGCGTCGCTCAGCTCGGCCGTCTCGATCGGCTGGGTCCGCTCGCGGGTCGGACGTTCGCGCTCTTTTTCCTCAACATGGCCATCGCCGTCGGCCTGGGGCTGCTGATGATGAACGTGCTCCGTCCCGGCGATCATCTCGACGCCAGCGCGAAGGCCATGCTCATGCAGGAGTTCGGCGGCGCCGCGCAGAAGCACGTGGCCGTCTCGGCGGCCACCCCGTCGCTCTCCTTGGCCGGCATCGTCGAGATGTTCATGCCGAAGAACCTCTTCGGGGCCGTCGTCGGCCATACCAACGGCACGATCGGTGACATCCTGCCGCTCATCCTCTTCGCGTTGCTCGTCGGCGTCGTCGGCACCCAGCTCGCCGAGGCCAAGCGTCAGCAGCTGCTCTCGGCCCTCGACCTCGTCTCGGAACTCATGACGGGCATCGTCCGCCTCGCCCTGCGGCTCGCTCCCTTCGCCGTACCGCTCATGATTTACGGCGTCATCGTCAAGGTCGGCCTGGATATCCTGATCGCCCTCGGAGTCTTCGCCCTCGGCTGCCTGGCGGTGATGCTCCTCCATCTCTTCGGCACGATGTCGCTCTGGCTACGCCTCTGGACCGATCGCAAGCCCCTGGCGTTCTTTCGCGATATCCGCGGCGTACTCATCACCGCCTTCTCGACGAGCTCGAGCAATGCGACGCTCCCGGCCGCCTTGGAGTGTTCCAAGGACACTCTCGGGCTCAAGCCGAGCGTGGCCGGCTTCGTCCTGCCGCTCGGCACGACGATGAACATGAGCGGCACTGCCCTGTATGAAGGCTGCGTGGTGCTCTTCGTCGCGCAGGTCTTCGGCGTGGACCTTTCCGTCGGGCAGCAGCTGACCTTGCTCTTCCTCTCGGTGCTGAGCGCCGTGGCCGTCGCCGGCATTCCCGGAGGTTCGCTGCCGCTCATCGCCGGCTTGCTGGTGACCTTCGGTATTCCGCCTGAGGGCATCGGCATCGTGCTCGGCGTGGACCGGGTCCTCGACATGGCCCGCTCGATGACAAACGTCGGCTCGGATCTGGTCACGACCGTCGTGGTCGACGCCCAGGAGCGGAAGACCGACGCGACCTCGGCTTAGAGCTGGCGTAGCAGGACGACGCCGACGATGGCGATCGCGCCGCCGAGCCAGAGGCGCCACGACGGACGCTGTCCTTCGACGGCCCACTGCATCACGAGTCCGATCAGGGGAGTCAACGCGACCACGCTGAGCACGAGCGCGGCATCATGCTTGGTGAGCGCCCATTGGTAGCACGCCACGCCGAGGGCAGGGCCCGCGAGGCCGTTCATGAACATCCAGATCGGCGCGGTGCGCCAAGCGTAGGGCCGGGTTAGTTTGGCGAGGAGGCCGTCCTTGCGGGCGGTCCAGAACACGAAGAGCAGCACGATCGGCACGCCGCCCAGCAGGCGGACGAAGCCCTGAGCGAAGCCGTCGGGAATGGTCTCACCGACCGCGTCGCAGGCTGCTTTAGCCATCGGTGTGCCCACGGCGCCGCAGGCTTGACCAAAGGCCGACAGCACGCCCAGCCAGACGCCGGCGCGGCGGTCCGCCGGGTCGCCTTCGGCGGGGGCGCCGAGTGCCACGCCGACGCCGGCGAGGATGACCAGCGCGGAGAGCAACTGCGGGCCGTTCGGAGAAAGGCCGAGGATCTCGTATTCGAGGAACAGAGCGATCGGGGCGGCGAGGCACTGCGTCAGTAGCATCGTCAGTCCGACGCCGATCCGAGGTAGCGCGTGGAAGAGCGCGATGTCGCCGACGCCGAGGCCGAGCACGCCGCCGAGCAGGAGCCAGCCCCAGCCGGCGCTGAACGGATGACGACCGCTGAAGGCGACGAAGAGGCCGACGATGACGATCGCGACGAGTAGGCGTCCGAGGTTCGCGAGGTCCGGCCCATGGTGCGCGGAGCTACGCCGGGCGCAGGTCACGGACCAGGCGTAGAAGAAGGCGGCTCCGAGGGCGTAGTCCATCAGTCGAATTTCTCGAGCACGGCGACGCCGACGGCATCCGCGCGCAGGCGGCCTTCGCCGTTCAGGCGGAAGCGGTTGCCGGCCAGTTCCATGATCTCCTCCTCGATGAGGTCGGCGAAGAGTTCGCGGACGCCTTGCGGCAGCGGGGTCTCGAAGCGCTCGGCGAGCGCGAAGGGGTCGACGCCTTCGTTCAGACGCAGACCGAAGACCAGGGCGTCGCAGAGCAGGTCGCGCGCGCTGAGCGCCTTCGCCTGCTCGCGCACGGGCTGACCGGCTTCGATGCCTTTGACCCATTGGTCGAGATTCGCCGGGTTCGTCCAGCGGACGTGTCCCCACTGTGAGGCCGCCGAAGGGCCGTAGCCGATCCAGGAGCCCATCTCCCAAGTGATGAGGTTGTGCCGGCAGGCATGGCCGGGTTGGGCGAAGTTCGAGGTCTCGTACTGCGCGTAGCCGTTTTCGGCGAGCGTCTCCCAAGTGCGCCGGTAGAGGAAGGCTTCGAGTTCGCGGTCGATCTTCACCTTGCCCTGCGAGAGCTTCACGAACATCGCGGTGTCCTCCTCGAAGGTCAGGCAATAGGTCGAGAGGTGGTCGGGCTTGAGCTCCATCGCCCGGCAGAGGTCATCGGTCCAGCGCTTCTCGTCCTGTCCGGGAATCGCGAAGATGAGGTCGAGATTACGCGAGGCGAAGCCGGCGGCCTCGATGAGCTCCCAGGCTTCCATGATCTGCTTGGGCGAGTGACGGCGGCCGAGCGCGTCGAGCGTGACGTCGTCGAAGCTCTGTACGCCCATCGACACGCGGGTGACACCGATCTCCTTGAGCGCGGCGAGCTTGTCGGCGCGCACCGAAGAAGGCGCGAGCTCGACGGTCCATTCGCCAGGGCGGCCGGCGGCCTTGGTCATCGCATGGCCTAGGCGACGCAGGTCATCAGCCGGCAGGAGTCCCGGCGTGCCGCCGCCCCAGAAGGCGGTCTCGACGCGGCCCGGCGGGTGGAGCTCCATCTCGCGTTCGATCGCGGCGAGGTAGCGGTCGATCTCGCCGCGCTTGGGCTGCTCCTGGTAGAACGAGCAGAAGTCGCACGACGACGCGCAGAACGGGACGTGCAGGTAGAGGGCCGTCGCGGACTGGACGGGCGCGGACATCACTCGAGGCCGAGCTGCTTGCGGCCGGCTTCGGAGATCATCCGCGGATTCCAGACCGGGTCCCAGACGATCTCGACTTCGGCGGACTCGACGCCGGGCAGGGCTTCCATCTTGGACTTCGCGTCGGCGGCGATGACGGGCCCCATGCCGCAACCTTGGGCGGTGAGCGTCATCTTGGCGGCGACCTTCTGGCCACCGCGTTCGCCGGGGGTGAGTTCGAGGTGATAGATCAGGCCAAGGTCCACGATGTTGACCGGAATCTCCGGGTCGAAGCAGCCCTTGAGCGCTTCCCAGAGGGCTTCCTGGTTCACGGGGCCACTGATGATGGCTTCGTCCTTCTTGCCGTATTGGCTGACGGCGTCGGCGCCGAGGGCTTCGATGTCGGCCGGGGCGATGCGGAAGAGGCCCATCGGGGTGCGGACGGTGACCGAGCCGCCGAGGGCCTGGGTGACGGTGACTTCCGTGCCTTTTTCCAGCACGACGACATCCCCGGCGGGGATCAGGGTCGAGGCGCAGTCGCGGACGAGGTTATGAACGGAGGACATGCCCAGAAGACAGGCGGTAAGGCCTGCGGACGCAAGCGTGGGGTGCGGGCGAAATGTGCTTTTGAGGGTGGTCGGGTTGCATGCCAAGATGACGCGTAAGGTTGTGGCCGGCCGGCCGTCGGCTAGTTTCTCCCTAACCCCCTTCACCATGCGTTGTCTCCTGGCTCTGCTCTTCGCCCTTTCCGCCCTTTCCGCCCATGCCGCCCCCGTGCCGATCTTCGACGGCAAGTCCCTCGCGGGCTGGGAAGGCGACGCCGCCTGGTGGCGCGTCGAGGACGGCGAGATCCGCGGCGGTTCCTCGACGGTCAAGGTCCCGAAGAACTTCTTCCTCGCGACTGAGAAGTCCTATCAGAACTTCGACCTGCGCGTGAAGCTCCGCCTCACCGGCACGGGTTTCGTCAACAGCGGCATCCAGATGCGCAGCGTCCGCGTACCGAACAGCTCTGAGATGAGCGGCTATCAGGTCGACTACGGTAAGGGCTGGTATGGCAAGATCTACGACGAGAGCCGTCGTAACAAGGTCATCGCCGAATCCAAGGACGCCGCCGCGGTCCTCGCCGCCGTCAAGGAAGGCGAGTGGAACGAGTATCGCATCCTCGCCGAGGGCAATCGTATCCGCAGCTGGGTCAACGGCGTCCCGGCGCTGGATTACCTCGAGACCGAGCCGAACATCGCCGCCGACGGCAAGATCGGCATCCAGATCCACTCGGGTGGTATGGCGGTGATTCAGGCTAAGGACATCACGATCGAAGAACTGCCGCCCACGCCAGGCGCGCTCACCTGGGACAAGGTGAAGCCCACCGTGAAGAAGCCGGAGCCCGCCAAGGCGGCCGCTCCCCGCAAGGACACGAGCTACAACGATGTGCAGGGCGTGCGCCGCACTGCGGAGGAGCAGCAGAAACTGTTCAAGCTACCCGAAGGCTTCGAGATCGAGCTCTTCGCCAAGGAGTCCGCCGACTTCGGTAAATTCATCATGCTGATCTTCGACCAGCAGGGCAGGGCGTGGTCCAGCACCGCGTTGGAATACCCGGTCGACGCCAACGAGAACCCCGCCGCCGCCGAGGCCCTTTATAAGTCCAAGGCCCGCGACAAGGTCGTCCTCTTTGATAAGCCTTTCGAGGCGGGCGTCCGCCAGCCGCGCGCCTTCGCCGATGGCCTGGCGATACCTGAAGGCGTCCTGCCTTACAAGGACGGCGCGGTCGTCCAGCACGGCCACGATGTCGTGTTCCTTCGCGACACCGACGGCGACGGCAAGGCCGACAAGCGCGAGGTCCTGCTGACCGGCTTCGGCGTGCAGGACTCGCACCTTTTCCCGCACCAGTTCACCCGCGCCCCGTGGGGTTGGTTCTGGCTCGCGCAGGGCGCCTTCAACCGAGGCACGGTCGTCACCGCGAAGGGCGAACAGGTCGACTTCCCGAGCACCCGCATGGCGCGTTTCCGTCCGGACGGCAGCTATTTCGAGCCGACGAGCGTCGGCCCCTGCAATATCTGGGGTCTCGTCCTTACCGGTGAAGGCGAGGCATTCATTCAGGAGGCCAACGATTACGGCTACCCGGTGATGCCGTTCCATGAATACGCGCTCTACCCCGGCTGCGCGGATCGCCTCGCGAAATCCTACCAGCCGCCGTTCCCCGTGCAGGCTCCTGACTTCAAGATGAGCGGATCGGGTCTCAGCGGCCTCGCGCTCTCCGACGTCGGCGTCTGGCCGAAGGGCTTCGACGGCGTGATGTATGTCGCCAACCCGATCACCTCGAAGGTCAACGCGATCCGCCAGCATCGCGAGGGCTCGGGCTATCGCCTAGAAAAGCTCGATGACTTCGTCACTTGCGATGACCCGTTCTTCCGTCCGATCGCCATGACCATGGGTCCCGACGGCTGCCTCTACGTCATCGACTGGTATAACAAGATCATTAGCCACAACGAGGTCGCCCGTAATCACCCGGATCGCGACAAGCAGTCGGGCCGCATCTGGCGCATCAAGCCGAAGGGCTTCGTCCCGCCGGCCGTACCCAACTATACCAAGCTTTCCTCAGCGGAGCTGATCGCCCGTCTCGGTTCGAAGATCGCTGGCGATGCCCATCTCGCCTGGCAGACGTTGGCCGACCGTGGCAACGAAGGCGAAGCCCTCGAAGGCACGCTCGCCGCGATCGCCGGTGACGCCGCTGCGCCGGCCGCCCGCCGCATCCAGGCCCTCTGGGTGCTGGGCGAGCACGGTCGTAAGATCGGGCCGTTGGCCATGCGCCTGCTGGCCGACCCCAATCGCAATATCCGCCGTGAGGCCGTGAACGCCCTCCGCCACTTCGGCGCCTGGACGCCGCATCACGAAGCGCTCGCCGCGCTCTCCGCCGACCCGGACACGGAAGTCCGCTCCGCCGCCATCAAGGCCCTCGGTGAGTCTTCCGCCAAGTGGCCCGCCGCCCTCGGCACGCTGATGCGTTTCGCCGGCCCGTCCCTCGAAGGGCCCGTCGCGCCGGGTCGCAGCGGCAAGCCGATCAAGGTCGGCGCCGCCTATGAGCGCGACTTCGAGCGCTTCCTCGTGCGCATGTATCTCGAGCGTCAGCCAGAAGCGGTCGCCGCCTTCCTCGCTTCGAAGGAGGCTAAGGCCTTGCCGGCCGAAGGTCGGATGTTCGCCGCGCTCGCGCTCGACCCCAAGGTCGGTGCTCCGCTCGTCGCCGAACTCGTCGGCCAGCTGGATCGTGCGCCGGGTCCGGATGAGCTCTTCACCGTCGCCAAGACCCTCGATCAGCCGACCAGCGTCGCGGTCCTCCGTAAGCTTCTCGCCGATGCCGCCGTCCG
>CANKZO010000075.1 GCA_947488485.1 Opitutia bacterium | reverse complement strand
AAGCGCTCGCCAAGGATTTCGGCGGCGAACCTTCGCTGGCCGATTTCGCCTCGCTCGGCCTCTACGAAGCCTCGGAACAGGCCGCCCTGCAGGCTCCGACCGCCGGCGAAGGCAAACTGAAGGACGCCGTAGAGCTGCTTGAGCGCTTCACTGAAACCTATCCGCTCAGCCCGCTGCTCACCCGGGTCACCCTGCGCCGCGCGGAGATCCTCCGCTCGCTCGGCCAGTTCGACAAAGCCTTGCTGGTACTGGACGGACTGATCCGCGACCGGCCCACGGACGCCGCCCGCCCGCAGGCCGAGATGGCCCGCGCCGACGCGCTGTTCGGCCTGGCGCAGCTACGCCGCGATCGCATCGGCCAGCTGGACCGCCAGCGTATCGCCCGCGCGGCCGCAGCCTACGAACGCATCGCGGAAGCGTGGTCCAAGGATTCCGCCGATACGCAGACCGAGGCCTGGTATAAGTGGGCGCTGACGCTGACCGAGCGCGCCAAGGCCGAGACCGGACCCGAAGCCGCCGCCTCCCGCGCCGAAGCCCGCAAGGTGCTCCTCCGCGCGCTTGCGGCGATGCGCGGCGAGCGACCCGGCGAAGTCGCCGCCCGGTTCTCCTCCGAAGGACGGCTCTGGCTGGCCCGCTCCGTCCTGCTGATGGGCGAGCTCTGCGAACAGGACGGCGACCGGGCTGAGGCCATCGCGGCCTATTCGATCATCGTCACCGTCAACCATGGCCTGACCAACGGGCTCAGCCGGCTCCCCGGCCAGGCCACGGCCGAAAGCAAACTTGCGACCCTCCGCGGTTCGTCGTCCACTCCCAAGTAAGCCCCATGCGTTTCTCCTTCCCCTTCGACGCCGGCCCTTTCGTGTGGCTGCTGCTCGTGCTGTCGTTCCTCGCCTTGGTCTTCGTCGTCGAACGCGCCCTCTTCCTCCATCGCGGCCTGGTGCTCTCCTCCGACTTCATCGAAGGCGTCCGCAATAACCTGCGTGCCGGCCGACCGCTCGAAGCGCTCGCCGCCTGCGAAGAATCCCCCGGACCCGTCCCCCGCGTCGTCAAGGCCGCGCTCCTCCGGGCCAGTTCCGGCGAGGAAGCCATGCGCGCCGCCGCCACCGAAGCCGCCTTGCTCGAACTGCCCGTGCTGGAACGCCGTCTCGGTACGATCGCCGCGATCGGACGCGTCGCCCCCCTCCTCGGTCTGGCCGGCGCCATCTTCGCCGGCTTCGACCTCGCGACCGCCCTGCGCGATGGCAGCGTCTACGGCTCCGCCGACGGGCTCCTGCTCGGCGTCCAAGGCGCCCTGGCCACCGCGGGTTTCGCCATGGTCATCGCCGCCGGCTGCGCCCTCGGCCATCACTTCCTGGTCGGCCGCGTCCGCTCCATCGTCACCGAGATGGAGATCGCCGCCCACTCCATCATCACCTTCGTGCGCCACGAGCTGCCGGAGGAGAAGCCGCGCCAGTCCTGAGATGCGCACGCCCCTCGGAGTCCTGGAGAAAGTCCGCCCGGCCGAACGAGGCCTAGACTTCGCGCCCCTGGCGCTCGCGCTCGTCTGCGCGGCCCTGACCTACGTGCTCTCGGCGGAGTTCATCTTCGCGCCGGGCATGTACGTAGGCTTCGACCAGCGCCCGGGCGCCGTCGCCTCGACCCTCGAGACTCCGCGCACGAAGACCCCTGACCTCGCCCGCACCTCCGTGACCGTCACGCTCGTGTCCGCGCGCGGGACGGGCGTCTACGTCGTCGCCGGCCGCGTCGTGAACCGCGACAGCCTCGGCGCCGAACTCCGCCGCGTCGCCGCCTCCGGCGGCTCGGCCCGCCCGGTGCTGATCAAGGCCGACGCATCGCTGACCGTGAAGCTGTTCCTCGAGGTCTGCGAACTGGCCCGGGAAGCGGGCTTCCCCGGAGTCTTGGTGGCCGCCGACGAGCGTTGATTCGCGGTTGCCAGACGCGAGCCGCGTAGAACATCCTCCGGCTAAGTGTCGTCCCCCGCGCCCAGCCCCTCCGTCCCGTCCGCCCCTCCGCGGCACATCGGCATCATCATGGACGGCAACGGCCGCTGGGCGGCCGCGAAGGGCCTGCCCCGGCTCGAAGGTCATCGCCGCGGCGCCGAACGGCTGATCGAGACCGTCGACGCGTGCATCGACGCGGGCGTGAACACGCTCACGGTCTTCGCCTTCTCGGCCGAGAACTGGAAGCGCCCGCTCGAAGAGGTCAGCGGCCTCTTCAAGCTCGGCGAATGGATCCTCCGCGCGCACCTCGCCCGGCTGGAGAAACGCAACGTACGCCTGCACGTCATCGGTGACATCACCGCCCTGCCCGAGTTCGTCCGGTCGCCGCTCGAGGACGTGATCAAGTCGAGCAAGGACAACACCGCCTTCAACCTCGTCGTCGCGCTCAACTACGGAGCCCGCCAGGAAATCGTCGCCGCCGCGCGTTCGCTCGCCGCCGATGTCGCGTCGGGCAAACTGCAGGCCGACGCCGTCGACTGGGCCGCGGTCGAAGCCCGTCTCCAGACCGCCGGTCTGCCCGACCCGGATCTCATCATCCGCACCTCGGGCGAATTCCGCCTCAGCAACTTCCTGCTGCTGCAGTCCGCCTACGCCGAGATCGTCTTCGCGTCCGTGTTCTGGCCCGACTTCGATAAGGCGCAGCTCCAGCTCGCGCTCGCCGAATACGCGAAGCGCGAACGCCGCTTCGGCATGACCGGCGCCCAGGTCCAACCTCCTTCTCAAGCATGAAAGATCGCGCCCTCAGCACCATCGGCCTCTGGGTCGTCGTCGGACTCGTCATCTGGATCGGCGGCTTCTTCTCCGTCGCCGAGCAAGCTTCGTTCGGCCTGCTCGCCCTGATCATCGGTGCGGCGCAGTATGAGTTCTATTCCCTGGCGCAGCGCATCCCCGGCGTGCGTCGGCCGAGCCTGTCCGGCGTCGTCGCCGGCTTCGCCCTCCACTTCGCCCTCTTCTTCTTGGCCCCCGAAGAGGCCCGCGCCAACGCCCTGTTGACCGGCGGCGCCTTGCTTGTCGGACTCCACCTGCTCTCGCTCCTACGCCACCCGGGCGAGGTCCCGCCGTTGCTCCGCCGTTTCCCGACCCTCTACGGCTTCGCCTACCTCCCCTTCATGCTGGCCTCGCTCATCGCCATCGCGCGCATGAAGGACGGCCATCTGCTCAAGGCCGAATCCGTGGGTCTGTATTACGTCGTCTGGGTCTTCGTCGCGACGAAGTTCACCGACGTCGGCGGCCTCCTCTTCGGCGTCCCTTTCGGTAAGCACAAGATCGCCCCGACCATCAGCCCCGCCAAGAGCTGGGAAGGCTGCGCGGGCGGACTCGCCTGCTCGGCGCTGGCCTCGGGACTCTACGCCTGGCTCATGCGAGACGCCTGCGGCATCACCTTCATGGTGCCTTGGAAGGCGGCGGTCCTCGCCCTGCCGATCGCGGTGCTGAGCATCCCCTCCGACCTCGTCGAGTCCGTGTTCAAGCGGCTCGCCGGCGCCAAGGATTCCGGCGCGACGATTCCCGGCATCGGCGGCGCGCTCGACCTGATCGACAGCATGGTGCTCACTTCGCCCGTCGCGCTGATCCTGCTGTCCTACTTCCTGGATTGGGCGAAACGCGGCTGATGACCGCGTCCGCGCCAGCGATCCACGTCCTGACGGGACCGACCGCCGTCGGCAAGACGGAGACCGCCCTGCGCTGGGCGGAACAGCACGACGCCGAGATCATCTCGTGTGATTCGGTGTGCGTCTATCGCGGCATGGACATCGGTTCGGCCAAGCCGACCGCCGAGGAACAACGACGCGTCCGCCACCACGGCCTCGACCTCGTCGACCCGAGCGAACGCTACTCCGTCTCGCAATACGTCGAAATGGCCCGCGCGGCCATCGCCGGCGCGCACGCTCGCGGCAAGCGCATCCTCGTGACGGGCGGCAGCGGCTTCTATCTGGCGGCCTTCTTCGGCCCGGTGACCGACGAGTTGGAAATTCCGCAGGCGATCACCGACGAAGTGCGCACGCTCCATCGACAAGGCCTCGCCTCGCTCTTGCTCCGCCTCCGCGAACTCGAAGGCCCGAAGCTACCCGACTGGCTCGACGTCCAGAATCCCATCCGCGTCGCCAAGGCCCTGGAACGTCGCCTCGCCTCCGGACGCAGCCTCGATTCCCTGCGTGACGAGTTCCTGACCCGACAAGGCCCCTTCGCCGACCACCTGGTCACGTTCGAACTGCTGGAGCGTCCGGACGCTGAACTTAAGAGCCGGATCGCCGCCCGGACCGAGCTGATGCTCGCACAGGGCATCATCGAAGAATCAGAGCGCCTTCTGGCCCTCGGTCTCGACCCCGAGCTGACTTCCTCCCGGGCCGTGGGTTATCGGGCCGTCATGGACTGGTTGGAGGGCGGGAAACGGGTCGCCCGCTCGGGACTAGCTGAGCGGATCAATTTGGACACCTGGGCGTTAGTCCGGAAGCAACGGAAGTGGTTCCGGCGGCTTGGGTTGGCGAAAGATGGCGAATAAGGGCGGTTTTCAGGATTTCAGGCCTCCAAACGACCGAGCCTCGTCAAAAAAGGGTCTTTTATGCCCTTTTACCGCCTCCGTCCTTGCCTCCCCTCGATTTTTGACCAGTTTCCCCACCGAACCCCCTACCCTCCCTACCCATGCCCCTGAAACTCGGCCAGCCTCTCCCTGAAATCACTCTCAAGCAGAAGACCGACGCCGGCCTGGTCGACGTCAACCTCCGCCGCAACGTCGGCAAGGGCAAGACCGTCATCCTTTTCGTGCCCCTCGCCTTCACGGGCGTCTGCACCGACGAACTTTGCAAGGTCACCGGCCTCCTCGACGAGTACAAGAAGCTCGGCGCTGACGTCATCGCCATCTCGGTCGACTCCCCCTTCGCTCAGGAAGCCTGGGCCAAGCAGGCCGGTATCGGCCTCACCCTCGTCTCCGACTTCAACCGCGTCGCCCTCAAGGCCTTCAAGGTCAAGGACACCCGCGTGATCCCCGAGAAGACCGGCCTCCTCAACGTGGCCAAGCGCTCCGTCTTCGTGGCCGATAAGGCCGGCAACGTGATCCACTCCGAAGTGAAGCGTGACCCGTCCTCGATGCCGAACTTCGCCAAGATCAAGAAGGCCGTCGAAGCCTAAGCGTCAGACAGGCTTATTTGAAGGCGGTCGGGCTTGCCCCGACCGCCTTCTTTGCTTTTGGCTACTGCTCCGGACGGCCACGTCCGGACCCATCCTTTCATCTCCAAACCTACCATGGCCCTCAAAGACCCCTTCAAAGCCCTCCGCCCCTTCTCCGCCGGCGGCAAGTCCGGGCAGATCTACTCCGTGCCCGCGCTCGAGCAGGCCGGCCTCGGCAAGGTCTCGCGCCTGCCGGTCTCCATCCGTCTCGTCCTCGAATCCGTGCTGCGTAACTGCGACGGCGTCGCGGTCACGGAGAACGACGTGAAGACCCTCGCCGCGTGGAACGCCGCGAAGCCCGTCGACACCGAGATCCCGTTCGTCGTCGCGCGCATCGTGCTCCAAGACTTCACCGGCGTGCCGCTCCTCGTCGACCTCGCCGCCATGCGCGAAGCCGTCGCCAAGCTCGGCAAGGATTCCGCCGTCATCGAGCCGCTCGTGCCCGTCGATCTCGTCGTCGACCACTCCGTCCAGGTCGACAAGGCCGGCACCGCCTCGTCCTTCCTCGACAACCTGCGTCAGGAATTCGGCCGTAACACCGAGCGCTATGAATTCCTCAAGTGGGGCA
This sequence comes from Opitutia bacterium, assembly GCA_947488485.1. The sequence continues at coordinate 3,888 of CANKZO010000075.1, read as the reverse complement.
TGCAGGCGTTCAAGACCTTCGGCGTCGTGCCGCCAGCCATCGGCATCGTCCACCAGGTCAACCTCGAGTTCCTCGCCAAGCTGGTCTTCCAGAAGGACGGCGTCTTCTACCCGGACACGCTCGTCGGCACCGACTCCCACACGACGATGATCAACGGCATCGGCGTCGTCGGCTGGGGCGTGGGCGGCATCGAAGCCGAAGCGGGCATGCTCGGCCAGCCGGTCTACTTCCAGACGCCTGAAGTCATCGGCGTCAACCTCACCGGCCGCCTCCGCGAAGGCGTCACCGCCACCGACCTCACCCTTCGCCTCACGGAAATCCTCCGCAAGGCCAAGGTCGTCGGCAAGTTCGTCGAGTTCTTCGGCGAAGGCACCGAGGCCCTCTCGCTCGCCGACCGCGCCACGATCGCCAACATGGCCCCGGAATACGGCGCCACGATGGGCTTCTTCCCGGTCGACGACAAGTCCCTCGACTACCTCCGCCAGACCGGCCGCGACGAGTCGCACATCGAGCTAGTGAAGGAATACTACAAGGCCCAGGGACTCTACGGCATCCCGAAGGCCGGCAGCATCGACTACACCCAGACCATCGACCTCGACATCGGCACGGTCGTCCCCTGCGTCTCCGGCCCGAAGCGCCCGCAGGACCGCATCGACCTCCCGAAGATCAAGGACAGCTTCAACACGCTCTTCACTGCGCCGAAGGATAAGAACGGTTTCGGCAAGGCCGCGGCCGACCGCGCCGCTTCCGCCCCCGTCGGCGCGACGGGCCGCTCGCTCCAGCACGGTTCCGTCGTGATCGCCGCGATCACCTCCTGCACCAACACCTCGAATCCCTCCGTGATGGTGGCCGCCGGCCTCGTCGCCAAGAAGGCCGTCGAGAAAGGCCTGACCGTCAATCCGAACGTGAAGTGCTCGCTGGCCCCCGGCTCCCGCGTGGTCACCGACTACCTCAACGAGATCCAGCTCTCGGGCTACCTCGACCAGCTCGGCTTCAACCTCGTCGGCTACGGTTGCACGACCTGCATCGGTAACTCCGGCCCGCTCGACGCCGACATCGAAGGCGCCATCAAGAACGGCGACCTCGTCACGGCCTCCGTGCTCTCGGGGAACCGCAACTTCGAAGCCCGCGTCCACGGTGCGGTCCGCGCGAACTTCCTGATGTCCCCGCCCCTCGTCGTCGCCTTCGCCCTCGCCGGCCGCGTCGACATCGACCTCGACGCCGAGCCGCTCGGCACGGGCAAGGACGGCAAGCCGGTCTTCCTCAAGGACGTCTGGCCCACCCAGGCCGAAGTCGCCGACCACGTCGCCCGCGGCCTCAAGCCCGCGATGTTCAAGTCGAAGTACGCCGCCGACTCCCTCGCCAACGCCACCGCGGAGTGGAAGGGCGTCCAGGGCGGCACGGGCGCGCGCTTCAGCTGGAAGGAATCGTCCACATACATCCAGGAGCCGCCGTTCTTCAAGGGCTTCTCGATGACCCCGCCTCCGGTGCCTTCGCTCGCGAAGCTCCGCCCGCTCGCCATCCTCGGCGACTCCGTCACGACCGACCACATCTCCCCTGCCGGCGCCTTCAAGGAAGAGACCCCGGCCGGCAAGTTCCTCCTCGCGGCGGGCGTGTCTAAGAAGGACTTCAACTCCTACGGTTCGCGCCGCGGCAATGACCGCATCATGACCCGCGGCACCTTCGCCAACACCCAGGTGAAGAACGCGATGGCCGACGGCAAGGAAGGCGGCTTCACGAAGGTCCAGCCCGACGCCAAGATCGAGGCGATCTACGACGCCTGCCAGACCTACCAGCAGCGCGGTGAAGGCATGATCGTCTTCGGCGGCGTCGACTACGGCATGGGCTCGTCCCGCGACTGGGCCGCCAAGGGCACCGCCCTCCTCGGCATCCGCGCCGTGGTCGCGCAGTCCTTCGAGCGCATCCACCGCTCCAACCTCCTCGGCATGGGCGTCCTGCCCCTCGAGTTCGCCGACGGCAAGAACGCCGCCTCCTACAACCTCGACGGCACGGAGACCTTCGACCTCGAAGGCCTCTCCAGCCCGATCAAGCCGAAGACCCCGGTGACGCTCGTCATCCGCCGCGCCAACGGCACGGTCGACAAGGCCGCGCTCATCGCCCGCATCGATACCGCCATCGAAGGCGAGTACTACCGCCACGGCGGCATCCTGCCCTACGTCCTCCGTCAGATCCTGAAGTAAGTCAGGCGGCAGACGAAACCAAGGGCGGCTCCGCGAGGGGTCGCCCTTTTTGTTTTGAACGCATGCCTGCTCGGAACAATACCGAGGTCATGGCCGAAGACATCGCCTACGAAATGGTGCTCAGGAGAAGGCAGCGTAAGCTGGCTTACGCCCGCTACCTCATCGGGTACGGATCGATCACGAGCTTGCTCGTCCTCTTGGTCGCCGTCGGCTTAGCGTGGGCGGAGGGACGACCGATCGACCTGAACCGATCTGCCGATATCGCGGTCGCCGGACTCATCGCACTGGGCGCCGGCTGCTGTCTCGCCGGACGCAAGATCATGCTGCGCTGGCTGAAAATCGACGCCCTATCGCCCGAACCGACCCACCCACGCGCCAAGGCCCTGACAAGCCAGGTGCGCTTACTGTCATGGGCCGGCGTCATCATGATGTCCGCGGGCTTCGCGTTGCTGCTCCTCTTCGCCCTCAGCATCGGCTGCGACCGCCCGGAATGGACCGCCTGGCTCCCCAGCCGCAGGCGCTGACGCCCCATTGCGTCTTGCCCGCCCGGCCTGACGGGCTAAACCTATCCGCATGGAAATCGGCGTCATCAACGGCCCTAACCTCGACCGACTCGGCAAGCGCGAGCCGGAGGTCTATGGCACCCAGACGCTCGGCGACCTCGAGAAGCTGATCGAGAAGCACGCCAAGGCCGCCGGCGTGAAGACCCGCTTCTTCCAGTCCAACCACGAAGGCGAGATCATCGACACGATCGCGAAGTGGGCCGACAAGGGCGTGAAGTTCCTAGTCATCAATCCGGGGGGCCACACCCACGTCTCGGTCGCCCTCCGCGATTCCATAGCCGGCAGCGGCATGCGCGCCGTCGAGGTGCACATCTCGAACATCTATAAGCGCGAGGAATTCCGCCACAAGTCCGTCACGGCGTCCGCCTGCGAAGGCGTGATCACCGGACTGGGCTTCGAAGGCTACCTGCTCGCGGTCGACTTCCTGGTCGCCAAGGCCGCGGCGAAGCCGGCCAAGGTCGCCAAGGCGAAGAAGAAGTAAGCTACGCTCTGAGTTGAGGACTGAGTGGAGGACGGCGTTGAGGCCTGAATGGAGGGCTGCGTGGATGATGCGAAAGCAGACACCCGAAGCTGATGGCCGATGGCTGAAATGCCGACGCCCGGCTGGCTGAGGCCCCGAGGGCCGTCACCCGTCACCCGAGACAACCTTAGCCAGCAGGGGCGAAGCGGGAGAGATTACATTCAGGACGGAGCGTCGTACCGTCGCAGAGGTAGCCGGCCATTTCTTCCGCCATGAGCGGCGCCCAGACCGTGCCGCGGGGACCTAGACCGCCGAAGAGGTGCGTGCGCGCCTGCTGAGGATGCGTACCCATGAAGGGATGGTTGTCCGAGGTGCAAGGCCGGACGCCGGCGACATGCGCGGTGACCTCTACCTGCACCTCATCACCGAAATAGCCACGGAAGCGGCGGATGAACTTCTCCTTCTGCGGCTCGGTCGGAGTCTCATCCAACTGATCCCACTGCCAATTGGTACCGGTGCGCCAGACGCCCTGCCCCAGCGGCAAAGCCCAGCCCTCCCGATTCAGGATGAACGGCTTGGTGTCGACGGAGGTGCGTAAAGTCAGGGCTTCGCCCTTGGCGGGCTGCCAAGGCAGGTATTTGAACGGGCCGCGCAAAGCGGACTT
>CANKZO010000074.1 GCA_947488485.1 Opitutia bacterium | reverse complement strand
CGGTCACGCCCGGAGCAGCGACGCGACGCTCGCGGAGTCCGATGGTCTGGGCAGTGCGCTCCAAGGCCACGCGATCGAGGCCCGCGGCGAGTCCGTCCGCGATGAAATCACGCACGACCGAACCCGTAGTCACGGCGATCCCGGCGAGACGGATGTTGGAGAGGGAGGAGTGCATTTTGGTTAAGGGGACAAGCTGGCACGTGGGCACGTGGATAAGGGGAGCCTTAAAGAGGCAGTGCAAAGGTGCAAATCGGAGCAGAGCTCCTGTGCAAAGGTGCAAAGGTGTTTTTAGGGCTAGAGCCAGAGCTAGGGCTGGGGCTAGAAAACTTTTCAGGTCTCGGGTCTCAGCCTTCGGGTTTAGGTCGCTGGTCCCTAGATATGTAAACTCAGATTCGGGTACTGTAGTTGTATGCCTACCCCTGCCCCGACCCCTACCCCTACCCCTTGAAATACTTTTGCACCTTTGCACAAGCCGCAGGCGATTTGCACTTTTGCACCTGTAACACCCTCAGCGCCCAGCAAACTGCCTCACCCACGACTCCAGACACAATATCGCGAGGAGCGGGTAAGCGGCGTCGATTTCGCCGCGGCGATCGGCTTCGAGGAGTTTGAGCGCGCCTTCGCCGGAGAAGAGTCCGGTGGCATCAAGGCGGCCAGAGCACGCGAGTTCGCGGAGGCGTTCGCCATAGACTCCATGCAAGAGCTGACGCAAAGGGAGGCCGAAGCCGGCCTTGGGTCGCGTCAGGATTTCGTCAGGCAGGACGCCCTGCAAAGCGCGTCTCAAGACATGCTTACCCTCTGGGCCGCTGATTTTGCGATCATCAGCCAATCGTTCGGAGAAGGCGACGAGGTCGGGGTCGAGAAAGGGCAGACGGACTTCGACGCCGCAGGCCATGGCCATCTTGTCGGTATAGTTGAGATTATGGTCCGCCAGGAAGTGCGACCGGTCGAGGTGCAGCATCTGGTTGAGTCGGCTCACGCCGGCCGGGAGTCCTTCGAGAGAGCGAACCAACAGATCGACGGGGCGATGGACACCCAAGCTTTCCTTCAAGGCGGGGCTCAGCGCAGGCGCGAGTGTTTCCTGGCTGATCCAAAGGAAGTAACTGGCGAGTCGTTCCGCCGGCTCGGCATCGGCGTAGCGGAACAGCTTGCCCAGACGACGACCTAAGGGGCTATTCGCCTTCAAGCCACTGACCGAGCGACGCAAGAGGTCACGGGCGGGACGCGGTGCCCAATCCCAATAGCGCTCGAAGCGTAAGGCGGCGTGACGACGGTAACCGGTAAAGAGGTCATCGCCGCCGGATCCGGAGAGGAGGACTTTGACGCCCCGATCACGGGCTTCGCGACACACGGCATGGGCGGTAAAGGCGGCGACGTCGGCGGTCGGCTCATCCAGCGTCCAGACCATGCCGTCGAGGTCTGCGAGCGCCGCATCCCGCAGGACGGCATCATGCAGAGGTGCGCCCAGTCGCCGAGCCATGAGCTCCGCGTAGGGATGATCTTCGGCGAAACCTTCGGAGGCGAGTCCGGCCAAATCGGAAGAGCCGACGGTGAAGCACGGGTAACGCTGCGCATCGCCGAGTTCAGCACAGGCGAAGTGCGCGATGGCGGAAGAATCGACGCCCCCGGAGAGGAAGCCGCCCAGAGGGACATCCGACACGAGCTGACGGCGGACGGCTTGGCCGAGATAGTGACGGCAGGCATCGGCGGCCTGGCGATCGGTGAAAGGCTGGATTTCGGCCGAGTAATGCGGGGCGACGAACGAGCCTCCGTGGGTCGCTCCATCGGCGTCCCATTCGAGATACGAACCCGGCGTGAGTTTGCGCACGCCCTTCGCCGGCGTGAGTTCGCCGGGCGCATAGAGTAAAGTGAGGTAGGCCGCGACGGCCGTCGGGTCGAGCGACCAGTCGATACCGGCGATTCCCCGGAAGGCCTTCAGCTCGGAGGCGAAGAGGCGACCTTGCGGCGTCGTGGTCCAATAGAGCGGCTTCACGCCGGCCGCATCACGCGCCAGCAAGAGCTTACGTTCGCCCGGGAACCAAGCGGCGAAAGCGAAGATGCCGTTCAGTTTCGGGAGGCAGGCTCGACCGTGTCGGGCCAGCAGGTTGGCGAGCACCTCGGTATCGCTGTCACCGCGGAAGACGACGCCATCGCGCTCCAGCCCGACGCGGAGTTCGCGGTAGTTATAGATCTCGCCGTTGAAGGTGACGATGACCTTACCAGACGCATCAGCCATCGGCTGCGCTCCGTTGGGTGACAGATCGAGGATGGCTAGGCGCACGTGCGCCAACCCGGCGTCGGCATCATGCCATTCGCCACTGCCGTCCGGACCGCGATGTCCTTGAGCACGATTCAGCTGGCCGAGCAAGCTGGGTTCGAAACGACCGACATATCCTGCGATCCCGCACATGGTCAGGCGTGACCTCCTTGGCCAGCGTAGATCTGCAGGGACCGACGGGCGATCGCTGTCCAATCGTGGACGGTGGCGACATACGCTTGGCCGCGTCTGCCCTGCTCACGTGCTTTATCCAAATCGGCCAACAACGGGCGAAGCCCTTCGGCGATGGCCTGCGGTCCGGCCGCACACTCCACGAGAGCACCCGCCGCCGCGGCTTCAGCCATATAGCACCCGCGCGTGGCTACGACCGGCAGGCCGGCCGACATGGCCTCGAGGATGGCGAGAGCCATGCCTTCGGACTCCGAAGCGTGGACAAAAGCATCGGAGGCGGCGTAGGCGGCGGCCTTGGCTGCTTCATCCATGAAGCCGAGCCAGTGGACGCGGGAAGCGCACCCAGCGGCGGCAGCCTCCGCCCTGAGCAACGTCGTATAGCCAGGTTCGGCGTCCGGATTGCCCGCGATGAAAAAATGCGCGCCCAGGCCAGCGATTGCCCGGATGATGTCCTCGATGCGCTTCTTGGTCGTGATGCGGCCGACGAAGAGGACAACACGGTCCGTCGGACTGAGGCCATGGCGAGCGCGCAAGGCTAAGCCAGCATCGGGAGCCGCGACTGAGATGGGGTGGATGCCGTTGGGGACAACGTGGATCGGGGAAGTGATGCCGACAGCCCTGAGCTGGGCCTCCTCTCGAGAGGTCAGGGCGAAGACTCCAGAGGCTCGATTCAACTTCGGGCGCGTATAGAAGGGTATGTAGAGGCGCTTCTTGATAGACTTGAAGTCCCATCCGGAGAACAAGGCGGGGTCGAGGGCGCCGTGCGGATTGAAGAATACTTTCAGGCCGCGGGCGGTCGCGGCGCGGTCGACCTGGACGTTCAGCGGGTTGAACGTGTTGTGGGCATGCAGGACGACATCGGTCGGCAGGGTCGCCAGTTCTCGGCTCAGGCGATGAGAGCGCGCCAGGCCGAAGAGCGGATCCGGATAGAAGTAGCGGACCGGCAGGCCATCGAATACTTCGGTCGAGCCCGCGCGGATCTCATCCGGCGTCCAGATCTCGACGTCGGCTCCCAATCTCCGCTGCGCCGACGCCAGCTCGAACACCATCTTCTGCACACCTCCGGCATAAGCACCGGGAAGGCATTCATAGACGATGTGGCGGATCATGGGCGAAGACAGACTAACGAGAGTATTGAGTATGGAGTATCGAGTATAGGTAGGGACGGGGTCTGGAGAGTGTCTTGAGGTAGGGACGTGATTACTATCGCGTCCGCCCTGATGCCTAACGGATGCGATGTCATCGCATCCCTACCCAAGGCAGTCACTCCCCCGATACTCGATACTCCATACTCAATACTCTGACTTCCACATTTGCACCTTTGCACAAGCCGCAGGCGGGTTGCACTTTTGCACCGACGCCTGGCTCAGGCGTCGCTCTCCTCCTCCAACGCCATGGGATCGGCGGGCGGGCGGTCCGTGGATTTGACGGCGAAGCCGGGGATTTTGTGCAAAATGACGGTGAAGAGCATCGGCATGTTATGGACCACGGTGAAGACGAGGATGGAAAGTAGTCCGTCACGGAAGGTCTGGATGAGCACCATGAAGACCACGAGATAAACGTAACGTGGTAAGCGCTGCAAAGGCCCGGCGTTCGCTGAGACGCAATAAGCAGTGAGCAGATAACCCAACAGGGCCGGAATCAGGAAAAGCCCGGCGTAACCGAAGTTGAGATACGACTCGCCGAGATAGGTCAGGATACGACCTTGCTGAGCATAGTTACGGCCCGAGGTCGATATTTCCTGGAGATGGTCCGCCAAGCCCGGCTTGTTGGGCCACATGGCGCGGGGAATCGGCAGGGTGATGATCGCGAGATAGGTGGAGCCGTTGAAATGGCGCCCGTTATAATCGGTCAAGGTAAGCCCGCCCGCGAACTGGTCGAGGAACTCTTCCGTCAGTTCTTCCGCCTTGTCCTTGGCTTTAAAGGAAAAGGCCTGCGTGAAGTGGCTGACCGCGTCCTCGGTATCGCCGTACTTCAGCGCCTGTCCGATATACTTGAGTCGCGGAAAGAGCAATCCCATGACCGCGGCCCCGATTATGATCGGCACGGTCGGCCAACGCCGACGACGCGATTGCAGGTAATAGGCCGTAAAGAATAATAACGGCAAGATCAGCATGAACCGATTAAATCCCTGCAGCGCGACTGACCCCAGGAAGAATGCGACGAGGATCACCAGATACCAACGGAAGCCGAAGACGAAGACCAGCAGCCCGAGGGCGCCGATCGGCCACATGGAGATGACCTGCGCGTAGCCGGCGGCGATATCGTCCGAGGTTATCTCCAATCCGCCCGACCTGAGTCCGAAGAAGAAAAAGGCGCCGATGGGCAAGGAAAGGAAGCCGACCAGGCGCGCGATCTGCGGGTTCATGACAACCCTGACCTTCGGCTGGAAAGCCCTGACCTCGAAGACACGATGAGCCCAGAGGCTCGAGGCGGCGAAAATCAGCAGGGCGAGGTCGGCCAAGAGCATCGCTCGGTTGATTTCATCAACCGTTATCGGCTCGGCGTTAGGGGTGCCGGTGAACATCAATGGCGAACCCGTATATATCTTGAAGGCGCGGTAGCTGAAGCTGTACAGATGGAACAGCAGATAGGCCGTCAGCGGATGCCAGAAGGACATGCGCCGGAACATCACGAGGATGACCATGCCGACGACGAGGACGTCGAGCGTGAGATATAGGAGGAGGTAATCCACGAGTGGACTATGAAGTTGATCGGTTGATCAGTGGGCCGGCTGGCCGGAGCCTCTGCCTAGAGGCAGTGCAAAGGTGCAAATCGGAGCAGAGCTCCTGTGCAAAAGTGCAAAGGTTTTTTAGGGCTCGAGCCAGAGCTAGGGCTGGGGCTAGAAAACTTTTCAGGTCTCAGGTCTCAGGTCTCAGGTCTCAGCCGCCGGGTTTAGGTCACTGGTCCCTAGATATGTAAACTCAGATTCGGGTACTGTAGTTGTATGCCTACCCCTGCCCCGACCCCTACCCCTACCCCTTGAAATACTTTTGCACCTTTGCACAGGCCGTAGGCCGGTTTGCACTTTTGCACCTATAGTCAGCGCGTCTTCTTCATCCTCTCTCCGCTGACGGAGGCGACGAATGTGATGCGGGTCGGAATCTTATGGCGGGCGAGGCGTTCGCGGCAGGCGGTGCGAATGGCGGAGCGCAGGGCTTCCTGGTCGGCGACGGTGGCGACGACGTCCACGACGACAGTCTGGCCGGTGAGGGCGTTCGCCTCACCACGCGCCCGGCAATCGGTGACACCCGGAATACCAAGGACGACGGATTCGACTTCGGCGGGCATGAGCTTCTCGCCGCCGACATTGATCATCTCGCCCATGCGCCCAAGGATACGCAGCGTGCCGTTAGGCCCCTGCTCCACTTTGTCGCCCGTGCGGAACCAGCCATCCGCGGTGAAGCGTTCATTGCTGGCGTTCAGATAGCCAGCGATCTGCGTACGGCTGCGTAACCAGAGTTCGTCATCGATGACCTTCCATTCGAGATTCGGGTCTTCGAACCGCAAGAAGGTCGAATCGCCCTCCGGGCTCTCGGTCCGCGTGATGCCGGTCTCGCTCGTGCCAAAAGTCTGGATGAAGCGGACCTGCGGGAAGGCAGCCTTGAGCCGGGCGAGTAGGCTTTCGGGCATCGGCTCAGTCCCGTAGGTGATGACGCGCAGGGAGGAAAGGTCCTCGGTCAGGCCGGCCGTGAGCAGGAGATTCAGGAAGGTCGGCGACGCCGGGAGAACAGCGACGCGGTGACGGGCGATGGTGGCCGCGACGTCGGCCGGCGAACGAGAGGCCGGTACAGCGAGCAAGGATCCCGCAGCCAAGGTGTTGAAGAGCGTATTCAGCCCGCCGATGTGATCGAAGCATAGGAGTGCCAGCATCCCGAGGTCGCTCTCATGCCGTGATTCGTAAGACGCCAGCAACTTGCCGAAATCCTGGACCATGGCCTTGGGGGCTCCGCTGGTGCCGCTGGAAAAGAGGATGAGGCCGGCGGTCTTCTGTTCCGCGAGCTGGCGGAAGAGCGAGTGGCTGGAAGGCTCGTCGACCCGCGGGAAGGTTTTCCATTCCTTGGCTTCCGCGACGACGATCCACTGCGCGTTGATGAGGGCGAGTTTCGCGGGGTGCTCGACGGCGTTGCCGGAAAGCGGCGCGACGAAATGGCCGGCTTCGGCGAGGGCGAGGAGCCAAGCCGTCGCGGCCGGACCATGTTCGCCGATCAGACCGAAGGCGGTCGGACGATCTAGTTTTAGCTGGGCTAGTTCGTGGCGGGCCGCGCCCACCATCTGGCCGAGCTCCTCATAGGTGACGACACCCCATGACCCAGCCAGGGCTGGCTTGGCAGCGTAGGTTGAGAATCGTGAAATCAAAGACATGGGTCAGTTCGGCGATGTTTGTCGCGCGGGTGGCCGGCGACAGAACTATACGGCTCCCAGATACCTCACCGACCCACTGATGAAGTCTGGCGAGTGCAGCTGTGAAATGAAGAACTCGACCGCTTGGTCCATCGTCGTTCCGTCCGGACGTGAAATCTGGCCGTTGATCTTAGCGAGCGCCGTACGAGGAACAGCTCTGGTCAAACGGGTGTCCACCGGACCAAAACCAATGGCCATGACCCGGACGCCTTGGCTGGCCAGCTCCTTGGCGGCGACTTTCGTCAGCGCCTCGACGGCGGCTTTGCTGGCGACATAGGCGGCCTCGCCTTCGAGTGAGAGCGGCACGGCAACGGTGGTGACGTTGACGATGCGACCAGCACGCTGACGGACCATGACCTTGCCGACAGCCTGCAGACAATGGAAGGTGCCGAGGTAGTTGACGCGCATGAGCCGCTCGGCGGTCTCGCCGGGCGTCAGCAGCAAAGCGTTCATGGACGCCGCGCCGGCATTATTCACCAGGAGATCGATGCGGCCGCCTTCGGCGATGGTCGCGACGGCACCACGGACCGCCGCCTCATCCGTGACGTCGACGGCATGGCCATGGAAATTCGCATGAACCAGGCCCTGCGCGCCACGGGCGAAACCATGCACGGTCCAACCGTCCGCGAGCAGGCGTTCGGCCAAGGCACGGCCGAGGCCTTGGGAAGTGCCGGTGATGAGAGCGGTGTTCATTTTAGATTAGGGGACAAGTTGGCACGTGGGCACGTGGACAAGGGGAGATTACAAACGAGAGGCTTAGTTGACCAGAGGCTCGGAGGCTCAGACCATACGAGAGTATCGAGTATGGGTTAGGTGTCTTGAGGTAGGGACGTGATCACTATCGCGTCCGCCCTGGTGCCTAACGGATGCGATGTCATCGCATCCCTACCCAAGTCCCGCCACCTGCCACCCGGGGCTGCCACCTGCCACCCGAGAATGTCTGCCACTTTTGCACCTTTGCACAGGCCGCAGGCCGGTTTGCACTTTTGCACCTGTTATCTTGCTACAATCTCCACCACATACTCCGCCAATAAATCCACACGGCGGAAAGGTGAAGTGAGTCGGCTCATGGCTTTTTCGTCGGCCAGAGTGACGGTCTTGCCGGTGGCGACGCGGATATCTTCTTCGAGATCCGCGATAAGGGTGACGAGTCCGATGCTGTCCAACGCGGCGGCTTCACCGAACAGACGGGTCTGCTCGTCGGCCTGCTCCAAGGCAGACTTGCCGAGTTCGCGGCCGAGCGCGGCGAGACGACGCAACACGAGGGCGAGGGCTTGTTCGCGATTAAGCATGGTGGTGGCGGGCCGTGGCTTCGAGCGTGGTGACGAAACGGTCGGCAAGCTTGGGGCGGGCGAATTCTTTCTCGCCGAGGGCGCGGGCGGCGGCGCCCATGGCGCGGCAACTGGTTGGATCAGCGGCGAGACGCTGCAAGGCGTCGGCGAAAGCGGGCGCATCGCCGGGCGGCACGACAACGCCGCACTGATGCTCTCCGATGAGGCCGGCGAGCCAGCCGGGATAATTGTTTACGACGGGGATGCCGGCGGCGAGATAGTCGAAGAACTTGTTCGGCGAGGTGCCGCGATAAAAGGCGGGGACGTCTTTCAAGACCATGAGTCCGCAGTCCAGCGAGGCGGTGATCGCACCGAGTTCAGCCTTGGGCACCGGCGGGAAGAAGAGGCAATTGGTCAGGCCGCGCTCGGCGGCAGCCGCGGCGAGGCGCTCCTTCTCCTTACCGTCACCGATGAAGACGAGTTTCACCCGGGTATCTCCGCGGCGCTTGAGCTCGGCGGCGACGTCGAGCAAAGCATCGAGTCCGTTGGCGATACCGTGGGCGCCGGTGAAACCGGCGACGAAGTCATCCGGGCCGATGCCAGGCAGACTGAGCTTGGCGCGCTTGGAGGGATGGAAGACCTCGAGGTCGCAACCATTAGGGATCATCGTGACCGGCAGGCGTTCGTCAGCCCGGGCGCGGATGCCATCGACGATGCCCGGCGAAAGACCAATACACGCGTCGGCGGAACGGTAGCCCAGGAATTCCAGGAGGGACATGCCCCCGAGGACGAAGGGATTGCGCAGACCGAGGGCGCGGGGGAGTTCGGGCCAGAGGTCGCGGACTTCGAAGACGAACGGCTTGCCGCGGAACCATTTGGCGGCGAGGCCAGGAATGACCGAGGTGATCGGCGTCGAGGTCGCGAACGCGAGTTCGTAATCGAGCTGCAACGCGAGCCGGACGGAACGGAGGGCGAAGCGAAGGAAGGTCCAGCCCCTGCGCACGAGACCATCCCGGTTCGCGTAGGCTAAGGGCAGCGAGATGACGTCGATGCCATCGACGTCTCCACGATGCCAGCCGCGGGCAGCATCATACGGCAACTCCAAGCCACTCTGCGCATGGGCCCCGCAGATGATGGTCACCTGATGTCCGCGCGCGATCAGCGCCCGCGCGAACTCATAAGAGCGCGTGCCACTCGCTCCCCGAGGGGTCGCGAAATGCTGATGGAAGTAGAGGAGGCGCACGAAACGCGAAGCGTTGAGGGCTGGACTAAAGACAGTGCAAAGGTGCAAATCGGAGCGGAGCTCCTGTGCAAAAGTGCAAAGGTGAATCGTTAGGGGTAGGGGTCGGGACAGGGGTTGGGGTAGGAAAAACATTCCCGATTCGGGTGCTGGAGTTGTATGCCTGCCCCGACCCCTACCCCTACCCCTTGAAATACTTTTGCACCTTTGCACAGGCCGCAGGCCGGTTTGCACTTTTGCACTTACTCGGCGCTTACAGCGCCTCTTCCATCACCCGAGCGATCTTCGCGGCGGCCGTCCCATCCCCATACGGATTACGCAACTGGGCGCGGCGGGCGTATTCGGCGGAATCAGTGAGCAGACGAGTGGCGGCGGCGACGATGCGAGCGGAGTCGGTGCCGACGAGTTCACTGGTGCCGGCGGCGAGGCCTTCGGGGCGCTCGGTCTTATCACGCATGACGAGCACGGGCTTGCCGAGCGAAGGGGCTTCCT
>CANKZO010000073.1 GCA_947488485.1 Opitutia bacterium | reverse complement strand
AGCCAGCCGCATGAGAAGAAGGACGCCCAGACTTTCGAGTTCCGTGTCCCGCTCCAGCCCGACGAAGAGAAGGTGATTACCTACACCATCCGCTATACCTGGTAATAAGGTAGGGTCGGCACTGCGTGCCGACCTAGTTGTCTCGAGGGTAGGGATAGCACCACGTGCTGTCCTTGTTGTTTCCGGCGGCCCTGCGGCGGCCACCACGCACCTAGGTCGCCACGCAGTGGCGACCCTGCCTCCTGCATCGGGTAGGGCTGACCACCCTTGGTCAGCCGCGGCTGAGCGAGGCGCTCAGCCCTACCTCGGCACCGCCACCACCTGCCCCTGTGCCCTGAGCATCTCGGCGAGCTGGCCGAGGTTGATACGCTGGACGGGTGCATTGCTGTCCACGGCCAGGCAAGCGGCGGTGGCGCAGGATTGCCCGGCGGTCATGAAGGTGAACTCGATGCGATAAGCTCCGTAGGCGACGTAGCTCGAAGACGGGCAAGTCGGCGTGAGGAGGTTGGTGCACTCCTTGATCTTGGGCACGAGCGCCCGATAGGGGATGCCGCAGGGGATCCAATTCGGGTTGGGGGAATTATCGAAGACCGCGCCTTCCATCCAGACGCGGCCGTCCTTGACGATGCAGCGGGCGTGATGGAAGTCCGGCGGCCACCAGATGAGGCCAACCGAGTCTTCGACGGGCTGAGGGTTGTTCTTGCGGAGATGGGCTTCGGTCAGGACAAAGTCGCCGACGAGCCGTCGGCCGTTGCGGACATAGAAAGCGCGCGGCCAGCCGCCGTTGTCCGTGAACTCGTCCTTGGTCAGGCCCCAGGCGCCCCAGGCCTTGCGGGTGGCTTCCGGTACCGAGGGTTCGTTGCCCAGATACCAATACAGGCCTTGGATATAGTTACGAGAGGTGCGGATCATCTCCGTCCGTTCGGCGTAGCTGGCGGTCGGGTAGCGGTGATTGAAGCCGGTGAAGTTGCTGGCGAGCGAATGCCAGGAGCCGGGGTCCGTCTTGCCGTTGGGCACGCCGACACCGGGGGCGTCGATCTTGCCGCCCGCGGCGAGGTAGCGGCGTTGGAGTTCGTAATGGGCCGGGTCGTAGTCGGCCGGCTTCTCGATCGGGGTGCGGTTGGCGGCCCGGGTCAGGCAGAGGCGGAAGCAGTAGCCTTGGATACCGTTGTCGGGGTCGCCGTCCTTGCCCGTCGGAGCGGGCTGGACGCCGTAGATGAGGCCGCTGGAGGCGTCGCCCGAACGGACGTAGGGGTCGATGCGCTTGTCGAGCTGCTTGTGTTTGCTCTCGAGCTGCAGGCCATTGGTCGTCTCGCGATACTGGACGTTGCCTTCGCGGCCGACGGCGAAGCTCAGGCCCGCGAAGGCCAGCAGGTCGCCTTCGTAGGTGGCGTCTATGAAGACCTTACCCTTGATCACGGCACCGTTCTCGCAGGCGATTGAGACGATCTTTAGCTTCTCCATGGTCACGCCGCCGGTCTCCCGTAGGCGATGGCCACGTAGCACCGTGACCCGCGCTTCCTTGATCCAGGCGTCGTAGACTTCTTCGGCGACGTGGGGTTCGAAGCGCCAGAGACCGGTGTTCTTGGTGCCGTTCGCCGCGATGGCGTCGAAGGCGCCGTTGCGGTTATACTTCAAGCTGATGCGTCGGTAGAACTCCCGGGCCAGGCCGCCTACGGCAGGGCTATTCCGGATCTCCTTCTGATTATCGATGTCCGTGCCGCCGAGGCCTTCGACCGCCATGCCGCCGATGTGCTGGCCGGCTTCGACGATGATGACCTTCTTGCCCAGCTTCGCCGCCTGGATGCCGGCGATAACCCCAGCGCTCGTGCCGCCATAGATCACGATGTCCGCCTGATGAGTCTGTGCGGAAAGCGCCGCGACGAGGAAGAGGGGAAGGAATGCGAGGAAGCGCATGAATCGAGGATACGAGGTATGGAGGGCCGCAGGACCGGAGGCGAGAGCTGGTTGTGTTTGGGTAGGGTCGGGACCGCGTCACGACATAGAATGTCTCGGGGTAGGGACAGCACTACGTGCTGTCCTAGTTATTGTATCGTGGGTAGGGCTGATCTCCTAGGTCAGCCGCGGCTGAGCGAGGCGCTCAGCCCTACCACGCAGCTATGTCGTGACGCGGTCCCGACCCTACCTGAAGATGCAGGATTAGGACAGCACGTGGTGCTGTCCCTACCTCCGAAACTCCGGCAACAATTCCGGTGTCGCACCCGCTTTCGTGCAGACGAAGGCGGCGACGTCGACGGCGCGCTGATGGATACGGGAAAGGTCTTCGCCACGGAGCAGGCCGATGGCGAGGGCGGCGGTGAAGGAGTCGCCCGCGCCGACGGTATCCACGACGGCGACCTTGGGGGCGGTCTTCTCGTCGTATTGGCCTTTGTGCCAGATGAGCGAGCCGGCCGACCCGCGGGTGAGGGCGACGGTGTGCAGGTCGAATCGCTGGGCGACGGCGAGGACGAAGGCTTTCTCGTCTTTGGGCAGTCCGAGCAGGTCGGCGACCACGGGGACTTCGTCGTTGTTCAGTTTGAAGACGTTGGCGAAGCCGAGGGAGGACTCGATGACTTCGCGGGAGAAGAAGCTCTGACGTAGGTTGACGTCGAAGATGCGGAGGCAGTCGGCTGAGGTGTTCTCGAGGAACTCGCGGACGGTGCGTCGGCTTTCCGGGGCTCGCTGCGCGAGGGAGCCGAAGCAGACGGCTTGGCACTTCTTGGCCAGCAGGGCCAGTGACGCATTCCAGGCGATGTGATCCCAGGCGGGGTCGGACGCGAAGACGTAGCTCGCCTGCTTGGCCGTATCGAGGGTCACCGTGACCGTGCCGGTCGGGTGATCGTTGCGCTGGAGGAGGAGGGTGTGGACGTTCTTGACCGAAAGGGAGGCCAGGGCTTCGTCGCCCAGCTTATCCCGACCGACCGCGCTGACCACCCAGGCGTCTCCGCCGAGGCTGGCGGCATGGCAGGCGAAATTCGCAGGCGCCCCTCCGAAGTGGGCCGCGTCCGGAAAGACGTCCCACAGCACTTCGCCGAGGCCGACGAGGTTAGGGCGGACGATCTCGGGATTCATGTCAGGGAGTCAGTCCAGTGTTGCCCGAGATGTCCATGCCGGAGCATCCCTTGGCGGCCGGGATATCCCGGGCCGGACCTTCGAAGCGGTTGCCTTGGATGACGATCTGCGAGCCGCCGGGCATGAAGGTCATGGCGTGCTTCGCGTTGGGACCGCTGATGAAGCGATTGCCCTTGAGGATGACGTTGCCGTAGGTGCCCCCGACTTCGTAGGTCGTGAAATACATCTCGGCGTATTCCTCATAGTCGCCGGTCACGAAACTGCGACGGCCGCGCTTAGGGTCTGCTTCGCACTTGGTCGTGTTTCGTTCGAAGACGTTGTCGACCATCGTCAGGTTGCGCGGCTGATTGATCCAGGAGCCGCGGCCGCCGTTGCGAAAGGTGTTGCCGCGCACAGTGACGTCCGTGCAGGACTTCTCGATGCTGACCACGCGGGAGCCGTTGGTCCCGTCGACGAAGTTATCCGTGATCAGCGCGTTTTGGCAGAACTCGGCGAGGAAGAAGGCGCCCATGCGGGAGCCTGTGATCCGGTTGCGGTCGAAGACGATCTGGCGGCTCTTCTGGATGTGCATCGTGTCGCCCAGAGCGCTAAGGGTATTGCCGCGGACTTCCACGTCCTCGCAGCCGACGAGGTCGAGGGCACCCTTGCCTGGACCGGCCCCGTTCGGCGAGTAGAGCGCCAGGTGGGCGTAGAAGAGCGGGGTGATGAGCTTAGTCTTCGGTCCGGTAGAGGTCTGGAAGCGGATGGGGGCGCCCAAGGGCTTATCGGCGATGCGGACGTAGGTCGGGGTGCTTTCGACGACGAAATACTGGCGGCCGCGGACGAGGTTGGAGGGGAGGGTGTCGCCGAAGAAGCAGAGGGAGTCGTAACCGCGGGCGACTTCGAGTCCCTCGCGGACTTTCGAGACCGGTAGCGGCTTCGTGTTGGCGAAGAACACGCGATCGTCGCCGGCTTCCATGCGGACGCCGTCTTTTACCAGGTCGTTCCGGAAGTATTTCCGAGCATGGGCGTGTTCGGTCGGGCCGTATTCCTCAGGCCAGACCGTGATCTGCCAGAGATAGCCATAATCCCACATGTATTTGCCCGTGCGCTCCAGCCGGCAGTCCGTGACGTGGACGCCTTTCGCATAGGTGAGGACACCACGCTCATTCGCCTTCTGCTCGGCGCCGAGGACCGTGATGGCGGCGCCGGCCAGGTCATCTGACTCGATCCCGTCGAAGCGGAGGTTCTCGGTCCGGCCGCCGACGGAGGTCGTGATCAGGATGCCGCGGGTGTTCACGTTGGGCTCCCAGCTGTTGTCGGAGCGCGACTGATCGAAGACGTAGCCCACGAAGCGACCGCCCCGCCAGGTCAGGTTGCGAACGTTCTCTCCTTGGAAGATCACGGCCCGGGCCTTATCGCCCATGTGTTCGGGCAGCCGGAAGTTGGCACCGTAGGCGATGACCGTCAGATCGGACTTGAGAGGAATCGGTACAGCGCCGTCCACGGCATATTCGCCGGGCGGGATGACGAGCGTATCCCCCGGCTTGGCTGTCTCGAAGGCGCGACGCAGGGAAGCGACGTCACCGTTGGGGCTAAGGCAGCCGCTGAGCCAGGCGACGGCTAGCGTGAGCAGGCCAAGGGTGCGGGATGACATCAGGACGGTTCTCCGGGCTTGCTGTCGGGCTCGTCGGCGAAGGTCGGATAGTTGTTCTCCGGCACGAACGTGTCGGCGGCCTTGGGCACTCTGACGGCTTCCTTGGCTTCTGCGAGGCGGGGAACCACGGCGAGTCCGAGTGCACCGAGGAAGACGCCGCGGAGGGCGTCGCGACGGCTGATGCCGGCGGGGTGGCTGCGATTAGGATTATCGGGCATCGGTGAATGGGCCGGCGTCGCGGCGGGAGAGGATTTCGCGGACCTTGCGGCCATCGAGCGTGGCGACTTCTGCCTTGGTCTCGCAGGCGAGTGCAGCGGCGACGCCAGCGGCTTCGCCTAGAGCCATGGCCGTGACGGTCACGCGGGAGGATGACGAGGCTAGGTGGGTGGCGCTATGGCAGCGTCCGGCCACCAGCAGGTTACCCACCTTCTGTGGGATGAGGGTGCGGTAGGAGATGTCGTAGGGCAGGGGCTGGTAGGCCGAGCCGGTGAAAGGCTTGTCGGAGGTCTTGCGTGGGTGGAGGTCGAGGAACCAGCAACCGGTGGCGACCGCGTCGTCATGGCGACGGCAGGTCTGCAGGTCCTCGACCGTCAGACGCTCGACTCCGAGGATGCGGCGGGTGTCACGGATGCCGATGTAAGGTCCGGTGGAGATAAGATAGCTGTCCTTGAAGGCCGGCACCTTTTCCTTCCACTCGCGGAAGATCGTCCAGGCGTCCTGACGTCCCTGCATTTCGCAGCGCGTGAGGTCGGCTGCGTCGGTCGCGTCGCCGGCGATGCGGGTGGCGTGGATATAGGCTTCGTCCTTGGCGAAGGCGAAGATTAGGCCCGGGCCGTAGAACTCCGGCATCTTGCCGGCCTTGTGGGCGTCGACGAGCGCCTGCTTGGCGGCCGGGTACATTTCCTTGTTCGGGGTCACGTTACCGATGCGGAAGTGCATCGTGAGCGGCATCATCTCCGGGTTCTTTTCCGAAGGCGCACCGGCCCAGTTCGCGACATCGGCGTCGCCGGTGGAGTCGATCACCTGGCGGGACTCGATGCGGACGAGGCCGTCCTTGTTCGCGACGATGACGGCGGTGATGAGGCCGCCCTTGGTCTCGACGTCGCAGACCAGCGAGTGGTAAAGGACGGTGAGGTGCTCGGAGTGGCGGCGGATGAGGCCGTCCATGAGCAGCTTGAACTCGTCGGTGTTGGGGATGTTGACCGAGCCCCAGTATTTCGTGATGAGATGAGCGGGCAGGTCGTCGATGCGCTTGGCGTCGGGCTTGGCGAGGCCGAGTTCGCGGAGGAATTCCAGGGCGATCCCGCGGACGACGAAGCGTCCGGTCGGTTTGTCGATCAGACCGTCGAAGTACGGTAGCCCGACCGCGGTGATGATGCCTCCGGCGAAGCCGGCGCGCTCGATGAGGAGTGTCTTCACCCCGGAGCGAGCGGAGGCGAGGGCGGCCGCGGAGCCGGCGCAGCCGCCTCCGCAGACCAATACGTCAGTTTTGATGGTTTTCATGGTCAAAGTTCAGCCCCAGTATTGGGCGGTCTTGAGCTTGAGGAAGTCGGCGCTGCGGCGGAGCTGATCGATGCCGTCGACGCCGTCCTCGATGCTGATCCAGCCGTCGAAGCCGACGCGCTTGAGCTCGGTGAAGATGGCGTCGTAGTCATTGAGGCCCTTGCCGATCTCGCCGTGGCGGAGGCGCTTGGCGTAGCCGGCGGCGCCGCCTTCTTCCTTCCGGAGATCATCAAGGGTGCCTTCGATGAGATAACGGTCCGAGGCGTGCATGGTGACGACGCGATGCGAGACGCGCTTGAGGAGCTCGATGGGGTCGTCGCCGGCGATGTAAGCGTTGCTGGGGTCGTAGTTCACGCCGAAGCCGTCGGAGGGCAGGGCGTTCACCAAGGCGCAGAAGACGTCCATCTTCTGGGCGAACTCAGGGTACATCCAGAAATCGTCCTTGTAGTGATTCTCGAGGATGAGCGTCACGCCGCGCTCCTTGGCGTAAGGGATACAGGCGGTGATGCTGTCGGCGGCGAGGCGTACACCCTCGGCGTCGGTGAGCTCGGGGCGACGCTGGCCGCTGAGGACGCGACAGTAGGAGCCACCGAGCGCGTGGGTCATGTCGATCCAGCGCTTCTGTTTGGCGATCTCGGCGTCGCGGAAGGCCTTGTCCGGATGCGTGAAGTCGGGCGAGCAGCACATCATCGGGATGGACATCCCGAGGTCGGCGACCTGACGGCGGAAGACCGGCCAGTTGGATTCGTCGGCCATCTCGAGGAAGCCCGCGTAGAACTCCAGACCTTGGACGTCGAGCGTGGCGGCGAGCGTGAACCACTCGGAGAGGTTCATCGTGCCGTCTTTGCAGAGGGCATGCATGTAGGCCTTCGGGAAGGCGGCGATCTTCGGCATGGTCAGGCTTTCTGTCCCGGCAGGGTCTCGGGGTCCTTCGGCGGGTTGCGGCCGATGAAAGGGTGTTGCTCCAGTTCGACGACCGAGCCGCTGATCGGGCCGGCCTCGTCGGCGAGCCAATAGATGGCGGCGGCGGCGATTTCGTCGGGCGTGATCAGTCGACCGGCCGGCGCGTAGACGCGGGGGAGGTCGGCATACCAGTCGGCCTTGAGGCCGTGGTCTTTCTTACGCTGGGCTTCGTTCTCCGTTAGCACCCAGCCCGGGTTGATCTGGTTGACGCGCACGCCGTTGAGGCGGTGGAGCGTATCGCCGAGATTACGGGTCAGGGTCGTCAGGGCACCCTTCGAGACGCTGTAGGGAAGGAGATTGGGTTCGCCTGAGTAGGCGTTGACGCTGCCGATGTTGAGCACCGCGCCGTGCGCCTTGGACAGATGGGGAAGGGAGGCCTGGATGAGCAGGAACGGGACGACCGTATTCACCGCGAGCATCTTGTGGAAGAAGGCCGCGTCGGTGGTCTGGATGTTACCCTGGGCGACCATCGCCGCGTTGTTCACCACGCCATCGAGCTTGCCGAAGGTCTTCACCGCGAGGTCGACCAGGCGCTGCGGGCAGCCTGGCGAGGTCAGGTCTTCGATATGGATGACGCCATTGCCGGCGCCGATCTCGGCGAGGGTCGCTTCCGCGAGGTTCTTCTCCAGTCCGTGGATGACCACCTTGGCGCCTTCGCGCACACAGCGTTTGGCGATGGCCTTGCCGATGCCGGTGGTGCTGCCGGTGACGATGATGACTTTATCTTTAAGGCGCATGCTCAGACGGGCTTGAGGACGGACTTCACGACTTCGCCCTTGTGCATCTTCTCGAAGGCGGTGTGCCAGTCGGTGATGGGCCAGACGCCGCCGATGATCGGACGGACGTCGAACTGGCCGCTGGCCATGAGGGCGATGACGCGCTCCCAGATCGGCCAGTTGTGGCTGAAGCTGCCCTGGAGCGTGATGTTCTTCTGCACCAGCGGGTCGAGGTTGAAGCCGAGCGGCTGCGGGCCCCAGCCGACTTTGCTGACCCAGCCGGCGGGACGGACGATATCGAGGGCGATCTTCAAGGTCGCGGAGGCGCCGGCGGCGTCGATGACGCCTTCGCAGCCGAGGCCGTCGCGCTGCTGGGCCCAGGGCTTGGCGTCACCGATGATGACTTCGCAGCCATACTGCTTGGCGATGGCGAGACGATGGGCGTCCTGCGGGAGGCCGACGATGGCGACTTGCGCGCCGCACTGCTTGGCCATCGCGGCGCAGAGGATGCCGATCGTACCAGGTCCGAGGACGACCACCCGGTCGCCGGGCTCGATGCGAGCGTTCTTCACGACGGCGTTATAGGCGACGCAGCACGGCTCGGTGAGGCAGGCCTGTTCGAAGGGGAGGGCGTCGGGCACCGCGTGCAGGATGCGCTGCGGGACGCGGACATACTTGGTCATCGCGCCGTTGACGCCGTAGCCGAAGCCCTTGCGGGTCGGGTCGAGATTATAGAGCCCGCGACGGGTCATCGGGTTGTTCTGGGAGATGATCGCGGCGGTCTCGCTGACCACGCGGTCGCCTTCCTTCCAGCCTTCGACCTTCTTGCCCAGCTCGACGATGCGGCCGGCGAACTCGTGTCCAAGGACGACCGGGTAGTTGACCGGCCAGGAATGGTCGGAGGTCCACTGGTGGAGGTCGCTGCCGCAGACGCCGACATTGGCGACTTCGAGCAGGACGTCTTCTTCACCGATGACTGGTCGGGCGATCTCGCGGATCTCGACGGAGCCCTTTTCGGGGGCGAAATTGACGACGGCGGCGTTATGCATGAGAGTATGGAGTATAGAGTATGGAGTATCGGGGGAGTGCTTAGCGGCCGACTTTGACGTCACCGTAGGCGTGGACCTTCTGGCAGATGAGGCGCAGGGAGGATTCGAGGTCGCCCGAGGCGGTCTTGAAGGCGTCGGCATCGATCGTGAGCGGGGCGCCGAGCACGACGAGCGGGGCGCCGTATTCCGGACAACGCACCGCCTGCTCGAGGGTGAGGCCGCCGACGGCCTGGACGGGGACGTTGACCGCCTGGACGACTTCACGGAGCTGGTCCATCGGGCTGGGCATACGGAGTCCGCGGGCGGCGATGCCGCGGCGTTCGTCGTAACCGATGTGGTGGATGACGAAATCGCAGCCGAGGTCTTCGCAGAGCTTGGCGCCGGCGACCATGTCGGGGCAGCCGAGGTTATCGCCCATGACCTGGACGCCATGGTCCCGGCCGGCCTTCACGATGACCTTGAGAGTTTCTTCGTGGGCGCGGGCCATCACCACCACGTGGGTAGCTCCCGCCTTGGCCATCATCTCCGCCTCGAGGTAGCCGCCATCCATCGTCTTCAGGTCAGCCACAATCGGGACGTTCGGGAAAGCCTTACGCAGGGCGCGGACGCCGTGCAGACCCTCGGCCAAGATGAGCGGGGTGCCTGCTTCTAACCAATCCACGCCCGCCCTTAGGGCCATTGCGGCGGTTTCCAGGGCCTCATCGACATTCGTGAGGTCTAGGGAGATTTGGACAACAGGCTTCATGCGGTCGGTCATTTATCAGCGAGCGTAACCTTCGGGGCAAATCGGTTTTAGATAATAGTGGCGGGTGTTTAACCTATTAGGTATCGCCACTACCTGCTTTTTATCACCCCATACCGACTTTATGCCAAAAGCGTCATCCAGCCAGGCCGAGCTCCTGCAGAGGCAGCAGGAGTATCTGCGCGAGGTGGTCATCGACGTGGAGACTATGGCGATCTTCGATTCGCTCCCGGGCTTTCTGTGTTTCCTCAAGAATCGCGCCGGCGAGCATCTCTA
>CANKZO010000072.1 GCA_947488485.1 Opitutia bacterium | reverse complement strand
CGGTTCATGTAATCGGCATCGGTATCGTCTTTGGCCCGACGACGGATCCACGGCACGGTGCCGTTCCATTGGACGACCCCGCCGCGGAGCGCGCCGATGGCGCCGGCGTCGATGAGGGCCTTGTTCTTCATGTATGAGGCGTCATGACGACGCTGGGTGCCGGCGACGACCGCGAGACCCTTCTTCTTGGCCTCTTCGCCGGTGGCGATGATAGCGCGGGCACCGACCGGGTCGACGGCGACGGGCTTCTCGACGAAGCAATGCTTACCGGCGGCGACGGCCGCGGCGAAGTGCACGGGACGGAAAGCCGGCGGGGTCGCCATGAGCACGAAGGCGCAGTCGGTGGCCATGACTTTCTGGTAGGCGTCGTAGCCGACGAAGACCTTGTTCGCGGGAAGCTTGTAAGTGTCGTTCAGGCGCTTGGCACGGTCCTCGAAAGCATCGGCCAAGGCGACGACCTCCGCTTCGGCGCCGAGCAGTTTGCAGGCCGCAATGAATTGGCCGAGAGCGCCGGTGCCGCGGCCGCCGCAACCGATCAAGGCGACCTTGATCTTGGACGGGACCGACTGGCCGCGCAGGACGGAGGGAGCGGCGGCCATGGCGAGACCGCCGATGGCCAGGGTGGATACGAAATCGCGACGTTGGATGGGGTGTTCCATGCCCACAGACTGAGTCTCGGCCCGACGCCCGCAAAGGTTTTCAGCGGCCTCACCAGGTAGGGACAGCACCACGTGCTGTCCTAATCGACCCTATAATCTCTTTACCCCGCCCCGCCTGCCGTTTTCATCCGGACATCGCCATGGACCCCTTGAGCCCGAAGTCTCTTCTCCGCTGGACGACCCTCATCATTGCCGTGGCCCTCGTGGTCGGCGCCGCCGGGGCCGGCTTCCTGCATGCCCTGGAGGCGGTCACCAAGCTCTACCAGTCGACTCCTTGGCTGATCGTCTCCTTGCCGTTCATCGGACTGCTCACAGTCTGGCTCTACAAGGGCCCACTAAAGGCCTCTACCGGGGGCGTTAAGACCCTGCTTGCCCAGATCAAGGCTCCGGCCGGCCCGCTGCCTGCCACCATGGGTCCGTCCATCATCGGAACGACCCTCCTCTCGCACCTCGGCGGCGCCTCGGTGGGCCGCGAAGGCACGGCACTCCAGATGGGCGGAGCCATCGCCGACCAAGGCTCACGCTGGATCGAGCTGAATGAATCCGAGCGCCGCACGCTTATCCTCTGCGGCGTCTCCGCCGGCTTCGCGGCCGTCTTCGGCACCCCCATCGCCGCGGCGATCTTTGCGCTCGAGTTTGTCCGTCAGCGTAGTTGGGCGATCATCCCCTGCCTGGCTACTGCCTATCTCGCAGACCTAGTGGGTCGTAAGCTCTTCTTCGCCACCCACGCCAACTACCGCCTTCCTGCTCCGGCCACCTACGACCTGAAAGGGTTGGGTTCCGCCGTGGCCCTCGGCCTCGCCTGCGGTCTCATCGCGCGACTCTATGTCTGGCTCTCTCGACGGTATGCGAATCGTCCCGACCCCGAGCCCTATAGGCAAATCTTCTTCGCGGGCGTGGTGTTCTCGCTGATGGTATACTTCAGGCAGTTAAGCGATTTCACGGGACTCGGCCTGCACGTGATAGAAGACTCCTTGTTCAAGAATGAAGCTTCGCCCCCTCTGTATTTCCTGTTCAAGTTCCTCCTGACGGGCATGTGCGTCTGGGCTGGCTACCGTGGCGGCGAGGTCACCCCGCTCTTCTTCGTGGGCGCCACCTTTGGCAGCGCCTCGGCAGTTTTATTGAGCCTTCCGCTCAGCATCTGTGCCGCGCTTGGCTTCGTCGCCGTCTTCGCCGGTGCCGGCGCTGTCCCACTCGCCTGTGCGGTCATGGCCTGCGAACTTTTCGGTTGGTCGATCGGCGGCTACGCCCTGGTCGCGTGTGCGATCAGCTGGCTGGTGGCCGGACGCAAGGGTTTGTACGCGGAATAAGTCAGGCTTCTCTCAGGCGTTTCCTAGCGTCCGGCCGCAAGCTGCAGGGTCGTCTCGTTGAAGAACTCAATGCACTTGGCGAGCTTGGGCATGGATTCCGTCCATTCGCGGGAGTACTCGAGCCCGATCATGGTCGGTTTAATGCCAAGACGATCGAGTTCGACCAGGAATTCCTTGGCGCGGCCGACGCCGGTCCCCCAAGGGACGTCATGACCGTCTTTGCCCTCCTCGTGAAGGTCATGCATCTGGACGGTAATGATCCGATCCTTAAGGAGCCGCAAAGAAGCAACCGGATCGATACCGAGCCTGAGCCAATAGCCGAGATCGGGAGCAGCGCCGATGCGCCGGCTACGCCCCTCGCAGAGCGCCAGGACCATCTCAGGTCGCCAGAGATGCGGAGAGATGTCCGGCCCATGGTTATGGATGCCGATGTTAATGCCATACTCGTTGGCCAGTTTGTCGAGGAGGTCGAGTTGCGCGGCCTTCGGTTCGCAGATGAAAGTCTCGATGCCCATCTTGTTACCGAAGGCGAAAAGCTTCCGGCAGGCCGTCTCATCGGACGGGATGGTCTGGGCGTAGTAGACCGGCATACGGACGCCGTGGGACTCCAGCTGCATCCGTACTTGGCGAAGCTGATCCTCATCGAGGTACTGGTCAAAGTTCCGGGGGGTATCCTTACTCGTCCGCTGCATGAAACTTAGTCCGCCGATATAAGGCAGACCAAGCTCGGCGGTCTTCTCGATGGCTTCGAAGAGGGTATACTTATGAAAGGTGTAAGCTTCCATGCCCAGGCGCCAACCCAGCTTCTCATGTGCCCTGACGGCGGGCGTCAGGAAGGCGCTGGGGGTCGTGGGAGCGGCGAGATCACCGAGGACGAACTGAGCGGCATCCAGATAGAAGCGGAGCATCTTCTTGTCCTCGAACACGTGCGGGCTATGGGCGAGCGCGGAGTAGAAGACCCTGCCCTTGCCGTATTGCCGGACCCAAGCCAAAGCATAGTCGTTGTCGGCACGCAAGCAGGAGTCGCCTGGCTTGTAGGTGGAGAGGTCCGTCTTCTCGGTGTCAATCTTCAGCAAGACGCGGACGCACTTCCGGGAATAAGGCGCGTGGAAACGGAAGATCTCGTCCGACCAGGCATACTCGACGCCGCCAAAAGTCTTCAGCAAAGGATGCGCCGCGTCATCCAGGCCCATCACGATGGGTTCCTTGACGTAACCGCCGCGATGATTCGCACCTCGCGCGCCGATCATATGCCCGAACTCGGCCCAATCCTCCAAGGGGGGCCACTGCCACTTAGTGAAGGCCAAGGAGGTACCATGTACCCCCATCAGTCCGCCACCCCGCGTGACGAATTCGAGGAGGTTTTTCCGGCGCTCCGGCTCCGCCACGCAGGCGCCGATATTGTTATTCAGGAAGACGGCGTCGAAACCGCTCAACGTATCGCGATCGAACATCGCAGGGTCTTCGCTGATGATGGCCTCGAAGGCCCCCGTCCGCTCGCCGAAGATCTTGAAGGCTTCGCTACCGGCCAGGATCGAGGCCCGATGACCGTCGTATTCGAGGTTACGATTGAAAATGAGAAGCCGGCGCGGCTTGAGCGGCTTGACGGTCAGGACGACGGGGACGGCTTGCTCAAGTCGCTTCCATTCCGGCGAACCAGGGACGAGCGCGACCGCCTTGTCCGCCGACTTGCCTGTCACTGACATCGGCGAAGCCAGCAAGGCCGCCAAGGCAGAGTTCTTCAGGAAATCGCGACGATTCATGGGTGCAGGGTTTGGGGACCGACAGCCGAGGCCTTGTGTCCACAGATTGCAACCACCGCCTGCGTTCCCCTCTTGAATAAAGAGGTCCGACCAAGGGACTTGCCATGCGGGGAGTAAGGGCTATGCCTTGCAAAAGTCGCCCAGTGATTCCGCTGGCATCCCGACCTGACCATTTCCCAACGTCCATTAACCAACGCTCACCCAAACAAATGTCGACTGCCTCCCACGTTGAAGACCCCGATGTCATCCTGATTGGCAGCGGGGTGATGTCGGCCAATCTCGGAGCGATGCTGAAGCGGCTCGATCCGCGACTTTCCATCCAGCTCTATGAGGCCAGCGATGGCTTGGCACAGGAGAGTTCGGATGGCTGGAATAACGCTGGCACTGGGCATGCGGGGATCTGCGAGCTGAGTTACACGCCCAAGCGCGAGGCGGATGGCTCGGTGAAGGTGGCCAAGGTCATCGAGATCTTCGAGCAGTTCGAGCAATCGAAACACTTCTGGAGCTACGCGGTGGCCAACGATATGGCCAGTCACCCGAGGGAATTCATCAATCCCGTCCCCCACATTAGCTTCGTGCATGGAGCTGACCAGGTGGAATTCCTCAAGGCCCGTCACGCCGGAATGTCGGCCCACCATTTCTTCCGGGAGATGGCCTTCACGACTGACCGCACCACCCTGGCGAGTTGGGCACCGCTCCTGGTCGAAGGTCGGGGCGACGAACCCATTGCCGCCACAAAGATGGACGGGGGCACCGATGTGAACTTTGGCGCCATCTCTCGCAAACTGCTAAGCTGGCTAGGACGGCAGGAGGGATGCGGGGTCGCCTCCGGCCATCGCGTAATCGGCCTGCGTAGAGACGGCACGGGCTGGGAAGTCCGCGTGAAGGAGTCAGCGACGGGGCGTGTTCGGACGAACCGCGCCAAGTTCGTCTTTGTCGGCGCGGGCGGCGGCACGCTTCCGCTGCTACAGATGTCCGGCATTCCGGAGGCAAAGGGCCTGGGCGGTTTCCCTATCGGCGGCCAGTGGCTCATTTGCGACAATCCGGAAATCGTCGAGAAGCACCAAGCAAAGATCTATGGTCAACCGCTCGCCGCGGCGCCGACGATGGCTGTGCCGCACCTCGACACCCGCATCTTGGATGGTAAGAAGACCCTGCTTTTCGGTCCCTTCGCCGCCTGGACGACGAAGTTCCTGCACCAGCAGGGCCGCTACACCGACCTGCCCTTCTCCATTCGTCCGGACAACCTCTCTACCCTCGTCAATATCGGCATCCATAACCTCGACCTGGTCCGCTACCTCATCCAGCAGGGCACGCAGAGCATGCGGAACCGCATCGAGGTGCTGAAGATTTTCTATCCCGCCGCCCAGGCCAAGGATTGGAAATTGATCGACGCAGGCATCCGGGTGCAGGCCATCAAGAAGACGGATGGTCAGGCCGGCATCGTCCACTACGGCACCGAGGTCATCACCGATGCCGCGTGCAGCATCTCCGCGCTGCTCGGAGCCTCGCCGGGCGCCTCGGTCTCGGTGAATATCGTGCTCGAGGTCATCAAGAAATGCTTCCCCGCCTTGCTCGCCAGCCCAGAGGGGCATGCGCGGATGAAGGCGATGATCCCGACCTTCGACCTGGATATCAAGCTCCCTGAGAACGCCGAGCAGTTCCGCGAGTATAGCCTGCGAGCGGATAAGATCCTCGGGCTCCGGGCAAGCTGACCGGCGGATTTACCCTAGAAACTAACCCTTCACCGCGAGCCGCGGTACGAATCGGAGAAGTTGGGATTCGCAGGAATACTTCTTTATTCTAGCCCTACCATGCATTCGGGACGACCTGGCCCATCATCTCCTTCGCATGGGCGCAAGCGATCACGAACGGCGCTTGAGAATCCACCACAGCAGCCCAATCGCCGCTAGGAACAGCACGATGATGATGCTCCATGGCGTTGCGATGGTTGGTGCTTCCGTCGCAGCAGTCTTAGCTATGGTTGGCGTCTCTGAACTGATAGCGGTTTTCGTTGATCCTGCAGACTGCACCTCGGATTGAGGCTTCGGCGCGGGTTTTGCTTGCGACGACACTTTAGATTGCGATGCGCCTGGTTCGACAGGCTTTCTCAAACTGAACTCTGACTCGATGGGGTGCTTATTCACCATCTCATTAAATCGAACCTTGTCCCAAATTGGCGTGCATGTTTGCTGCGCCTTTACGAAGAATGGCTTAGCTTCGAATTCATTGATGTATTGGCACGTTACGGAAGTCGCCATTTCAGGAACAATGGCAACCGCAACATCGCCTTCTGATCTTCCTTCCTTTAATTTAGGAATAACAAAAGCATATATATCACTAAAAGTGAAGGTGCCCGCTGGACATCTAGCCCCATCCTCCATCAGTGAACCAAACTGGAGATGAGCCGAACCATCCGTTCTTATCCTTAATCGCCATCCACTATCTGCCGTGGAAAGAATTATTTCACCGGTTTGATTCAGTGACGGTATGGGCTCTGCGGCCATTACAGTTCCCGCGTAGGCACATAGTAAGACGATTATTTTAAATAGCATTTTCATCATAACCAACCGTCCGGTCTTACTTCTGCACGTAGCGAATGGATGAAAGTCGATCCCGCCCTCAGACGGTGAAGTCAAAGACCATCACCCGCTCGAGGTTCGGGACGACGATCTCCTTCACGCGCTCGTGCTCGGGGTGCGGGAGATAGCGGTCGCGGCTCTGCGGAGTATCGAAGGTCATGACGAACCCGTGCGTGAAGCCGTCGTTGAGGCCTTCGTCGCTCTGGTAAACGCCGTGCTGCATGGAGAGCAGGCCGGGGATCTTGCCGACCATGCCGCGCATCTCGGCGAAGCAGCGGTCGATCTGGGCCGGGGTGACGCCCTGCTTGAAGACGAAAGTTCCGTAGTGGTAGACCATTTGATTAGGGGGCAAGGTGACAAGGGGACACGGTGACAAGGGGCGGATACATCTGGCTTACTTCTGCGAGACCCAGGTGAGGGAGTTGAGGAGGAGCTGCTTGTAGGCGGGGTGGTCGTGGGACTTGGCGTCGTGGCCGAGGGCGATGCAGACCACGCGGGCGCCGGGATACTTGACCGTCCAGACGGACGGCAGGATGTTCGACAGGCCTTCCTTGGGGGTCTGACGCGGGATGGTGCCAAGGACTTCGGCGCCTTCGGGACGGGTCAGCTCGATGTTATAACTCTCGTCGTTGATCACGAAGGTGGCGGGCACGCCCTTCATGATCGGGTGCTCGGGCTTGGTGACGGTGAAGGTGAAGTCGCTATGGCCGTGGTTACGCGAACCGCCGCACACGAACTCATCGTTATACTTGGTCGTCAGCGGCCAATTATACCAGGTGGCGGCGTGCAGGAGCACGATGCCCTTCCCGGCCGCGGCGAAGTCCCGGATGGCCTTCTGGAACTCCGGCGTGCCGAACTGGGCGTGATTGCCGCTGAACACGAACAGGTCCGCCTCCGGTAGCAGCGCGAGGGTTTCCTTCAGATTAGGCGTCGAGGCGATGTCATAGCCAGCGGCCTTGGCCGTCAGGGCGTCCGTGCCGAGGAAGAACGCGGGGAAGTTGTGCGAGCTGCCGGCGCCAGCGAAGAGCACGCGGAGCTGGCCGGCCTTACGCGGAGCGAAGGCCTGACCAAAAGCCTGAGTGGTCTTGGGATTGTCCTTAGGGAGGAGGTCGCTGGGCCCTTCGTTGGCCTTGCCCTTCTTCTTGCCGGCCTTGGGCGCACCGTCGTCCTTGCCCGCAGGAGGGTTGGGCGGGCCGCCGATCTCAATGGTGACAGCCACAGTGGTCGGAGCGATCTCGGTGTCGGCGGAGCTCAGGACGAGCTTGTCGATGATCTCATTGCTCTCGACCGGAATCCAATGCGTACGGACCTGGCGGCCGTCACCGGAGAGAAGCTGACGGGCGGACTTGGACTTCGGTACGTCGCCGGTGCCGTTGTAGTCGGCGAAGTCGACGCCGCCGTAGAAGATTTTCTTCTGCACCTTGCCGCTGAGGAAGTGGACCTCGGCGATCATCGCGATGGCATCGCCATGGGCGCCCCAGCCGCCGACGGCGCCGAGGAAGTGGATGCGATTCGCCACGGAACCGACGGGAATCTCGACCTTCTGAGCGAAGCTCTTTGAGTAAGCGCCTTTGAACGCGCCGCCCTTGAGGACGATGACATTGAGGCCGTCCTTGGCGCCCTTGGGGTCGATGACCTTGTAAGGCACGCCATTAGACTCGACCTGGCCGAACTTGGCGAACGGTAAGGTATCCCGCTTGGCTTCCTTGCTGGCGTAGAGGCCGGTGTTCGTCGAGGCGGTGAAGGCCGCGCGAAGGTCGAGCAGACGGAAACGGCCGACGGTCTCGCCTTCCGGGCTGATGGCCACGCTGCGGAGGTAGGCGATGACGTTACGCAGACCTTCGGCGCCAAGCGACTCGAAGCCTTCCGGCATCAAGGAGTTCGGGCTGCGCTCGCGGCTGACGATATCAGCGACCTTGAGCTCGGCGGACTGACCGGCCGGAAGCTTGAGCTTCACGAAGGTCGGATTCTCGCTGCCGATGAGGGCGGAGTATTGCGTGCCGTCCTTCATCTTGAAGTTCCAGGTGCGGTGCTCGTCGTCGACCATGCGATTCGGATCGACGATATGCACGAGCATCTCGGCCGGCGGGTGCGAGCCGATACCCTGCAGGTTCGGACCGAATTCATTGCCGACGTTGCCGATCTTATGGCAGGTCTGACAGACGGCGACGAAGAGTTCCTTACCCTTGGCGATGTCGCCGGGCTTTTCCACCTCGGAGCGGAGCTTCGAGACGATATCATCCTTGGCCGGGCTGCTGCCGGCGTTCAGCTTGGCGAGGACGGTGGCGGCGCGCTTGGCGACGGCTTCGTCCGGGTGACGCACGAGCTGGGAGACCTGCATGGGTCCGAGCTGCATCGCGGAAAGCGACTTGGCTTCGAGGGCGTCCAGCACCAGTCCGGCCCACTCGGCACGGCCGACGAGCGCGGAGAACAAGGTGGCGCGATAGGCACCGGCCGACTTCGGGAAAGCGGCGTAAAGGAGCTTACCGACGGAAGCATCGCCGCTGGAAGCCAGAGCACCAGCGGTGGCGATAGCGACGGCTTCGTTCGAACCAGCGAGGGCCTGGGTGAGGGCTGGGCGAACCTGCGGATTCGCATCACGCAACAGCACCAGCACGCGAGCGGCGGCGACCTGCGCTTCGATCGAGACCTTGGCATCGCCGAGAAGCGGCAACAGGCGATCCGCAACCGCGGCAAGTTCGGTCTTCAGGCTACCATCGGTGAACCAGAGCGCGGCGATCGCGGCGGCGGAGCCGGAAATGGCTGAGTCCTGATTGGCGATCAGCGTGCGCAAGGCGGCACGGGGTGCGTCGAGCGAGGCCGGAGCTGCCACGCGACGGGCTGCGATTTCGCGAATGACGGCGATTGCGACCGGCTTGTTCGCGGACTTGGCGGCGGCGGTGAGGACGGTCGTGGCATCATCACCACTCAGCGATGCGGCGAGCGTGCGGGCGAAATCGGCGCCAGCGGCATCGGCCGGACCGCTGAGGATACCAGCTAGTACGGGACCAGGATTAGCGGCAGCGGCAGCTGTCGCAGCGGCCTTGGACCAGTCGTCGGTCATACGGGCCTGAGCAGACAGAAGCAGAGCGCCAGCGGAGGCCTCGAGCGGCGCGGCGCCCATGGCGCGTAAGGCGGCGAGACGAACGCGAGGCTCGGTATCATCCAGGGCCTTGGCGTAAACGTCAGCCGGGAGTTTGCTACGGCTGGCCTCGGCGACGAGGAAAGCGTTCTTACGCACATCGGCGTCGGCATCGGCGCAAAGGGTGCGGAGCAGCCCATCCTCGAGTCGATCCAGTCGCTGCAGGGCCCAGAGAGCTTGGATACGGGCCTCGGACTTGGCATCACTGCGCACCTTGGTCACGAGCGGGCCGACGGCGGAAGCGAGGAGTCCGGCGTCCTTATCCATGAGCACGCGGAGGGCGTTGAAGCGGACGACCTTATTCGGATGTTCGAAGGCGGCGACGAGACCGGCGACATCGGCCTTGGCGAGGTCAGGAATCTCGAACTTCTTCGCAGACTCATGTTGGATTCGATAGATGCGGCCGAAGTAGTGCTCACGGTCAGGACGCACGGAGGCACCCGATTTGCTGTGCAGCGGACCACGGGTGTCATTGTGCGCGACGACCGGGGTGTAGAAGTCGAGGACGTACAGGGCGCCATCCGGACCGAAAGAGACATCGATTGGGCAGAACCAGTGGTCCATGGAGCGCAGCCACTCACGGTCCTTGATCGTGACTTCGCCCAGGAAGGTCGGACCGCTCGGGGTCAGCTTTT
>CANKZO010000071.1 GCA_947488485.1 Opitutia bacterium | reverse complement strand
AACACCATCAAGACCCGCTTCCTCTTCGAGATCAACAAGGGCTCGAACAAGAACGCCGAGATCGACGTCAACGCCGTCGTCCGCCCCGAAGACCGCCGCGTGCCCTTCGAGAACATGATCTACGTGGCCGACGGCCCGAGCGACGTCCCCGTCTTCTCTCTCCTGCGCAAGAACGGCGGCAAGGCCTTCGCCGTCTACGTGCCCGAGAGCGAGGCCGAGTTCGCGCAGAACGACGCCCTCCTGCAAGCCGGCCGCGTGCACGGCTACGGTCCGTGCGACTATTCCGCCGCCTCCTTCACTCCGAAGTGGATCCGCCACGCCCTCGCCGGCATGGTCGAGCGCCTCGCCCAGGAACGCGCCCGCGCCCTCGCCGCGCGCGTCACCCGCCCGCCCCGCCACATCCACGCCGATCCGTTGCCGCCCGGCGCCGCGGACGCCGCTTCGCAAGGAACCCTCTTCGGCGAATAATCATGCCCGCTCCCGCCCGTAAACGTTCCGCCACGCTCGCCCGCCCGGCCAGCGAGAGCAAACCCATCCTCGCCGCCGTGCTCGCGCTCGTCGGCCTGTTCATGCTCGTCGCGATGATCACGCACTCGAGCAACGACAGGAGCTGGCTGGGGACGCAGGACACGACCGTCCCCGTGACGGATAACTATTGCGGCGAGCTCGGCGCCAGCATCGCCGTCGCCCTCTTCAATCTCTTCGGCTACGCCGGCTTCCTGATCCCGTTCTTCGTCCTGGCGGCGGCCTGGTTCGCCCTCAATCAGCGCGCGCACACGCTCTGGCCGTTCAAGGTCACCCTGATGGTCCTGTGCGTCATCCTGTTCGCGCCGATCCTGACGCTCTGGCTCGGCACCTCGCCGGACGCCACGGCCGCGTTCGATCCGAAGGGCCCCGGCGGCTTGCTCGGCAACATCCTCTTCACCTCGGTCTTCCATCCGTATCTCGATTACGGCACCTGGATCCTCGTCTTCCCTTACGGCTTCTGCCTGCTCGGCGCCCTCGCTGACGACCCGAAGGCCACGCTTTCTTCCTGGATCGCCGAGATGCGCGACGGCTTCGGCGCCTGGAACGCCGAACGTAAGGCCGCCGCCCTCAAGGCCGCCGAAGAACAGCGCCGCCGCGACGTCGCCGCCGCCGAGCTCCGCCGCAAGCAGCAGGAAGTCGTGGGCGCCGTGATGTCCGTCCCGCAGCCGAAGGAGACCGCCAAGCCGGTCTCGAAGTCCGTCCCGGTGGTGGTCGACATCCCGCACGAAGGTCCCAAGGAAGACGAGGAAGCCGGCCCGGACCTCGTCCAGCCGGACAACGTGAGCATCTCCGCCGACGCGCCCAAGGTCGAGAAAGCCAAGCCGACGCCGGTCGCCGCCGAAGACGAAGACGAGGACGAAGAAGAAGTCCCCGAAGCCAAGCCGCCGCGCAAGGCGCCCGAGCCGCTCGGCCCCAACGCCGGCAAGGTGCTCGTCGTGCAGCCCGACAAGATCGAGAAGGCCCGCGCGAGCCAGGTCATCAAGAAGCGCGGCGACTACGTCTTCCCCGAGATCAGGATGCTCAACGAGCCGGCCGCCGGCTCCAAGGCCGCGCCCGAGGATTTCCGCAAGCGCGCCGCCGACCTCATCGAGACCCTCAAGCAGTTCAAGGTCGACTGCGTGCCAGTCGATCCCGCCAACGGCGTCGACGTCGGCATCCAGCAGGGCCCGTCGATCACCCGCTATGAGATCAAGCCCGCCCCCGGCGTGCGCGTGGAGAAGATCTCCAACCTCTCGAACAACATCGCGATGAACCTCGAAGCCGAGGCCGTGCGCATCCTGGCCCCCGTGCCGGGCAAGGGCACCGTCGGCATCGAGATCCCGAACAAGAGCCGCAAGGACGTCCTCCTCCGCGAGATCATCGAATCCAAGGCGTGGGCCGAAGCCGCGATGGAGCTGCCCGTCGTGCTCGGCGTGGACAGCGTCACGAACAAGCCCGTCATCCAGGACCTCGCCAAGATGCCGCACGCGCTCATCGCCGGCGCCACCGGCCAGGGCAAGTCGGTCTGCATCAACGCGATCATCGTCTCGCTCCTCTACCGCTGCACGCCGCAGGACCTGCGTTTCATCATGGTCGACCCCAAGGTCGTCGAGCTGCAGATCTACAACAACCTCCCGCACCTGCTCATCCCGGTCGAGACCGATCCCAAGCGCGTGCCCGCCGCCCTCAAGTGGCTCATCGCGGAGATGTCGCAGCGCTACAAGATCTTCGCCAAGTGCGGCGTGAAGAACATCACCGGCTTCAACGCCAAGATCGCCAAGGAAGCCGGCGCCCCCAAGCAGGAAGAGCTCGCGCTCAGCCCCGACGAGCTGGCCGCGGCCGTCGCCGCGGCCGAGGAGGTCATCGACGACGGCGTGCGCGTCCCGAACGAGAAGCTGCCCTACATCGTCTGCATCATCGACGAGATGGCCGACCTCATGATGGTCGCCGCCCAGGACATCGAGACCTCCGTCGCGCGCATCGCCCAGCTGGCCCGCGCCGCCGGCATCCACCTCGTGCTCGCCACGCAGCGTCCGTCGACGGACGTCATCACCGGTCTCATCAAGGCCAACCTGCCCACGCGCATCGGCTTCAAGGTGTCGTCGCAGATCGACTCCCGCACCATCCTCGACCGCGGCGGCGCCGAGACGCTCGTCGGCCGCGGCGACATGCTCTTCGTGCCTCCGGGCAGCGCCACGCTCAACCGCGTGCAGGGCGCCTTCGTCGGCGAGCAGGAAGTCGCCGCCATCGTCGAGTTCCTCGCCGAGAAGAACGGTAAGCCCGAGTTCGCCCAGGACGTCATCAAGGCCATCAAGGACGGCGCCGAAGGCGGCGAAGAAGGCGGCGAGGGCGAGGAAGGCGAAGACCCGCTGGTCGCGCAGAGCTGGGCGATCATCAAGGAGACCCGTCGCGCCTCGGTGTCGATGCTCCAGCGCCGCCTCAAGCTCGGCTACAATCGCGCCGCCCGCATCATGGACATCCTCCACGACAAGGGTTACGTCGGTCCTGAGAACGGCTCGAGCCCCCGCGAGATTCTCGTCGACTAAGCGCGAGGGCACGAAGACACGAGGGCCGGAGGACACGAGGGTGCCGCCCTTGCCTCGAGGTAGGGACAGCACCACGTGCTGTCCTCGTTCGCCGCAGGGCGAACCTAGGTAGGGGCACGATTCATCGTGACCTTCGGGCCGGAGGGCGCGGCGTAGCCACGCCCCTACCTTCGCCCGCCCTGCGGCGGCCTGGCGGATGCGTTGTCATCGCATCCTTACCCAAGGCAGCTGGCTTTTCTAGGGTCCTCCGGTCCTCGTGGCTGCTTACTTCTTCTTTTCCTTCTTCTTCCGTTCGGGGACGACCGGCTTCTTCTTTTTCTCCGGCTCGGGGATCGAGGGTTCCGGCGTGGGCTGGGTCGGGTCGACGGTGGGCGCGGGCGCGTTCGGATCGAAGAAAGGCTTGGGCGCCGGCGCGGCTGGAGTCGGCGTCGAGGTGGCCGGAGCGGCCTCCTTGGCGGGTTCGGCGGCGACGGCCAAGGCGGCGAAGCAGAGCAGGGCGAGCGAGCGCATGGGGTTACTGATTAAACATCGGGGCCGCGGGTAAGTTGCAAGCCATCCGGCGACGGGCATGAAAAAGCCCCGTCGGCCGGGGCTTTTTCAGGATATCGCGGGACCGCTCAGGCGCCGGCGGCCTTCTTGGGCTTTTCGGCAGCCGGCTTCTTCTCGGCTTTCGGCTCGGGCTTCTTCGGCTCGGGCTTCTCTTCGGAGTCCGCTTCCTTCTTCGGCTTGGAGAGTTCTTTGGCGACCGCGACGCCGGTGCCGACGGCGGCTTCGGCGAGCTTCGCGTTCGAGGGGCCGGCGGCGGCCTTGCCGCTGCCGATCGCGGCGAGCTTATCGGCTTCCGCTTGGGCGGCCTTCGCGGCGTCCAGGGCCATCTGCGTCGTGGCGTCCACCGTCTGCACGACGAGCGAGACCGGGTCGGCCGCCGGCGCTTCGGCCTTGGCTTCCTTCTTCGGCTTCTTCTCCGTCGTGGCGACTTTCTCCGCGGTGGCGGTCTTGTTGCCGCCGGGCGGGGTCGGGCCGCTGGGCTTCTTGTTATTCGTCGAGGTGGTGGCGGCCAGCGCGACGGAGGCGGCGACGAGCAGGGCGAGGAGGGGCGTCTTCATTATGTGGATATTACACCGGGGGGTGGGAAGAGTTTCAACCACGGTCCGGCCGGAAGATGAAGAAAGCCGCTCCCAGCAGGCAGTAAAAACCCACAAATAGCCCCATTTCCACTTTTCACCCAAGAAGATCAGCACGAACGGCACGAAGATCGCGAGGGCGACGCATTCCTGCATGATCTTCAGCTGGGCCCCGGAAAGCCCCTGGCCGCAGGGAAAGCCGAAGCGACACCGGTTTGTCACAGACTTTTAGCATCCTCGCCTCCGGGGTGGTTGCGGTCTGGCTTGAACCTCATTTAACGACCATTACCTATAACTTACTATCTTCTATGTCTGAAAATAACGCCCCCTCGCCGACTCCTTCGGCTCCCGTCTCTGGTTGGAACTCCTTGTCCAAAGACCTCGCCGGCGGTTTGGTCGTCTTCCTGGTCGCGCTCCCCTTGTGCCTCGGCATCGCCTTGGCTTCGGGCGCGCCGATGGTGGCCGGCATCGTCAGCGGCGTCGTGGGCGGCCTGCTGGTCTCGTGGCTGAGCGGCTCGCACACCAGCGTCAGCGGGCCCGCCGCGGGCTTGGTGGCCGTGGTCCTCGGGCAGGTGGCGGTGCTCGGATCTTACGAGGCCTTCCTCGTGGCGGTGATCATGGCGGGCGCGATCCAGATCCTGCTCGGCGCGTTGCGCGCCGGCTTCATCGCGGCCTTCTTCCCTTCGAGCGTCATCAAGGGCCTGCTCGCCGCCATCGGCCTGATCCTCATCCTCAAGCAGATCCCCCACATGGTCGGCCATGACGCGGATCCCGAAGGCAGCATGGGCTTCCTGCAGGCCGACGGCAAGAACACCATTTCGGAGCTCTTCTCCTCCCTCTTCGACTTGGATGCCGGGGCGATGATGATCGGACTGGTGTCCCTCGCGATCCTGCTGGCGTGGGATCGGAGCCGCTTCAAGAAGTCGCTCATCCCGGCGCCGCTGGTGGTCGTACTGCTCGGCGTCGCGGTCAATCTGGTGCTGAAGGCGAAGGGCAGCTCGTGGGCCATCGGACCGTCCCACCTGGTGCAGCTGCCGACGGTGGCCGGGCTAGGGGAATTCCTGCGCGCCCTGCCCAGTCCGGACCTGAAGGCCTTCGGTAACCCCGCGATCATCATGGCCGCCGTCACGATCGCCGTCGTCGCCTCCCTGGAGACGCTTCTGAACCTCGAGGCCGTGGACAAGTTGGATCCGCGCAAGCGGGTCAGCCCGCCGAACCGCGAGCTCATGGCGCAGGGCGCCGGCAACATGGTGTCGGGCCTCCTCGGCGGCCTGCCGATCACTTCGGTCATCGTACGCAGCTCGGTGAACATCAACGCGGGCGCCGCGACGCGCCTGTCGGCCTTCTTCCACGGCGCGCTGCTCGCCCTCCTGGTGCTTTTCGCGCCGCGCTGGCTGAACGAGATCCCCCTGGCCTCCTTGGCCGCGGTGCTGATCGTCACGGGCCTGAAGCTGGCCAGCCCGGCGCTCTTCCGCCAGATGTGGGCGGAAGGACGCAGCCAGTTCGTCCCCTTCATCGTCACGGTCCTGGCCATCGTGTTCACGGACCTGCTGATCGGCGTCCTCATCGGCCTCGGCACCGGCCTGGCCTTCATCCTGCATAGCAACTACCGCCGCCCCATCCTGCGTTTCATGGAGCACCACGTGAGCGGCGACGTGCTCCGGATCGAATTCTCCAACCAGGTGAGCTTCCTCAACCGCGCCGTGCTCGAACAGACGCTCGACTCGGTGCCGACGGACGGCCATGTGGTGCTCGACGCGCGCAACACGGACTACATCGATCCGGACATCCTGGACCTGATCGATGACTTCCGCAAACAGACCGCGCCGGCGCGGAACCTCAAGGTGAGCCTCGTCGGTTTCAAGGAACGCTACGTGATGGAGGATGAGATCCAGTTCGTGGACGTCAGCACCCGCGAGGTGCAGGCGCAGCTGACTCCGGAGCGCGTCCTGCAGTTCCTCAAGGACGGCAACCAGCGGTTCGTGACCGGCCGTCGCCTCACCCGGGACCTCGCCCGGCAGGTCGACGCGACGTCGGCCGCGCAATACCCGATGGCGGTCGTGCTCAGCTGCATCGATTCCCGCAGCCCCGTCGAACTGATCTTCGACATGGGCCTGGGCGACGCCTTCGTCATCCGCATCGCGGGCAACGTAGCGAAGGAAAAGGTCCTCGGCAGCATGGAATTCGCCTGCGCCGTGGCCGGCTCCCGCCTGGTCCTCGTGATGGGCCACACCAGCTGCGGCGCGGTCAAGGCCTCGGTGGAACTGTTCGAGACCGGCAAGACCGCTTCGCAGGCGACGGGGTGCGAGCACCTCGACTCGCTGGTCAGCGAGATCCAGAAGTCCATCGAGCCGGGCACCAAGCCGCATGGCGACTGGGTGACCCTCGAGACCAAGCGGATCTTCGTGGACGACGTGGCCACGCGCAACGTGGTCCGGACGATCGCCGGCATCCGCTCCGCCAGCCGCACCTTGCGCGAGCTCGAGCAGGCGGGCAAGATCGCCATCCTCGGCGCGATGTACGACATCAAGACCGGCAAGGTCACGTTCCTCGACGAGAAGGCCGGCCCGGCGGCCTGAGCGCCGCCTGATGGGTTTCGCTGAGGCATAACCTGAGTTGAGCCCGCGAGCGGACGAGACGGTCATCGGAGGATGCAACCTCCGGAAGACCGTCCGCGTGAACGCCTCGTCCGCCTCGGGCCGCGCGCCCTCCTCGACGCCGAGCTCCTCGAGCTGCTGATCGGCGCCGGCACCAAGGGCGCGCCGGCGCCCATTGTCGCGTCGGCGCTGCTCGCCGAGTCCGGCACGCTCGGCGCGCTCGCGACCTGGGACACGCATGACTTCGGACGCGTCCACGGGCTCGGTCCCGCCAAGGCCGCCGAGCTGGCGGCGGCGATGGAGCTCGCCCGGCGGATCCGCGAGCGCGCGCAGGATCCCGGCGAGAAGCTCGACGCGCCGGCCAAGGTCTGGGCGCGACTTGAGCCATTCGCGGCCGGGCTCGCCGTGGAGAAATGCTGGGTGCTCTGCCTCAACCGTCGCAACCGCCTGCTCGCCCTGCATGAGGTCAGCTCCGGCACCGCGACCAGCGCGCTGCTGCATCCGCGCGAGGTCTTCCGGCACGCGCTCAAGCACGCCGCCTCGGCGGCCATCGTCGCCCATAACCATCCGAGCGGCGACCCGACGCCGAGTCCGGCGGACCGCGCGGTGACTCGGCAGCTGGCCGACGCGGGCAGGGTGGTGGGCGTCGAATTGCTCGACCATGTGGTCGTGGGCCGCCCGGAGGCCGATCCGGCGGGCAAAGGGTGGTTCAGTTTCGGCGAGGCGGGCTTGATTTAGGGGAACTATCGGTTGTCTTAGTCGGTCATAACCCCATGCCCTTTTCCCGGACCATCAAGGTCGGGCTCGCCGTCGTCGGCGTGGCCGTCCTCGCCTTCGCCGGTCGTCAAGGCCAGCGCTACTACAAGAAGCACCTGGCGACGCCCCGGTCCGGCGAAGCCGTCTACCGTCAGGATTGCATGGGCTGCCACGGCCCGGTGGGCGAAGGCGTCGCCGGCAAGTCGGACGAACCCCTCGTCGGCGAGAAGTCCGTCGTTTCCCTGGCCAAGTATATCGCCCGGGAGATGCCGGAGAACGATCCGGGCACGCTGTCGCTGGCCGACGCCACGGCATCCGCCGAATATATCCATCAGGCCTTCTACTCCGCCGAGGCCCGCGCCCGTAATCGTCCGCCCCGCATCGAGCTGGCGCACCTGACAGTCCGCCAATACCGCGAGAGCATCGCCGACCTGCTTGGCTCGCTCCGCGGCGCCTTCGGGACGACCGAGTCGGGCGGACTGGCTGCCGTCTATCGTGAACGCCCCGAGCGCGACCCGAAGATGCCGGACCGCAACCGCCCGGAGGCCACTTTCAAGCAGCAGGTCGATCCGGTCATCGACTTCGACTTCGGCGCCAAGCCGCCGGCGAAGGGCACGTATGCCGAGCAGTTCAGCATCAACTGGAGCGGCTCGGTCCTCGCGCCCGACACCGGCGAATACGAGTTCCGCATCACGTCCCTCAACGGCGTCCGCCTTTACGTCAACCCGCCCGAAGGCGGCAGCGAGAAGAACGCGCTCATCGACCTCTGGGTGAGCTCGGGCATGTCCCGTTCGGCTTCCGCCCCCATCTTCCTGCTCGGGGGTCGCAGCTACGCGCTCAAGATCGAGTTCTTCAAATACAAGGACAAGACCGCCGGCCTGAAGCTTGAGTGGCGTCCGCCCGGCGGCGACTGGACCTTGGTCCCGCGCACGCATCTCTCGCCGAAGCCTTCCGCCTACGTGAACGTCATTTCCGTGCCCCTGCCGCCCGACGACGGCAGCATCGGCTATGAGCGTGGCTCCTCCGTCTCACGGGAATGGACCGAGGCCGTCGCCAAGGGCGCGCAGCAGGTCTCGGCCCAGATCGGCCCGCGGCTCTTCGCCCTCGCCGGCACCAAGGCCGACGCGCCCGACCGCGCGGAGAAGCTCAAGGCCTTCTCGTTGCGCTTCGCTCAGTCGGCTTATCGCCGCCCGCTGACCGCCGAGCAGCAGGCCGACCTCGAGCACATCTACGCCGCCGGCGTGTCCCCGGAGGTCGCTACCAAGCGGGCCTTCATCTTCACGCTGTCCAACCCCGCGTTCCTCTATCCGGGTACCGGTCCGCAGGATGATTACGCCGTCGCTTCGCGCCTCGCTCTCGCGCTCTGGGATTCCGTCCCGGACGCGTCCCTCCTGAAGGCCGCCGCCTCCGGCCAGCTGAAGACCGAAGCCCAGGTGCGCCAACAGGCCCAGCGCATGATGAAGGACCCGCTCGCCAAGGCCAAGCTGCGCGACTTCCTGCACGATTGGCTGCATGTCGAGGAAGGCGCCGAGATCGCTAAGGACCAGAAGGAATATCCCGGCTTCGACCAAGGCGTGGTCATGGACCTGCGCACCTCGCTCGACCTTTTCACCGAGGACATCGTCTGGTCGGAAAAGTCCGACTACCGCCAGCTCCTCCTCGGTGACACCATCCTGATGAACGAGCGTCTCGCGAAGTTCTACGGCCAGAAGGTCGAGGCCGGCGCCGGCTTCCAGCCCGTCAAGATGGATGCCGACCAGCGGGCGGGCGTGCTCACGCACCCGTACCTGCTCGCGACCTTCTCCTACACCAAGTCGACCTCTCCGATCCACCGCGGCGTCTTCGTGACGCGCAATATCCTGGGCCGCATGCTCAAGCCGCCGCCCATGGCCATCGCCTTCATGGACGACAAGTTCGACCCCTCC
This sequence comes from Opitutia bacterium, assembly GCA_947488485.1. The sequence goes on along the minus strand of CANKZO010000071.1, from coordinate 732 downwards.
TTCACCATGCGGGAGAAGGTCGCCGAGCTCACCTCCAAGCCCGCGTGCATGTCGTGCCACGTCACCATCAATCCGCTCGGCTTCAGCTTCGAGCGCTTCGACGCCGTCGGCCGCGTGCGCGCCACGGATAATAAGAAACCCGTCGACCCGGTCTCCGATTACGTCGCCGCCGACGGCAGCGTGCTCACGCTCAAGGGCGCCCGCGATGTCGGCGTCCACGCCGCGGAGAGCCAGGCCGGCCAGGCCGGCTTCGTGCGCAATCTCTTCCACTCGCTCGTCAAGCAGCCGCCGGCCGCCTATGCGCCCGAACTCGTCGGCCGCCTGACGGACAAGTTCCGCGCCGATAATTTCCATGTCCGCAACCTCGCCGTCGAGGTCGCGGTCGTCGCCGCCTTACGTCCGACCGTCGCCACTCCTTCCACTCCTGCCATCCCTTCCGCCCGCTAAGCCCATGACCCTCCAACATCGTCGCGATTTCCTCCGCCGCCTCGGCCTTTCGGCCGCCGCTCTGCCGCTCCTCGGCGGTCTCGCCTCGCTCGGCGCGGCTGAACCTAGCACCGGACGACGCCAGCGCGTCATCTTCGTCTTCTCGCCCAACGGCGTCGTCCCGCCGGCCTTCTGGCCCGACGAGGAAGGCGCCGACTTCCGGCTCAAGGCGATCATGAAGCCCTTCGAGCCTTTCAAGGACAAGCTGCTCACGCTCAAGGGCGTGAACAACCGCGTCCGCGGTGA
>CANKZO010000070.1 GCA_947488485.1 Opitutia bacterium | reverse complement strand
CCGCGAAGCTCTACATCGAGTATAAGCGCCAGAATATCCAGTCTGAGATTCACGTCTACTCCAAGGGCGGCCACGGCTTCGGCACGCGCCAGACGAAATTCCCGGTCGATGGCTGGACCAAGACCGCCGGCGAATGGATGGGCGCCGAAGGTTTCCTGAAGACCTCCAAATAAGACCATGCGTTCCTTCCTCGCCTGCTTGTTCCTCCTGAGCGCTTCGACGGCGTGGCCCCAGAACGGCGCCAAGGAGCCCGTCCAGGTCTTCATCCTGATGGGCCAGTCCAACATGGTCGGCCTGGGCAAGGTCTCCGGTCGCGAAGGGTCGCTCGAGCACGCGGTGAAAGAGAAGAGGCTCTTCCCTTATCTGGTCGATGCGCAAGGCGCCTGGAAAGCGCGCGAAGACGTGCGTCACGTGCGCGTGATGGTCGGCCGCGGCGGGAACATGCAGATCTTCAACGACGAGTGGCTCAAGGTGGGCGGACGCACCCTCGGACCTGAATACGGCATCGGCCATCCGCTGGGAGACGCCCTGCCCGCGACGGTGATGCTCCTCAAGAGCTGCATCGGCAATCGCAGCCTAGGTTGGGACCTGCTGCCTCCCGGAAGCCCGAGGGAACTCTTCGAAGGCAAGGTCTACGCCGCCTACAAGGAAAGACCCGACACCTGGCCGGCCGACCCGGCCAAGGGCATCGCCACGCCCCCGCCCGACGCTTGGCTCGACAAGAAAGGCAAGCCCATCGACTGGTACGCCGGCAAGCAGTACGATGACGACGTGGCCAACGCCAAGAAGATCCTGGCGGAGTTCCCTAAGCACTGCCCTGGCGCGCAAAGCTATGAAGTAGCGGGCTTCTTCTTCTGGCAGGGCGAAAAAGATGGCGGCAATCCCGGCCACGCGGCCGCATACGAGGCAAACCTCGTCCGTTTCATCAAGCAGCTGCGTAAGGATTTCGACGCCCCGCAGGCGAAATTCGTCCTGGCGACCTTGGGTGAGGCTGTGAAGGGGTCGGGCGGGAATGGCGGCCGCATCCTCGCGGCGCAGCTGGCCGTCGACGGAAATTCCGGCAAATATCCGGAATTCAAGGGCAACGTCGCGACGGTGTACGCGCACCCCCTCTCCAAGGGCGGCTCAGGCAACAGCCACTACAACGGTAACGCCGAGACCTACATGGCCGTGGGCGAGGCGATGGGCCAGGCCATGGTCGGACTTCTCAAAGAATGAACTCCGCCTTCACCCTTCTCACCTACGCGCTGCTCAGCGTGTCGCTGACGGCTCAGACGCTCGTCGGCGACGGGCAGGCGGACGATACCGCGGCGCTCCAGAAACTCGTCGACGCCGGCGGGAGCGTAGCGCTTCCCAAAGGACGCTACCGCCTGACGAAGACCGTCACGGTCGACCTCGCCAAGCTCGGCGCGGCCGGAATCTCGTCCGACGGCACCGCCACGCTCATCATGGCGGGCCCTGGACCGGCCTTGAAAATCGTCGGCACGCACGGCGGTACCGCCGCCCCGAAGTCGTTCAAGCCGGAGACCTGGGCCCAGCGTACGCCCGTCGTCCAAGGGCTCGAGATCGTCGGCGCGCACGCCGAGGCGGACGGCATCGAAGCGAACGGCACCATGCAGCTGACGCTGTCCCGCCTCACCATCCGCGAATGCCGACATGGCATCCGCCTAGCCGTCCGCAATCGCAACGTCGTCATCGCTGACTGCCATCTCTACCGTAACCGCGGGGTCGGCCTGTTCCTGGATAACGTGAACCTCCACCAGACGAACGTCACCGGGTGCCACATCAGCTACAACCTCGGCGGCGGCATCGTCGCCATCGGCGGCGAAGTGCGCAACCTGCACGTCGGCACCTGCGATATCGAGGCGAACCACGACGAGAACGGCCCGCCCTCGGCCAACATCTTCCTGGATTCGACGGGCGGCTCGATCGCCGAAGTCGCGATCACCGGTTGCACCATCCAGCACACCCACAAGGCGCCGGGCTCGGCCAACATCCGCATCCTCGGGGCCGGCAAAGACCCTTCCCTGCTCCGCCGTGAAGGTCGCGAGCATACCCGTGAAGGGCACGTGACCATCGTCGGCAACGTCTTCAGCGATGTGCAGGTCAACCTCGAGATCCGCCAAGCCCGCGGGGTCACCGTCTCGGCCAACACCTTCTGGGAAGGCTTCGCGCACGACCTGCACGTCGAGGACAGCCAGAACATCGTCATCACCGGCAACAACTTCGACCGCAACCCGCGCTACCTCGTCAACGGCAACGGCCTGGCCGAGAAGAACGGCGTCCTCCTGCGACGCGTGGCCGACTCCGCCTTCTCCGGGAACGTCGTGGTCGGCGTCCACGGCAAGGAAGCGGCCGTCGACGTCGAAGACGGCACCCGCCTCCGGATCACCGACAACAGCATCCTCGACAGCGACGGGCACGCCCTGCGTCTCACCCGCCTCAGCCGCAGCCTCGTGACCGGTAACCTCCTGCGTGACGACCGGCGCGAAAAACACCGCGGCATCGGGGCCCTGCTGGTCGTCCGCGAAGGCGCGGAGAACCGGATCGACGCCGAACCGACGACCGCGCGGTAGGCTCAGGCGCCGCCGCGGCGGATCTCTGAACCTTCGAAGCGGATCGAGACGCGCCAGACCTTCTTGACGCGCGTGATCACCTTGCCGGTACCGGCGACGATGGTCTCGGGAATCTCGATGCGGTGCTGGTCGACCACGGCGTGGAAGCCGCGCTCGGAGAAGATGTCGATGAACATCGAGATGGCCAGCGGGTCGTCGAAGACGGTGGTCTCGATGTTGACGTGCGCCTGACCGGAGATGGCGTGGGCCTTGATGATCGGCAGGAACTTGTCCTGGATCAGCTCGATGACCTGACGGAAAGTCTCGGCGTTGCGCTCGGCGTAGTCGTCGAGGCGGCGGACGAGGTCCTGTCGGGCGTGCTGGACGATCTGCGAGGCCAGCGGGATCGGCGAGATAAGGTCATACGTGTCCTCCGACAGCTCAAGGGAGCTCTGGTATTGGAGTTCCTTGATGATACGGGCCTGGACTTCCGCGAGCGAGCCCTGCGCATTGATGAAATGGTAGTGGAAGATGTCGCGTAGCGACTGCAGCGGCTCGTAGGTGCGCTCCTTGAAGACGCGGTAGCGGTTGCGGGCGGCGTCGGCCGTCAGGTCGGTCTTGCGGACCTCGGCGAGCGGCCCTCCGTCGCGGGCGGCTTTCTCGTTCTGAGCGATGGCCTCCTGACCGCGCTTCAGCTGACGACGGACGGACTCGTTCTCGTCGACGAACAGGACCAGGATATGGAAATGGGGTTTCGGGAAACGGACGCCGCTGGAACCACGGAACTCCGTGCGGAGGTCGTTGAGCTTGGCGAACAGGTGCTTGAGACATTCCACCTGCACCATCGAACGCGGGAAGCCGTCGACGATCGCTCCGCTGACATACTCGGGGGCGAGGAGTTTGCGGAAGAGGATCTCCACCACTTCGCGGTCACCGACGAGCATGCCGGCGTCGATGCGCTTCTTAGCCTCGGGGCTCGAGAGGAGGTCGCTGACCACGATCGGGTCGGCGGCGTAGTCGCGATACTGGAGGATGAACGCGGTGTTGGTACCCTTACCGGCGCCGGGGGCGCCGTTGAGCCAGAAAATCTCACGCGGGAAGGCCAGCTTCTCCCGGCCGAACTCTCGCTCCAGACTGGACCAGACCGAGTCGAAGATGATCTGGCCATCCTTGACCTCGAGGTCGCTGATACCGCTCGAGGCGGGTCTGGGCAGAGCGTCGCTCATGAAGTTAAGGGACTAGGAGTAAATCCCCCGACCTAACCTGCGAGGCAAAAACGCAGGGTAATCGCCTCATTTCCCGCCGATTACTTCACTCCGCCCGTAGTCTTCACCGCATCCGAGCCCGGTTTGACGGCCGGCAGACCCGGCTCATCCGAACGATTACGGCGGAACTGGTAGCGGTTGATGTCCTGCATCGAAAGCTGCTCGACCGTCTTCGGCGAAGGGTTGAGCCGACCCTGCCAGTCGGACTTCACGCCCGCGTAACGGTCATCGGAGACGACGCCCATGCGCTCCTCCCAGGCCTTGATCTCGGCCTTGGCACCGTTGGCGGATGAATTCGTGCGAGCGACGGACTTCACTTCGATCGTATCCTTCGGGCGGATCTCCGCGCCGAGGCCATCCGTCAGCTCGATGTCGGCCTTCTTCCGGCCCAGCGTGTCATAACGACCGTGCCAGGTATCGAGGGTGACCAAGTTGTTTCGGTTATAGACCTGCTCCTTGCCGATCGGCGCCGTGCCCGCTTCGTAGCGCTGCTCGAGCAGTCCGCTCGCTTTGGAAGCGCGCTTCAGTCCGGCGTTCACGTCGACGGCTCCATCAAGTTCTTTCCCGGTACCAGCGCCCTGCAGCGCGAACGGGACGGTACGTCCGTCCGCCGTCCGGATGGTCTGGTCGACCTTCGGGGCGGCGGGGGCCGGTGCGGTCGGTGAAGGGGCGACGGTACCCGCGGACGACGAACGCGGCAAAGGATTCGCCGTGCGGGACTTCGCGGGCGTTCCGGCCATAGGCTTACCCTCGGCGTCGTAGCGATAGACCTGCGTGCCTTCGATACCGCCCTCGGCGGTGATGACCACGCCGGCCTTGATGCCACCGGGCGGACGCTCCGCGCCCACGACCGTCAGGACGGTCATGGCCAAGAGCGCGGGGATGGAGACGCGGGGTCGCAAGGTCACCCATCTTGGGCGACCCCACGACCGACCTCAATCCCTTCTTAGCGGGGAATCGGGAGGGATTTCGTCTTCCAGATCAGCTTGGCGTAGTCGCCGATCGAGCGATCTGACGAGAACTTGGCGCAACGGGCGACATTACGGACGGCCATCGCGGCCCAGCGGCGACGGTCGAGGAAGGCCTGGGAGGCCTGCTCCTGCGCATCGACGTAGCTGCGGAAGTCGGCCAGCACCAGGTAAGGGTCGCCGCCGGACATGAGCGAATCGACCACCGGGGCGAGCGCACCCGGCTGTTCCGGGGTGAAGGTCTCGGAGCGGAGCCAGTCAAGGAGCGAGGCCAGTTCCGGATCGGCGGCGAGCACCGCGTGCGGATCGTAGCCGTCGGCCCAGAGCTGCTGGACCTCTTCGACCTTGAGGCCGAAGATGAAGATGTTCTGGTCGCCGACTTCTTCGGCGATCTCGACATTGGCGCCGTCGAGGGTGCCGATCGTGACCGCGCCGTTGAGGGCGAGTTTCATGTTGCCCGTACCGGAGGCTTCCTTGCCCGCCGTGGAGATCTGCTCGGAGAGGTCAGCCGCCGGGATGATGCGCTCGGCGAGCGAGACGCGGTAATCCGGCAGGAAGACCACCTTGAGCAGGCCGCGCACGCGCTCGTCGGCGTTGATGACGGCGGCCACGCGGTTGATGGCGTGGATGATGTGCTTGGCCAACGCGTAACCCGGGGCGGCCTTGGCGCCGAAGATGCAGACGCGCGGCGTGAACTTGCCGTTCGGCTCGTTGAGGATGCGACGATACAGGTGCAGGATGTGCAGCAGGTTCAGGTGCTGGCGTTTATACTCATGCAGACGCTTGATCTGCACGTCGAAGAGCGCGTCGGGCGAGACGTCCACGTCGACGAGTTCCTTGATACGGGCGGCGAGGCGGACCTTGTTGGCGCGCTTGATCGCGAGGAAGCGTTCCTGGAAGGCCGGGCGGTCGGCGACGGCGTCTAACTTACGCAGACGGCTGAGGTCGGTCTCCCAGCCCTTACCTGCGACTTCGTCGCAGAGGGTGCTGAGCTCCGGATTGCAGCCGCGGACCCATCGACGGGGCGTCACGCCGTTGGTGACGTTGACGAACTTGCCCTTCCAAAGCTCATCGAAGCCCGGGAACAGGTTGGCACGCAGGAGGCGGGTGTGCAGTTCGGCCACGCCGTTGACGTGATGCGAACCGACGACGGCGAGGTGCGCCATGCGGACGCGCTTCGGGTGGCCTTCCTGGATGATCGAGAGCTCGGTCTTGCGGGCGTCGTCGCCCGGCCAGCGGCGGTCGACCTCTTCGAGGTGACGGCGGTTGATCTCGTAGATGATCTCGAGATGGCGAGGGAGCACCTTCTCGAAGAGCGGCACCGACCAGGTCTCGAGGGCCTCAGGCAGCAAGGTGTGGTTGGTGTAGCTGAAGACCTGCGTGCAAAGCGCCCAAGCTTCGTCCCAAGTCAGGCGCTCGACGTCGACCAGGAGGCGCATCAGTTCGGCGACGGCGATCGCCGGGTGGGTATCATTGAGCTGGACCGCGGCCTTGGCCGGCAGGCTGCTGAAGTCGGGGTTCAGGCGGCGGTGACGACGCAGGATGTCCTGCAGCGAGCAGGATACGAAGAAGATCTGCTGGACGAGGCGCAGCTCCTTGCCGCTCTCGGTGCTGTCGTTCGGGTAGAGGACCTTCGAGACGATCTCGCTCGAGTCACGCTCATGCACGGCTTCGACGTAACCTCCGCGGTCGAAGGCGCGGAAGTCGAACTCGGAAGCGGCCTTGGATTCCCAGAGGCGGAGGAAGTTGACGCTGCTGCCGCCGAAGCCGGCGATCGGGATATCCCAGGGCATGCCAAGCAGGTTGCGGGTCTCGACGAGTTCGGCGGAGTGGTTGCCACGGTCGTCAGTGCTATGCTTCACGCGGCCGTAGAGCGGCACGCTGACGCGGTAGTTAGGGCGACGGATCAGCCAAGGGTTGTTGTTCGCCAACCAGTTGTCGGCGACCTCGACCTGGCGACCGAGCGCGAAGGTCTGCCGGAACAGACCGAATTCGTAATGGATGCCGTAGCCGATGGCCGGGATGTCCATCGTCGCGAGGGAATCCAGGAAACAGGCGGCCAGACGGCCGAGGCCGCCGTTACCGAGACCCATGTCGGCTTCTTCGTCGGCGACGGTCTCCAGGTCCTGGCCGAGTTCGGACAAGGCCTGCGTGGCGACCTCGCGGAGCTGCAGGTTGACGAGGTTGTTCGTGAGCACGCGGCCCATGAGATACTCGAGGGAGAGATAGTAGACGCGGCGGACGTTCTTGCTGGCGTGCTGGGCCTGCGTGTCGATGTAGCGCTCGAGCATCTGGTCGCGGGCGGCCATGCACGTGGCCATCCACCAGTCATTGCGGGTGGCCGTGACGCGGTCGCGGGCGAACGTGCTCTTCAGATGATGCAGGACGGCGTCGCGGAAGATCGCGACCGGAGAGGCGGCGGCGGACTTGGCCGGCGCCTTGGCCTTGGGCTTGGAAACGGGCTTGGCGGCCGGCTTGCGGACCTTGACCACCTTGGCGGACTTCTTCGCGGGCTTCTTCTTTTTAGGCATGATCGTCGGTTAGGACAATCGAGCATAAGCCACAAGCGAGCCAAAACCGCGTCAGCCCTGTGCCAGCTCCCGCAACTTGTTCAAATCCAGCTTACCCGTGCCCAAAATCGGGACAGCGGGCACTTTCTTGAACACCTTGGGAATCCACAGGTTAGCGAGTCCTTCGGCCGTGAGCGCCGCGCGGATCGCCTCGACGTCGATGTCATCAACATGCAGCACGACGAGTTGCTCGCCTTTGGCCGGATCCGCGGTGCTTGCGACGGCGACCTTGATCTCTGTGGAATCGATCAGCCCCATCACCTTCCGCAGGGCGTCCTCGACGGTGCCGTGCGGGACCATCTCGCCGCCGATCTTAGAAAAACGGGAGAGGCGGCCGGCCAGATGGAGGAAGCCGTCATCATCCATGCGGGCGAGATCGCCCGTACGATACCAGCCATCCGGCGTCATCGCCTTGGCGGACTGCTCGGCATCGAGATAGCCCATGAAGATGTTGGCGCCCTTGATTTCCAGAAGACCCACCTGCCCGCTCGGCAGGACCTCACCGGTCTCCGGCTCGATGAAGCGGACGGCGACGCCGATGACCGGACGGCCGACGGAGCCACGGACATTGCCCAGCCAGACGCCGTCGGGACCTTCGGGGTCGATCCGGTCGGGCACATTGACGGCCAGCACCGGACTGGTCTCGGTGATGCCGTAACCTTCCAGGACCGGCGTCTCCAGCTGGGTGGCGAAAGCGTCCACGAGGTCGGCCGGACACTTCTCGGCCCCGACGACAGCCCATTCGAGCGACGCAAAATCCGCGGCGGTACCGCGACGAAGATAGGGGCGCAGGAAAGTCGGCGTGCCGACGACGACCGTGACCTTCTCCTCCTTGATCGCCTTCACGGCGGCGGCGGAATCCAGCGGCGACGGCAAGGTCACGAGACGGGGCGAACGGGAGAGCGAATACCAAAGACCGATGGTGAAACCGAAGCTGTGGAAGACCGGCAGGCTGCTGAGCAGGACCGCGTCGTCCGGCAGGATGTCAGCGTCGTCGATCTGTCGCAGGTTGGCCAGAATGTTACGGTGCGAGAGACGCACACCCTTGGGCTGGCCGGAGCTGCCGCTCGTGAAGAGCAAAGCCGCTTCGTCGTCGCCACCCTGTTTCGGAAGCCCCATGCAAGCCAGCACCCAGGAGGTCGGCAGGAAGCGGATCGCGCCGATGCGGAAAGCGAGGTCGGCACGAGAATGGGCGGTCAGAAAATCAGCGACGTCGAGGACGTGATCGCCCCACGGGAAGTCCGGGGACTTCTCCGAGAGCTTGCTGCGGAACGCGCCGGCGGTGACGACGAGGTCTACCTCGGCCCGTTGGAGGCAGGAGAGCGCTTGCTCGCGACCGAGCGAGAAATTAAGGTTCACCGGAATCTTGCCGGCGAACACACAGCCCAGATTAGCCACCGCTGCCGCGACGCCCGGAGGCAGCACGATCGCGACCCGCTTGGACGTCGTCCGACGCTTCAACTCACCCGCGAAAGCCCAGCCCAAGGCCAACAATGCCGCGCCGGTAAACTCGCGGCGGGCTGACGTGCGATCGACCAAAGCGACCGCCCCGCCCTTCTTCGCCAAGCCTTCGGCGACCTCGCGGCCGAGATGCCCGTCAAGCGAAGCTCGCTGAGCGAAAGCCTCCGCCGCCAGCTCCAACAGACGCAAGCGGGTCTTGGCATGCTCGGTCGCGGGAAACGGCGCGCCGATCACGACGCTGACCGGGCGCGGGAAGTGCTTCGGCAGTTTCCAGAAAGACTTACCGCCGCTGAAGCTGAAGATGGAACCCCACATCCCGTCGATCGCGACCGGCAGGATGGGCGCGCCGCCGCGGCGCGCGATCAGCTCGAAGCCTTTGCGCAGCTGCATGAGTCCGCCGTTACGCGTGAGGCTGCCTTCAGGGAAGATGCAGACGATTTCGCCGCGCGCGAGGGCTTCGCCCGACTTGATGATGGCCTCCTTGGCCTTCGTCTCGGAAACCGGGATCGTCCCCATCAGGCGGCACATGAAGCCGAGGAACTTGTGCCGTTCGAAACCTTCCCAGGAAAGGAACCGCACCGGACGTCGTGACATCACGCCCATCACCAGCACGTCGGCATAGGCGACATGGTTCGCGATAAGGAGCACGCCACCTTCCGCCGGGATGTTCTCTAATCCGCGGACGCGGATGGTATACCCGCACTTCAGGAGCAGCCAGCAAAGGGTGTGCATGGCGCAATACCCCAACGACATCGACTGATGCCGGCGAGGAGCCCGCCAGGCGAAGGCCAGGAGGAAAATCGTGAGCAGAAGCAACCCGAACGCGACGAACGTCAGGGCGATCATCAGCAGGAACCAGGCGAGCGAGTAAAGCAGGGGCACGTTCCCAACTTGCCGAACCGACGGACCGGTGCAAGCCGAGTCCTTTCGGGTTGACCCCCTCCCGTCCGCGGATGCCCTATGGGGACCCGCGATGCGCGACTACGTCCTCAGACGGTTGCTGCTAGTCCCACTGACCTTCGTGGGCATCACCTTCGTCGCGTTCTGCTTCACCCGCTTCGTCCCCGGCGGCCCCATCGAACAGGCCATGGCCGAGCGTCAACAGGCCGAAAACCGGAAGCAGACCTCCGCCGCCCGCCCTTCGGGTCCGGCCTCCCCCGAAGAACTCGACAACCTGCGTCGCCGCTACGGCTTCGACCGACCCCTTCTGCAGGCCTACGCCATCTGGCTGGGCGCCCTGCCCGGTCCGGCGGACTGGGTCACCGTGCGATTGGATAAGGACGGCCGCGGCGAAGCCGACGTCGCCGACGATCAAGCGGAAGGTTCGCCCTTGAAGCTCATCGTGCGAGCCGAGCAAGGCGGCTTCGCCGTCACACCCGCCGACGCCAAGCTGATCCGGCCCGACTGGCGCGCCGAAGCGGCGCC
>CANKZO010000069.1 GCA_947488485.1 Opitutia bacterium | reverse complement strand
GTGGCGCCGGCCGAAGGGCGCGTCCGCCTTTGTCCCTACTTCTTCGTCGATGGCGATTCGGTCGAACTTTCGGGCATCCTGGCGACGTTCTGTCCGGCGGATAAGAAGATCATCCACGGGATGAGCGACGCGGCCCTGCTGCCCTGTCACGTGGTCGGCTGAGGGGCGTGCGTCGCCTTGCTTCCGGCCGGCTTTACGGCCAAGGTAGGCCCATGAGACTCCTTGCCCTCGGTCTGCTCTCGCTCCTTAGCCTGTTCGGCGACCTCGCGGCCGCCGTCCGGACCAAGGTCGACCTGGTCAACCTGACCCCCGATATCCGCCCGGGCGAAAAGGCGCTGATCGCGATGCGCTTCCGCTGCGACCCGCACTTCCACATCTACTGGAAGAACCCAGGCGACGCCGGTCAGTCCCCCACGGTCGAATGGCAGGAGAAGTCCGGCACCACCGTCGGGAGTTTCGTCTGGCCCGGCCCCAAGATGCTCGACCAATCCGGCGTCTATAACTTCGTCTACGAGGACGAAACCTTGCTGCTCATGGAAGTGGCCGTCCCGGCCGGCGCCAAAGGTAAGCTGACCTTCAAGGGCAAAGCCGAATGGCTCGAGTGCGACGACTCCGGCTGCTGGCCGCACGACAAGCAGGTCGAACTGACCGTCCAGGTGGGCGGGGGGAATGTCGCTTATAAATACGACCCGAAACTCTATCCGGCGCTCCGCGCACGCCTCACCACGACCGCGACGAGCGACGGCAAGTCGCTCACGGTCGCCGTGCCGGCCGGCGAGAAACTCCCGCAGACGTGGTTCCCGGAACGCGGCTTCGTCGCCCCGACCGCGACGGCTAAGCAGAAGCAGGCCGGCGGCAAGGTCGTCTTCGAACTGGCCGACGCCACGGAGAAGCTGGATTCCGGCGAGCTGATCTTCACCACGCGGGCGGCCGACGGCGGCTTCGTGGACATCAAGGCGGTGCTCGGCGGCGCGCCGGCCAAAGCCGCGCCCGGTCCGGCGGCCACGCCGACGAAGACCTCCGGCGAATGGCAGCCGTGGTCGCCGGAAGCGCAGGCCAAGGCCCTCGCCGAAGGCAAGACGGTCTACGTCGATTTCACCGCGCGCTGGTGCGCCACCTGCCAGATCAACAAGCGCGTCTACACGCAGGTCGACGTCGCCCAGGCTCTTTCGTCCGCCGGCGTGGTCATGCTCAAGGCCGACTGGACCAAGAAGGACGAGGTCATCGCGCAGGAGCTCGGCAAATACGGCCGCACCGGCATCCCTCTTAACGTCTTCCTCAAAGCCGGCCAACCGCCGGCGATCCTCTCCGAAGCGCTCACGGGCACCGAAGTGCTGGCGGCCCTGAAGTCGGTCAGCGAAGGCAAGGCCTATCAGGCCGAGACCACGACGCATTCGTTCTTCATCTGGATGCTCCTGGCTTTCGGCGGTGGCGTCCTCCTCAACCTGATGCCGTGCGTCTTCCCGATGATCGGGCTGAAGGTGCTCGGCTTCGCCAAGGAAGCCGGCGCCTCGCGCCGCACCGTGGTCCTCAATGGCCTGCTTTATTCCGCCGGCGTCATCGCCAGCTTCCTCGTGCTCGCCCTGCTCATCATCGGACTCAAGTCCGGCGGATCCTCCGTCGGCTGGGGCTTCCAGATGCAGTCGCCGGGCTTCGTGCTCGGCACCTGCGTGCTCATGATCGTCCTCGGTCTCAGCCTTGCCGGCGTGTTCGAGATCGGCACCGGCCTCGGCGGCGTCTCGGCCGGCGACGGCGAAGGACGGACCGCGACCTTCCTTTCCGGCGTGCTCGCCACGGTGGTCGCGACGCCTTGCACTGCTCCCGGCCTAGGCGCAGCCCTCGGCTTCGCCTTGGACAAGGATCGGTCGACCGCCGAGACGCTGCTCTTCTTCACCGTCATCGGACTCGGCATGGCCTTGCCTTACCTCCTGCTGTCGGTCTTCCCGCGCCTCGCGGCGATGCTGCCCCGACCCGGCGAATGGATGGAATCTTTGAAGCAAGGCATGTCGTTCCCGCTCTTCGGCTACGCGCTCTACCTGCTCTGGGTGCTCAACGCACTCGTCGAGGACGCAGGCTGGGTGCGTGACGCTTCGCTGGGCCTCGCGTTCATCGCCACGGCTTGCTGGGTGCTCGGACGCTGGGGCGCCCTGCATCGCACCGATCGCGAACGTCTGACGGCGAAGCTGACCTCCGGTGCGCTGTTCATCGGCACGCTCGCCTACCTCTACGCGACGCTGCCCTGAGCGTCCGCCGATACAGACCAACAAAAAGGCCCGCCGAATGGCGGGCCTTCTGCTTGCGATCGAATCAGGCTCAGAGAGCGCTGACCGGAGCCGGCGCGGCACCAGCGGCGGGCGCCGGAGCGGCGGCGGGACGGCTAGCCGGGCGGCTGGCCGTCGCGGCGCCACCGTAGTTCACGTCGACGACGATCGCCTTACGATCCTTGGCGCCGGACTGACGACCCGCGGCAGACTTGTCAGCCTGCTGCGAACCGAGGGCCATGATCTCGCTGTTGGCCTGATTGGCGCCGAGGCCGACGAGGTAATCGCGGACGGACTGGGCGCGACGGTCGGAGAGACCGAGGTTGTACTCTTCAGTGCCGAAAGTGTCGGTGTAGCCGGCGATGATCACCTTGGTGCCCTTGACGCGGGCGGCGACGGCGTCGAGCTTGCCACGCTCGGAGGCCGAGACGTTGTAGCGGTCGAAGTCGAAGTAGACCGTGGCGAGGATGGCCTCGGGCGGGATATTTCCGTTACGGATGGCGTTGGCCATGGCGTCGTAACCAGTCGGACGGGTGTCGAGGGTTTCGCCACTGAAACCGCTGCCACCGTTACCCGAGGACAGGGGCTGGAAACCGGCAGGGATGCGGGAGGTGCAACCCACGAGGAAGGCGGAAAGGGCGAGAAGGAAGGTGAGACGCTTCATGATGTATGGGAGATAAAAGAATAGCGGGCGGGACTGGGCAAGCCTTGTCTCCTTAGTAGCGGGGCACCTTGGGGTCGACCTTGAGGGACCAGGCGTCGATGCCGCCCTGGAGGTTACTGACACGGGTGAAGCCCTTGGAACGCAGGAACTGGGTGACCCGCATGCTCCGGCCGCCGTGATGGCACTGGACCAAGACCCAGGCGTCCGCGGGGATCTCCGCCAAGCGGGTCGGGACGGTGTTCATCGGGATCAGCCGGGAGCCCTCGATGCGGCAGACCGCATATTCATCGGTTTCGCGGACGTCCAAAAGGACGGGCGGGTTCGGGCCGGCCAAGAGGCGGCTGGCTTCTTCGACGGAGATTTCGAGCGGGGTTTCGGACATGGCGGGAGAAGGGGTCGGACAGACGACGGGCGCGTAAGCGCTCTTTTCGAGGCTGCGGATCGTGGGGGTGGCGCCACAGCACGGGCAGGCTGGATCGGGAGCGAGCGCCAGGCGGCGGGAGGTGCCGGCTTCGACATCGACCACGAGAAGCCGGGACTGGTTCCGCTGGCCGAGGAGCAGCGCGATGGCTTCGGAGGCCATCCAAGAGCCGATGACGCCACAGGTCGCGCCGAAGACGCCGGCATCGGCGCAAGTCGGCACCGAGGCGGCGTCCGGAATGACCGGATAGAGACAACGGTAGCAACCGGCCCCCGGCAGGAAAACGCCGACTTGGCCGTTGGCGCGGAGGACGCTGCCATGGACCAACGGACGCTGGCCGAGCACGCAGGCGTCGGCGGCGAGGAAGCGCGTCGCGAAATTATCGGTACCGTCGATGACGAGATCATACCGCGCGACGAGGTCGGCGGCGTTTTCGACCGTAAAGCCTTCGGGGTGCAAGGCGACCTTGAGGCCGGGGTTGATCTCACCGAGAGCCTCGGCCGCGGAAACCGTCTTCGGCAGACCCAAAGTATCGAAGCCGTGGAGGATCTGGCGGTGCAGGTTCGAGATCTCGACCTTGTCCGGGTCGGCGATGCCGATGAGTCCGACCCCGGCCGCCGCCAGATACAGCCCGACCGGCGAACCGAGCCCGCCGGCGCCGAGGATGAGCACCTTGGCCTCCCGCAGGCGCAACTGACCGGACTCCCCCACCCCGGGCAGACGAATCTGCCGGGAGTACAAGGCCCTCTCATGGTCGCTCAGGCGCTGGTCCGCGGACATGCCGACAGTCGAACCCCCGTGGCGAGCGGTGTCAAACCGCCCCTTCCACGTGTCGGATTGAATATTGGCCCAAGGTGTCCCAACTTGACCCCGTGGCTCAGGTCTTCCTCGGCATCGATTATGGCTCCCGACGGGTCGGGCTGAGCCATGCCGACGAACTCGGCTTCGCCTTCCCCCTGCCCGCCGCGGTCGCCGAAGACGCCGAGGCCCGCTTCGCCCAGATCGGCGAGGAGATCGCCCGGCGCAAAGTCACCCTCCTCGTGCTGGGCTACCCGCTTTCGGTCGAAGGCGAACGCACCAAGCGCTGCGACGAGGTCGACGCCTTCGCCGAAGAACTGACCCGCCGCTTCGCCCTGCCGATCGAGAAAGTCGACGAAGCGCTCACGAGCCAGGCGGCCGATGAGATGGGCGGACGCAAGGCGCGCTCAGCCCAGGAACGCAAGCAGCAGGCCCGGACCGGCGAACGTGACTCCCGCGCCGCCGCGGTATTGCTCCAGGATTTCCTCAACAGCCGCGGCATCGGCGCCTGACATGCCTCCCGCCAAGCCGAAGAAACCTTTCACGCCGAAGCTCGAACGCTTCCTCGCGACGGTGGCGTATGATGGCACCGACCATATCGGATGGCAGGTGCAGACCGGCCGCCTGTCCATCGAAGGCGAACTCGAGGAACGCCTGTCGCGTATCCTGAAGACCCCGATCGACATCCATGGCAGCGGGCGGACCGACTCCGGCGTCCACAGCGTCGGCCAGCGCTTCCACTTCGACGCCTTCTGGCCGCACCCCTGCAGCTATCTCGTCCACGCGATCAACTCGTGCGAACAGAACGGCCTGCTGGTCACGCAACTGCAGCGCGTGGCGCCGGGCTTCCATTGCCGCTGGCACGCCAACGGGAAACGTTACCGCTACGAAATCTGCGACGGCTATCCGCCGCCCTGGGAGGCGCGCTATTGCCTCGGCCTCGGCACCAAGACCGTCGACGTGAAGCTCATGCGGCAGGCCGCCAAGCTGCTGCTCGGCAAGCATGACTTCTATGCCTTCGGCGCGAATCACGGCCAAGGCATGGAGAAGGAGAATCCGGTGAAGGAACTGCGTCGCCTCGACGTCCGTCGTCGCGGCAAGCGGATCACGATTGTCGCCGAAGGTAGCGGCTTCCTTTACAAGATGGTCCGCCGGCTCGTCGGTGGCCTCCTGCGCGTCGGGGAAGGCAAGATGCCGCCCGAGCGTCTCGTCGCCTACCGCAAGGAACGAGTCATCACTTCCGAAGTCCCCACGGCCCCCGCCCGCGGTCTCTTCATGGAAAAGGTCTTCTTCGAGCCTGGTTCACTGAAGAACCCGCGCGCCCTGCGAAGCCGGGACGACGCCCACGGCAGTTCAGAGTAAGTCTCCTCTATCAGTCCCAGCGGCAAGCGGTTTGGGATGGAAGCCCCGCGCGGTCCGCCCTATGGCCTAGGCATGCGGCGATTCGCCCTGCTCTGCCTTACGCTTTTCTGTTCCGGGGCGCTCTCCGCCCATCCGGAATGGAAAGAGGCGAACTGCCTTGGCGTCATCGATGAGACCGGCCAGCTCACGCTCACGATCAAATTCGACGTGCCCTCCTTCCTCGTCGGTCAGACGTCCAAGGATGCCCCCATCAAGGCCCTCGACGAACTGATGCTCACGCCAGGTCAGCTCGCGGCCTCGATCGAACCCGGTCGGCGACGACTGCTGGACGGACTCCGCCTCGAAGTCGATGGCCGGGATACGCCGGTCGTCCTCGTCGCGTTTCCCACGGCGGAGACCATCGCGGCGACCTCGGCGAAACAAGGCGAGGCGGACCGCTACCCGGTGATGCTCAACGCGCGGCTTTCGGCGAACATCCCGACGAATGCCGCGCAGCTACGACTTCGCTTCCCGCCCACGCTCGGCACAGTCTTCGTCAATCTACGGAAGGGCATGGACTATCAGGTGGTCATGGCCGCCACGCCGGCTTACCCGGCTGAACTGTCGCTCGGCGACGGACCCCACGAGTCCGCCGGCGAGACCGCTTGGACGCTTTTCCTCGACGGCTTCGGACACGTCCTGCCCGACGGCTGGGATCATTGCTTGTTCATGGTAGCGATGTTCCTGGGCGCTTCCTCCTTGGGGCAGGCCCTGCGACGCTCATTGGTCTTCACCCTCGGCCATAGCGTCACCCTGACGGCCGTCGCCATGGGCTGGCTGGGTCAGCCCGGCCCCTGGATCGAACCCTTCATCGCCCTGACCATCGGAGTCAGCGCGTGGCTCGCCTTCCGCGGCCGCCTGCAGGAACGCTCCGCACTGGTGCTCCCGATGGTGTTCGGCCTGGTGCACGGACTCGGTTTCGCCGCGGCCGTCGCCGACAATTTGGCTTCATGGTCAACGGGCGACGTCATTCTCATCCTGATCGGCTTCAATCTCGGCGTGGAAGGGGCGCAAGCCCTCGTCATCGGCGTCGCCGCGACGCTTTTCTGGGCGACGACGCGCGCCAATCTGCCGGAGGCGAAACTGCGCCGCGGCCTGAGCCTAGCGGTCGCGCTAATCGGCTTCGGGGTCTTCGTCTGGCGGCTGCTCGGGCTCGGCTGATCAGAGCCGGCCGACCGGACGCTTACCCGCGTCGAGACGCTTCCGTTCGCTTTCGGCGAAGGCTTGGAGCTCCTTCACCACTTCCGGATTGGCGCCGGCGAGGTCTTCCTTTTCTCCCGGATCCTTCTCAAGGTCATAGAGCGAGAGAGCGATCTCACGCTGATGGGTCTTGGCCGGGTAGCCGTCGCGCTCGGCAGGGATCATGTCGACATAGCTGCGATAAGCATGCGGCAGGTGGAGCTTCCACTTTCCTTTGCGGACGGCCTCGAGGCGATCGCCGTAATAATAGGCGAACGAATCCCGGGTCGTCGGCTTCTCGGCCTTGAGGACCGGCAGGAAGGAGACGCCATCGATCTCATTCTTCGGCGCGGCGGCCTGGGTCGCCGCCAGCAAGGTCGGGACGATATCGATATTGGCGACGAGCGCGTTCGTCTCGGTGCCGGCCTTCACGACACCAGGCCAGCGAACGATGAAAGGCACGCGGACGCCGCCCTCGAACGTCGTGCCCTTGCCCTCGCGGAAAGGTCCGGCCGAGCCGGCATGGCGGCCGAAGTTCAGCCAAGGCCCGTTGTCACTGGTGAAGATCACGATGGTGTCCTGCTCCACCTTCTTCGCGCGGAGCTTGGCCAGGATGGCGCCGACCGCATGGTCGAGGTCGGCCAAGGTGTCGGCGTAGGGCGTCGCGTGCTTGCCCTTGAATTCAATCGAAGCGCCCAGTGGGGTATGCGGCATCGAAGTCGGCACATACAGGAAGAAAGGCTTATCCTTGCCCGCGTTGTCTTCGATGAAGCGCACCGCGCGCAGGCCTTGGGAAGAGGTCATCGCGTCCATGTCGACCCAGCCGCGCGTATACCCCATCACATGTCCGTTCACGAGGCGCGGTAGGATCGGATACATCTTGCTGCGACTCTCGTCGCCCAACGCGTAGCCGCGCGGCCACATGTCATTGGAGTAAGGCGTGATCATCGACTCCTCGAAACCATGGGCCGGAGGAAGGAACTTCGGCGCATCCCCGAGATGCCACTTGCCGACGACTCCGGTGTGGTAGCCGGCCTGCTGCAAGAGCGTGCCCAAGGTCTGCTCGTCATTGCTCAGGCCGATCTTGGAATTCGGGCCAAGGGCCGTGCCGCCGAGGCCGAGCCGATTGGGATAACATCCCGTCAGGAGAGCGACGCGCGACGAGGTGCAGACGGCCTGCGTGGCCAGGAAGTTATTGAAGCGCACGCCTTCCTTCCGGAGCTGATCGATGTTGGGCGTGGGATTCTGCTTCGAACCATAGCAACCCAGATCAGCCCAGCCCATGTCATCGCACATGATCAGGACAATGTTTGGCCGGCCGGCGAGCAGGGTTGCGCACCAGAACAGGACTAAGGTTGGGGTAAACCTCATGACCCACAACATAGGGTGAATCCCCTACCTTCCAAGAACTAAAACAAGGGGACCTTGCAGCCTAAATCTTCAAGCCCAGCTCGGCGCAGACGGCCGGGTGCTTGCGGGCCTTGTTGATGAACTCGTCCACCCCGAAGTCGGCCACGATGAAGTCGCCGTAACGGAAGGACGGGCACTTGGACTGACCGGTCAAGGCGACCAGCTGGCGCATCTGGTGCATGTCGGCGATGACGTCCCGGACGTCGAGCTTCACCCCTTGTTTGGCAAAGAACTCGAGGGCTTCGGTGCACCACGGACAACCGGGCTTGGTGTAGAAGATGGGTAGCGGCTGCGGCATGCCCGAAAACAAGCGAGCCACGGGAGGTTTAGCAAGCGGAGAGGCCGAGGCACCCGAGACATTGACACCCGGTGGCGGCCTGCTGGAAATATGACATCCCCCATGGAAACCATTCACGGCGCCCCGAGCTACACCCTGAAGACCGCCGAGGTCGAACTGGCCGTCACGCAGACCGCCGGCCACCTCGCCCCGGTGACCTTCCATCTGCCCGGCCTCAAGGCCAGCCCCTATTCCCTCTCGCCCTGGACGCCCACGCAGATCGACCAGAGCCTGCCGAACCTGCTGACCTATCTCCGCGGCGACTTCATGTGCCTGCCCTTCGGCGGTCAGCAAAAAGGCCCGCCGCATGGCGACACCGCCAACGCTCCCTGGCAGCTCGTCGCGTCTTCCGCGACCTCGCTTAAGCTGACGCAGAACGGTACGGACACCGGCGCCACGGTCGCGAAGAACTTCACGCTCTTCCCCGGACACCACGCGATCTACTCGGAGCATATCATCACACAGCTCGAAGGCCGCTGGAACTACGGTAACCATCCCGTGCTCGATCTTTCAAACGTCCCCGCCGGTGCCGCGCGCATCGCCACCAGCGCCTTCCGCTTCGGCTCCGTCTATGCCGGCGAGTTCTCGAATCCTACCGCCGGTGAGTCCGGCGCATTGAAGCCGTTCGCCGAATTCTCGTCGCTTAAGTCCGTCCCGATGAAGGATGGCTCGAGCACCGACCTCACGCATTACCCGGCCCGCGCCGGCAACGATGACCTGATCATGCTCGTCAACGAGCCCGCCACCGAGGCCCAGCCGTTCGCTTGGACGGCCGTCACCTTCCCGGGCTTCGTCTGGTTCTCGCTCAAGCACGTCGCCGACTTCCCCTCCACCCTCTTCTGGCTGTCCAATGGCGGCCGCCCTGGGCACCCCTGGGAGAAGCGCCACCTCGGCCGCCTCGGCCTCGAAGAAGTCTGCTCCCACTTCTGCGACGGCGTCGATGTCGCCCGTGAGGACCGACTGGCCGCCAAGGGCATCCCGACCAGCCGCCTATTCCGCAAAGACGAGCGCGTCCGCCTCCCCCTGATCCAGGCCGCCGCCGCCGTGCCCGCCGCTTTCGGCCAAGTCCAGAGCATCGTCCCCGCCGGCCCGGAGTCCGTCCGGATCACGGGCGAAAACGGCCAGGCCGTTACCTGCCCCATTAATTGGCAGTTTTTGAAGTCGTAAGTCGGCTTACTCAATTCTTGTCCCTGTCCAAGGAGTCGCCTAAATCCGACCTCCCCGACCCTCCTTTCACCCCTACCATGTCCTCCCCCAAGATTGTCCAAGATCTCTCCACCAAGAAGAGCGGTGTCGCCTCTCTCGTGGAGAAGGAACTCGCCAAGACCGGCGGCCTGCTGCGTCTCGCCCCGTGCTGGGTGCCGCGCTCCTTCCTCCAGCCCGGCAAGCGCCTCAAGCTCCACCCGGATGACCTCTACGCCTTCGGCCTGAGCCGCGGCGGCATCGACGAACGCTGGTTCGCCTCCACGACCGAAGCCGCGAACGACAACCGCACGCCCGACGAGGGCCTGTCCTACGTCGTCATCGGCAACACCCGCTTCACCCTGCTGCAGGCCGTCAAGGAATGCGGCGCCGCCCTCATCGGCTCCAAGATCTGGAACAAGTACAAGAAGTGGCCGGTGTACTCCAAGTTCTTCGACAACATGGGTCCGATCCCGCACCACATGCACCAGAACGCCAAGCAGGCCAAGCTGCTCGGTCTCGAAGGCAAGCCGGAGTCCTACTACTTCCCGCCCCAGCACAACAACGTCGGTAACAACTTCCCTTACACGTTCATGGGCTTCGAGCCCGGTACGACCAAGGCTCAGGTCCGCGAGTGCATCGCCAACTGGGACAAGGGTGACAACAAGATCCTCGCGCTCTCCAAGGCCTACAAGCTCGAGCCCGGCACCGGCTGGCTCATCGACCCTTGCATCCTCCACGCTCCTGGCTCGCTCTGCACCTATGAACCGCAGTGGGGTTCCGACGTGTTCGGCA
>CANKZO010000068.1 GCA_947488485.1 Opitutia bacterium | reverse complement strand
GTCGCCCAGGGCAACGAGCTCGCCCCGATCGCCGAAGCCCTCGACAAGGCCCGCGCGAGCAAGAACGGCAAGCCGAAGCTGATCATCTGCAAGACCGTCATCGGCAAGGGCATCGCCGAAGTCCAAGGCACCTCCAAGGGCCACGGCGAAGCCGGCGTGAAGTTCGTCGACGCCTCCCGCAAGGCCCTCGGCCTCCCGGAAGAGAAGTTCTTCGTCTCCCCTGAGACCCGCGCCTTCTTCGCCGCCCGCAAGGTCCAGCAGGCCGCCGCGCACGCCGCCTGGCAGCAGACCTTCGCCGCTTGGTCCAAGGCCAACCCCGAGAAGGCCGCCATCCTCGCCAAGGCCCAGAAGGGCGACCACGGCGACGTCCAGTCCCTCCTCGCCGCCATCCCGGAGTTCGGCAAGAACTCGCTCGCGACCCGCGTCTCCGGCGAGACCTGCATCAACGCCGTCGCGAAGGCTTCGCCGCTCGTGCTCTCCGGTTCGGCCGACCTTCACGGCTCGACCAAGAACTACATCAAGGACGCCGGCGACTTCGACATCGCGACCCCGGCCGGCCGCAACCTCTACTTCGGCATCCGTGAGCACGTGATGGGCGCCATCCTCAACGGCATGGCCTACCACGGCATCTTCAAGGGTTCCGGCGCGACGTTCCTGACGTTCTCCGACTACCTCCGCCCGTCGATCCGCGTAGCCGCCCTCGCGAAGCTGCAGGCCTTCTACATCTTCACGCACGACTCCGTCGGCGTCGGCGAAGACGGCCCGACCCACCAGCCGGTCGAGACCGTGAGCGCCCTGCGCTGCATCCCGAACCTCGACGTGGTCCGCCCGGGCGACGCCGAAGAAACCGCCGCGGCCTTCGCCCATGCCGTCGCCCGCAAGGACGGTCCGGTCGCGCTGATCCTCTCCCGCCAGAACGTCCCCTCCCTCGACGCCGTCCCGGTCGCCACGCGCCGTCAGGGCGTGCTCAAGGGCGGCTACGTGCTCCGCAAGGAGACCGCTCCCCTCACCCACATCATCATCGGCACGGGCAGCGAACTCTCGCTCGCCCTCGCGGCCGGTGAAGAACTCGGCGCCAGCGTCCGCGTGGTCTCGATGCCTTCGATGGAAGTCTTCGCGCGTCAGCCGAAGGCCTACCAGGAAGAAGTCCTCCCCGCGGCCTGCACGAAGCGCGTCAGCATCGAAGCGGGCGTGACCCTCTCGTGGGGACGCTACGTCGGCACCGCCGGCAAGGCCCTTGGCACCGACACCTTCGGCCTCTCCGCCCCGGGCGACGTGGTCATGAAGGAACTCGGCATCACGAAGGAAGCCGTCGTCGCCGCCGCCAAGGCGCTCTGAGCGACCCGATAACCCTCGCCCCGAAGACCGGCGCCGTAAGGCCGCCGGTCTTCTTGTTTTACAGGGTCACTTGACCTCGCGGAGCTCGCCGAGTGAGACGCGGAACAGGTCGCCCTGCTCCGAACCTAAGAGCAGGTTCGATGAATCTACCCACGCGCAGCCTTCGAGCTGGAAGGAGAGCACCGGCGGCGAAAGCGTGGCCTGGACCGCGCGGCCGCGGAAGAAATCCTCGCCGGTCGCCGGTAGGTCGAAGACCCAGACGTTACGATAAGTCAGCACGGCCAGGCGCGTACGGTCGGGCGAAAGACAGGCGTCGGTGACCATCCCGCCGATATCAAAGCGCGCGAGCTTGGTGAGCGTGGCGCGATCTCCGGTCGCCGGGAGGTCCGCGCGCCAGAGATCGGTGAGGGTGTCGCGCCGGTGCTTGGTGAGCAGATAGAGCTTCCCGCGCAGGAGGAACATCGCTTCGCAGTCATGGGCGAGTTCGGGGTCAGGAAAGGCCGTCTGATCGGGCCAGGCGAAAGTGATCTTGCGCGCTGGGACCGAGGCCGCTTCAGGCGCTGGCTCCGCGCAGAGGTAGAAGGCGAGCTCCTTGCGCCGCGAGACGTTGTTGCCGACGTCACCGACGATCAGGTTGCCTTCGTCGTCGCCGGCGAGGGCCTCCCAGTCGACGTTCGTCGCGCCGGCCAGCGCCACGCCTTGGGCGTAACCTTTGGCGGTGAAGATCTTCGAGCCGTCCGCCCGCACGGGGACGAGCACCGGCTTGGCCCCCGAGTCGGATAAGGTCCAGAAGACGCCGGGCTGCCGGCGGCTGGGGAAGAGCGCCGAACATTCCGGGACGAGCTTCGGGTCCAGCTTACCGCTGGCGCGCAAGGCCAACGCGGGCCCCTCCGCCGTCTCGCGACGCTGCACCGCGGGCTCGGCGCACGAGCCGACCGCAGCCCAGACGAGGCCGGCGAGGAGCAGCGAAGTGCGCATCGACCCACGCTAGGGAGCGCGCCGGCCTTGGCAATCCATCGCCGCCGCTTTTGCTGTCGAAATCAGGTCACGACCGAGCATCGTTTCGCCATGGCCCGGAAATCATCGCGCTCGCTCTGGACGGACAAGCTCCGTGGCGTCGCGTCGACCCCGACAGGTACTCCGGCGCCCCGCGCCCGCAAGGCCGCGCCGACCGCCGCCGCGCGTGGCTGCCGCGCCGTGATCCTCGGCATCGACCCTTCCCTACGCGGCACCGGCCTGGCGGTCGTCGACGCACGCGTCGAACCGATGCGCCTCCTCGCGAGCGTCACCGTGAAACTTGGCCCGAAGCTCGCGCCCTACGAATGCCTCGGCCGCATCGCCGACGCGGTGGAAGCCTTGGCACGCGAACACAAGGTCACGCAAGCGGCCATCGAAGAGACGATCTACGTGCAGAACTTCCGCACCGCCCAGGCGATGGGCGCCTCTCGCGGCGCCGCCCTCAGCGTGCTCGCGCGTCTCGGCGTCAAGGTCGGCGAATACGCGCCGACACGCATCAAGCTGGCGGTCGCCGGCCACGGCTCCGCCAAGAAGGAACAGGTCGGCCGCATGGTCCGCTCCGTGCTCGGTCTCTCGGCGGAACTGGCGTTGGACGAATCCGACGCGGCGGCGGCGGCCCTCTGCCACGCCTTCACCGCGCGCGGTTGAATCAGAGCTCTTCGCTGACCGCGAACTCGTCGTGACGACCGCGGGCCTGGCTCCAGCGGGCCATGAGCTCCTCGACCGGCACCGGACGGACCTTCTGGCGCAGATTGTAAGCGCCGGCTTCGAGGCACGCCTTGAGCTGACCCCAGACGGCGGCGTAGGACCGCGAGAAACGGAGCGAATCGTCACGCAGGAGGCTCGAGACGTGGCAGCAGCCGCCGACTTCGGTGACGATGAAGCGGCCGGCCTTGAGGTCTTCCATCGAAGTGGCGCGCAGGTCGAAGCGGGCGAAATGCAGGCCGGGGAAACGCTTGGCGAACTGGGTCACGGCGGCGTCGAGCTCGACGGTCGTGAGGTCGGCGCGATGACGGCAGCGCGCGCCGTGGCCGTAGCTGCCGGTGAGATTGAGGGTCACCTTCTGGCCCGCAGGGATGACGCGGTTGAGGTCGCGCGCGTGGCAGCGCAAGAAGAGGTTCGCCCGGGAGACGGCGACTTCGTCGAGCCAGATCAGTTCCTCGAGCGTCTGCTCGCCGTCGCCGCGGACGGTGACATCGTGCTTGTGCACCAGGGCCATGATGCGTCCGTCGTCCTTGCCGGGGTTACGCCGCCAGACGACTTCGAACTCGAAGCCCGGAATGAACTTCTGGAGCAGGAAATCTTCCTGCGCCCCACGGACGAGGCGTTCGAGCTGCTCCTGGGTGTGCACGAAACGCAGGCCCGCGCCGTCCTCGGCGACCTCGGGCTTGAAGACGACCGGGAAGCCGTGGCAGGCCGCGAACGCGGCGGCTTCCTTGACCCGCTCTTCCTGGGTGTCCTCGAGCGAAAGCGCGAGCGTCGGACAGCAGCGAGAGTCACGCTGGAACGGACGCAGTAGGAGAGACTTGGAATCACCGATGAAGCCGCCGATGCGGCCGAGGGCGGGATTGGCCGAAGCGAAGGCGGTAAGGCGGCGATGGCGCAGGCTCAGGAGCACGATGCCCAGGCGGACCGGCAGGAAGAGCAGCCAGCCCGGCCAGAGGGAGGGCTGCATCAGCCCGCGCACCTTCATGACGATCTCGCGCCGTCCGCGCCAGGTCATGGCGGGGATGACCCAGTGGGTGCCGATCCAGATGAAGGCGAAGAGCGCGAGCACGATCCAAGCCGCATACTGCTTGTAGCGCGGGAACTGCTCCATGAAGGGCGGCCCGAGCGTGCTGCCGAGCAGCATCAGCACCGGCGTCCACACGAGCGCCGCGGTGAAGAGCAGCATCGAAAGCCGCGGCAGGCCGAGACGCAGGATTCCCGCGGTCACGAAGGTCGGCACACGGCTGGCGGGAATGAAGCGCGAGCTGACGATCACGAGCATCCCGCGGGGCGAACCGAACCAGCCGGCCATGCGGTCGATCTCGTGCTCCTTGACGATCCACTTGAGCGGCGCGCGACGGAGCGCCCCGCGCCCGAGCCAACGGCCCAGCGAGTAAAGGACCATGTCCCCGATGAAGATGCCCACCGTGCAGGCCAGCGCGGCCCACCAGAAGCCGATGATGCCTTCGGCCGCGAGGAGGCCCGCGGCGAGGCACGTCGGATCCTCGGCGACGAAGGTGCACAGGATGATGATGAGGATCAGGATCCAGAAGCGGGCGCCATCCGAGGCCACCAGATGCGGATAAGGCTCGGTCGCCGGTACGGGCGCCGGGCGCTTCGCCGCCTGACCCGACTCGACGGACGCGATGAAACGGATGACCTCAAGCGAGGCTTCGGCGTCGTGGCCGCCCTCGACCTCGATGAGCCGGGCCTGCGGCATGAGCTTGGACGAATAACGGGCGGCGTCGACCGGCGTGACCCAGTCGCTCTTGCCATGGACGAGCAGCGCCGGTCCGTTCCAGGCGCGCAGCATCGACTTGGCGTCGGACAGGTCACTGTCGAAGAAGACGCCGGAGTAACCGCGGTTATAAGGCAGGCGGTCGGCCAGCCCGAAATGGGGCGTGGCGACGTCGAACAGGAAGAACGGGATGTGATGGAAGAAGTAGACGAACTTGTTGGCGACGGCGTTGCCGAGGAGCGTGTATTCCTGGGCGCCGGGCGCGGAGATCAGCGTCAGCGAGGCCACGCGGTCCGGATATTTCGTCGCGACCGCGAGGGCGACCATCCCGCCCATGCCTTCGCCGACGAGATGGAAGCGGCCTTTGCCGAGTCGCGGCTCCATCGAACGCAGCATATCGGCGGCGATGCTCTCATCGCTCATCGACGCACGCGAACGATGGTAGGCGGTCGGCCAGCGGGCGGCGTAGACCAGACCGACGTCGGCGGAGCCCCGCGTCTTGACGAGATCGACGGCGGCCTGGTTCCAATCGGCGCCACCGTCCGGGAGACGGGGGATGACGATGACCGGCAAGGCGGCACGGCCCTCCGGACTGCCGAGCGTCATGAATTCCACCCGCTGGGCCAGCTCGGGGTTGGGCAGGCGGTCGGCGGAAGTCACCCAGCGGGAGACCAGGACCAGCAGGATGTAAGCGGCCAGCACGATCCACTTCACCGGGACGCGCCCGAGGTTGCGCTTGCGATCGGCGAGGGTGGACATCCGAACCTCATCAAAGGTCGTCCGCCCCAAGGGGCAAGAAGGGAAGGTCGTTAGGCCCGACGATTGCCCCATTTATGGCTTCCGTAAGTCGGCCAAGCCCTCTTGTCTTGGGTCACGTGCAAGCTACCGGAAAGGAACTCCCAGGCCTCAGGGTCACCGTCGACAAGGTGTCCCACCACCGGGATGCGAACTTCCCCCCGGAAACCCCGCACGCCTTCGTCTACTTCCTGACCATCAGCAACCTCTCCCAGGAGACGGTCAAGCTGCTCGGCCGGAAATGGATCATCCGTTCGCCGGACGGCGAGATCGAGATCTTCGAGGGCGACGGCATCGTGGGCGAGACCCCCACCCTACCCCCGGGCGAACAGTTCTCTTACAACAGCTACCACCTGGCCGGCGGCCCGCGGACGGCCGAAGGCTCCTTCCATGGTACGACCTCGACCGGCGAACGCGTCTTCACGCGGATCCCGGTCTTCGCGATGACGCCCCCGCCCGACCCTTCCTGATGCGACTTACTGACCTCAACTCCGGCCGTGAAATCGGCGCCAACTGCATGCTCGCCGAATTCGGCGGCCTGCGGCTGGTGTTCGACTGCGGCCTCCATCCCAAGCTCGACGGCCGCAAGGCGCTCCCGCAGATCGACAAGATCCAGGGCTCGGTCGACGGCGTGATCCTCACGCACTGCCACCTCGATCACCTCGGCTCGCTCCCGCTCCTGCTCAAGCAGCACCCGGCGGCCCGCGTCTACGCTTCCGGGGCCACGACGCTCTTCGTCCGCCGCCTGCTGAGCAATTCCATCCAGGTGATGAAGCGCCAGCGCGAGGAGACCGGCAACCAGGACTACCCGCTCTACGTCGAAACCGACGTCGAACGCGTCGAGCACGCCCTCGCGGCGGTGCCTCTGGCCAATCCGCGCATCATCGGCCGCGGCGGCGAAGAAGTCGCCCTCTCCTTCCACCTCGCGGGCCACGTGGCCGGCGCGGTCGGCTGCCTCGTCGAACACCGCAAACAGAAGCACTTCTTCACCGGTGACGTCCATTTCCAGGCCCAGCGCACGGTCGCCGGCGCCAACTTCCCGCGCACGCCGGTCGACACCCTCGTGATGGAATGTACGCGCGGGGCCACGGCCACGGCACCGTCGTTCAACCGCGGCAAGGAAGAACAGCGCCTCATCAAGGCGATCAACGAAGTCTGCGACGAAGGCGGCTCGGTGCTGCTCCCGGCCTTCGCCTTCGGCCGCATGCAGGAGATCCTGCTGCTGCTCCAGGAAGCCGCCGACGCGGGTAACCTGGCCGACGTGCCGATCTTCTGCTCCGGCCTCGGTCTCGACCTCTGCGACTACCTCGACGAAGCGAGCCGTAAGACCAAGCAGGTGAAGTTCAGCCGTCAGGTCCTGCGCGACCTCGGCATCCTGCCCCTCTCGCGCAAGTATGTGCAGCCGGGCAAGAACATGCCCGAACGCGGCATCTACCTCCTTTCGAGCGGCATGCTCGTCGAGAAGACGCCCGCCTGGCGCGTCGCCGCGAACATGCTCGACCACGAGGAGAACGCGGTGTTCTTCGTCGGCTACTGCGATCCGGAGACCCCGGGCGGCGAACTCATCGGCATGAACCCCGGCGGCGAATTCAAGTTCAAGACCCTCGACCACACCGCGACCCTGCGCGCCAAGGTCGAACGCTTCCACCTCAGCGGCCATGCCGACCGCGAGGAGCTCATCGACTTCGCCAAATCCGTCTCGCCGAAGGACATCGTCCTGACGCACGGCGATCCGCCCGCGCGCGCGTGGATGAAGGAGACCCTCGCGGCCGCCCTGCCCGGCACCCGCGTGCATGACCCCGAACCGGGCGTCCCGCTCGCGCTGTGACCCTGCTGCCGCAGTCCGTCGAAGACTGGCGCGAGTTCACGCTCACGCGTGGTCCGCGTATGGCGGCAGAGGCTTTCCTGCTCAAGCTGGCCGAGATCGGCCCGGCGGAACAACGGGCGGCCCTGTGCGGCCTGCCCGACACGCGCACGCTGACGCGGCGCTTCGAGGAAGCCTGGCCGCTCCGCGAGTCGGCCCTCGGCGGCGTGCCCTTCCTGACGAAGGATCTTTATTTCCGACAGCACGAACCGACCTTCGCGGGCTCGACGTTCCTCCCGCAGGAGATCGGCGCGGCCCGTGCGACATCTTCGCTCCCTGCGGCCTTCGAAGCCGACGCCGGCGCCATCGAATGCGGACGCACGCAGCTCAATGAGTTCGCCTTCGGGCTGAGCGGCGAGAACCCGCACTACGGCGACTGCCCGCATCCGGAACACCCGGAACTGCTCGCGGGCGGCTCGAGCTCCGGCTCGGCCTTCGCCGTTGCGCGCGGACTCGTGCCTTTCGCGCTCGCGACCGATACGGCCGGCTCGATCCGCGTGCCTTGCGGCTACTGTGGCGTGTGGGGCCTGCGCCTCTCGCCCGACGTCGCGCCCGTCGGCGACATCTTCCCCCTTTCGCCCGGCTACGACACCCAAGGCTGGATCACCCGCTCGGCCGGCGACCTCCGTCAGGTCTCGG
The DNA here is from genome assembly GCA_947488485.1 of Opitutia bacterium. The sequence goes on along the minus strand of CANKZO010000068.1, from coordinate 2,374 downwards.
CCGCGGTGCTCGGCGAGGCCCCGCCCGCGGGCGCGGGCCTCTGGGCCGGCGACCTCGGCCTGGGCATCCCCGCGGACGATCTCGCCGCCATGCGCGCGGTCGCGCTCAAGGCCGGCGCCCAGGAAGACGTCGCCGCCGCGACGTTACTTCGCCTCGCCTGCGCCGACGCGGCCGACGTCTATCCGGTCCTGGGCGGCCACGCCGCCGCGCGGGTCCATGCGGGCTGGCTCGAACGCCGCCGCGCCGAATACGATCCCGTCGTCTGGGCGCGCCTTGATGCCGGCCGGCGTCGCACCTACGATGAACTCCGCGCGGCCGAAGCGGCGCGCGCCCGGATCTCCGACGCCTTCCGCACGATTTTCCGCCGCCATCATTTCATCGCGATGCCGGCGACCTTCGGCGGCGCGGTGAGCAAGGCGTCCACAGACGACGCCCACCGCCGACGCCTGCTCGCGCTCAATGCGCCGGCCTCGCTCGCGGGCCTGCCCCTCGTGGCCGCGCCTGCGCGCCTGCCTGATGGACGGACCGCCGGCGTGCAGTTCCTCTTCCCCGACATGGCGAACTTCGGCTGGGACTCCGTCCTCGGCCGGCTCGCCTGATCAGAGACGCTTGCGGCGCATGTGCGCCGAAGGCTGGCCCAGCGCCTCGCGATACTTCGCGACCGTGCGGCGGGCGATCTGCACGCCGCGCTTACGCAGTTCGGCGGTGATGGCCTCGTCGGCCAGCGGCTCGGCGGGGTTCTCGCGGGCGAGGATATCGGCGATCAGTTCCTGCACGCCTTCCTGGGCGACGGTGCCGCCGTCGGAAGTCGAGACACCGGACGTGAAGAACCAACGGAATTCGCGGAGACCGTGGGGCGTGAGCATCCACTTGTTGGCCGCCGCGCGGCCGACGGTCGTCTCATGCACGCCCATCTCTTTGGCGACGTCGGTCATCGTGAGCGGGCGTAGCCGCGAGGGTCCGTGCTCGAAGAAGTCGGCCTGACGTTCGAGGATGATGTGCGCGAGCTTCTCGATCGTGCGCTGGCGTTCCTCGATGGCGCCGATGAGGAACTTGCCCTGGCGCATGCGTTCGAGGATGTACGTACGCTCTTTCTCGCCGAGAGCCTGGCCGGCGAGCATGTCCTTATAGGCGGGCGCAAGGCGGAGCTTCGGGACGTGGCGGTCGTCCATGATGACCTTCCATTTGCCACCAGGACCGGGCTCGACGGTGGCGTCCGGCGTGACGACGCGGTTGTCGTCGCGCGCGAAACGGCGGGCCGGGACGGTCTCGAGTTTGGCCAGTTCGGTGAGGGCCTCGCGGATGTCGTCGAGTTCGACGTCGAGCACGCGCGCGCATTCCTCGAGACGACGGCCCATCATCGGCTCCCAGCAGTCGCTGATGAGCCGGGCCGCGGTGGAGAGGCCCCGTCCGCGCTGACGAAGCTGGGCGAGGAAGCATTCGCGGAGATCGCGGGCGCCGATGCCCGCGGGATCGAAGGCCATGAGCAGCGTATGGGCCGTCATGACGGCCTCGTAGGGCTGGCCGGAACGGAGCGCGAGGGTCGAGAGGTCTTCCTCGACGAACCCGCGTTCATCCAGCGAGGCGATGAGGAGCTTCAGCGCCTCCTGTACCGCGGGATCGTCGCTGGCCGTCCGGGCCTGGTCGGCGAGATGCTCCGAAAGCGAGGCTTCCCCGGTGGCCGATTCGAGCATGTGTCGGCGGCGCTCTTCGTCTTCCTGGGTGTAGCCTTGGGAACGGATCTCTTCGTAATAACTCTCGTCCCAGTCCTCCTTCATGCGCTTCAGCGCGTCGAAATCGTCGTCGCCGAGGGAAAGCTCCCGGGGGCCGTCCTCCTCGGGTTCCTCGGAGGGCATCGGCGCATCCAGGCTCTCGTTGGAGACCGGTTCGACCTCTTCGAGCAAAGGGTTGGCGGCCAGCTCCGAGGAGATCTCCCGCAGGAGCTCGGCCGCAGGCACCTGGAGGATGCGGAGCGACTGGCGAAGCTGCGGCGTAAGGACGAGGCCTTGGACCTGCTTCTGCGATTGATTGATACCTTGGTTGCCCATCGAGCGAGGTCTATGAAAGAGAGGTCTGAGCCTTTTGGCAAAGGGTATTGAAGGCCCTATCGCCTTGCGAGCCCCGCGAAAGCTGCCACGCTACCGTGGTCGGCCCTCACGGACGGCACCATGCGTAGTTTTCATCTTCACCCTGGCGCCGAACCCCCCGCCGCCCTTTCCGAGGCCGAAGTCGCCGCCCTGCTCGCTTCCGGCGAACTGACGCCGCAACACCCCTGCCGGCTGGACGAAGAAGACGTCTGGCGGACGGTGGGCGATTTCTTTCCGGCCGGCTCGGGGCTCAAGGTGCGGACCAAGAAGGCTCCGGCCACCGCGGT
>CANKZO010000067.1 GCA_947488485.1 Opitutia bacterium | reverse complement strand
CGGCGAAGGCGCCATGGTCGGCGCCGGCGCGGTCGTCACCAAGGACGTCCCGCCGCGCACCCTCGTCGTGGGTAATCCCGCCCGCATCGTCCGCGCTCTCTGACATGAACGTCCCGTTCCTAGACCTGAAGGCCATCAATGCCCGGCATGCCGTCGAACTGAAGGCCGCCGCGGCCCGCGTCATCGACTCGGGTTGGTATGTCCTAGGCGAAGAGGTAAAGGCCTTCGAAGGCGAGTTCGCCGCTTGGGTCGGCTCGCCCCATTGCGTCGGTACGTCCGATGGTCTCTCGGCGCTGATCCTCGCCCTTCGCGGGTGGAAGGAGCTCGGCCTGCTCAAGGACGGCGACGGCGTCGCGGTCCCGGCGAATACCTACATCGCGTCGATCCTCGCCATCACGGAGAACCGTCTCCGCCCCGTGCTTGTCGAGCCCGACGAGGATACGTGCAACCTTGGAGTGACTAAGCTTGCGGCAGCCCTCACGCCGGACGTGAAGGCGGTCCTGGCGGTCCACCTCTACGGCCAGATGGCTGACATGCCGGCGATCGCGCAGCTCTGCCGCGAGCGGGGGCTGCTCCTGCTCGAGGACGCCGCCCAGGCTCACGGCGCCCACATCGGAGGCGTAAAGGCCGGCGCCTGGGGCGATGCCGCGGCGTTCAGTTTCTACCCCGGCAAGAACCTCGGCGCGCTCGGCGATGCTGGCGCGCTCACTTGTAAGGATGCAAAGCTGGCCGACATGGTCCGCGCGCTCCGTAACTACGGATCGCACGAGAAGTACAAGAACTTCGTCCAAGGACCGAACGACCGCCTCGACGAACTGCAGGCGGCCTTACTGCGCGTGAAGTTGAAGTATATCGACGCCGACAATGCCCGCCGCCGCGAGATCGCCGCTCGCTATCGTCGGGAGATCAAGAACCCCGCCGTGCGCCTACCGTCCGTCCGCGCCGGCGAGGATTCGCACGTTTGGCACCTCTTCGTCGTCCGCGTCCCTGATCGAACCGCCTTCCAGCAGCGCTTGCTCGACCATGGCGTGCACACGTCCATCCATTACCCAATCGCCCCGCACCATCAGCAGGCCTACGCGCAGTCGCTCGGCCACCTGAAGCTGCCGCTCACCGAAGCGCTGCATCGCGAAGTCGTCTCGCTACCTGTCAGTCCGGTGATGACCGACGAGCAGGTGGCTTATGTGATTGACCAGATTGGGCGCTGAGCATTCGCCCTTCTGTCAGGCACGAAGCCTGATGAAAAGCGCACTCCCCGTGACGAAGGATATCGCGATGCGGTCGGCATTAGCCTCGAGATACTCGTCGCCCGCGAGTTTGGGGCCGTCGCCGAAAGGCCAGACATAGTCGTCGACGATGATCCAACCCCCTGGGGCCACCGCGGGCGCCCATGAAGCGATGTCTTCCTTAGCGCAGGCGTAGGAGTGATTACCGTCGATGTGCAGCAACGCGATGGCCCCGGCAGGCTTGGCATTTCCGAACTCCGCGGTCGTGATCTGGTTCCCAGCTCTATAGCGGGCGGCACCCTCGGCAGAAGGGCAGCGCAGGTAGCTGAGATTGCCGTGCGCATACGGACGAAGGTTAAGCAGGAAGACCTGGAAAGCCTCCTCGGCACTATACTGGGTGGACACCAGGTCCACGACGGAAGCCGCGCCTCCTTGGACAAGGTGGACGTCGGACCAAGGATCGACGCAATAAAGGCGTCCGATTCCATAGGTCTGCGCAAGGCGGAGCAGGATAAACGCCGATTTGCCCCACCAGCTGCCGATCTCGACCAGATCGCCCCGCGGGCAGTCCCGGGTAATCTCACATAGGGCGCGCAACTTCAGGTGATCGCACATCCCCGGGATGGTCTCGGCATGACGGTAAAGCGCGGCGAGGGCCCCGATCTCCATCGGCGCCTTCGCGTCCCCAGAAAGTACGGCACACGAATCGGCGAGATGCTGCTCAGCTTGGCGCTGGGCGGCCCTATAGGGCTCCATCTCATGCTGCGCTGGCGAGGCGTTGGCCAGCGACACCGTCGGGGCAATCCGCGGGAGCCGCTGGTGTAAGTGATGCCAGATGACGGGATTGGGGGTGAAGATCTCCGTGATATGCTCCTTTGCCAGTAAGGCGACGAGCGCGGCGTCGAAATCTTGCGCATTCACATAGGGTAGCTGCGCCCACGCAGCGTAGCGCTCCCGGGTTGGGTCGAAATCCAAGGAAGATGCCCCGATGACAACCTTGCCCTCCCGCAAGCAGGCCTCGAGATAAGCTAGCGATCTCGGCATGCCTGCGGGGAAGATGAGGGTGCGGCTAGTGGCCATGACAGACATCTAAGATGTCGTTTGGCTCACTTCAGGCAAGGCGACTTTATTCCAGCCCTTTTAACTCTTCATTGTTGAGGGCACTCTATAATGGTGTTGTCTTACAAGTCAGGCACATGGCAAAGACCGACAACGCACTTCGCGGGCTCTTTGACCTGATTCCGCTCCCGCGGATGTTGCACGTCCGTCGCTTGGAACGGCAGCTGGCTCGCCTGCGGCGTAAAGGACGCTCGGCCGAACTGCTTGCCCATTTCGGCCATCGATGGGATCACCCTGTAGACGGGCCTCATATCGCCCCTTATCTGGCTGACTGTCTCCTGCAGACGGCTGAGCCCGACCTCGAGAGAGTCCGCACCTTAATCGCTGCTCCTTGCGCGCAGACCGAGTTCGCGGACTATTGGTATTGCCGGGCGCACGTGCATCATCGCCTCGGGCAATATTCCGAGGCTATGTCGGCCTACGCCCGCGTCATCGCGGATGCTTCGTTGCGGACATGGATACTGCCGTTGGCCCTGCCGCTGGCCGGTAGTCACGTCACGGAACCGGCCTCGGTTGCCTTCCTGAAGGCACTCAGCCGATTCCCCGAGACACGGTCCGTCGCCCAATTCCATCTCGGTGCCGACGCGGAGCTCAGCGTGGGCCTGCCTACGCACTCCGTTCGGAGCGTCCTTTCGGTGCGGGACGGGGTAAGTCGTGGCCATGGGGACTTGCTTTCGCTTGGCGACCCCGAGGCGATTCGGTTGGCCTGCTTTCAGCCGAACGGCGCCCCCGCGCCTGACCGCATCACCATGTCGTACGAGCCCTACGTCGCAGAACTGGCTTCGGCGACCGTGGTATCCGGGTCCTCGCTGGTCCATGTCGGGGCTTCTACCATCGTCAGTGACTTACTCGCGGACTGGGAATTGGCCAAGTTCGTCTGCCTCCGGGGCGATTCCACTGTCATGGCGCTGCGGGCGGGGGGCGCGTTGGTCCGCCGCATCGTGCCGACGGAGCGGATCGCCGAAGGCGTGAATCTCTGCGGTATGTCCAGTTCGCACTTCGGCCACTGGTTCGCCGAGTATCTCCCTCGACTCCGTCATTTTATTAGGCACCCCCGCTTCGCCGAGGCGCCGATCATCGTCGACGAAGGCATGCCGGCTTCGCACTACGAATTCCTGCGTGCCTTGGTTCCCAACCGGCAGCACCTGCTGCCGAGGGGGGCGTCTTTGCTCGTCGACCGCCTATGGGTCGCCCCGACGATCAACTTTTTCCCCCCGGCGTTGCAGTCCGGGCACACGGTGCCGCCTGATCGGCAGGCCGCTTGGAGCGTCGACGCCCTGCGGTTCTTCGCCGAGCGCCTGCGGCCCGGCCGGAAGGAGCCCGGCTCTCGTCGGCTGTTCCTTTCCCGGCGCAACTCTTCTTGGCGCCGGTTGGCCAATGAGGCGGAGCTCGTCGCCGTTCTGGCTCCGCTCGGATTCGAGGTCGTCTGCCTGGAAGACCTGGGTTTCGCCGACCAGGTACGCACCTTGGGCGAGGCGGGCTTCATCATCGCCCCCAACGGCTCAGCCTTGAACAACCTCATCTTCACTTCGCCCCGGACCAAGGTCGTCGTCTTCGGGCAGCGTCATTTCCATAACTGGGGCGGCTGGCTCGGGCCTTTTCAGGATCTGGGGTATCAGCCGGTCTTCGTCACTGGCGAGCCGCTCCAGTCCGCCGCAGAAAAACACGCCGACTACGTTATTTCTGTGGAGGAAGCCATACGCACCGTCCAACGTCTCCTCGCTGAGGCCTAAACCATGGAAGATATCTACGTCACGCGGCCGTTCTTGCCTCCTTTGGAGGAGGTCCTCCCGTCCCTGCGGGCGATCTGGGAGCGCAAGGTCCTGACCAACGGCGGCCCGTTCCATCAGGAGCTGGAGGAGGCGCTCGCCCATCATCTCGACGTCGAACATGTCTGCCTCTTCAACAACGCCACGATCGCGCTCATGGCCGCGATGAAGGTCCTCGACCTCAAGGGCGAAGTCATCACCACGCCTTTCTCCTTCGTGGCGACCTCGCATTCGCTCCTCTGGAACGGCCTCACGCCCGTCTTCGTGGACATCGACCCCGTGACCCTCAACCTCGATCCGGCGAAGGTCGAGGCGGCCATCACCCCGCGCACGACCGCCTTGCTGCCCGTGCATTGCTACGGAACGCCCTGCGATGTCGACGCCCTCGAGGCGATCGCCCGTCGCCACGGACTGAAGGTGCTCTATGACGCCGCTCACGCCTTCGGGGTGCGCTGCCACTGCGGAAGCCTCCTCCGACATGGCGACCTCTCGGTCCTCAGCTTCCACGCCACCAAGGTCTTCAACACCTTCGAAGGCGGCGCGATCATCTGTCACGACGCCGAGACCAAGCGTCGCGTGAACCAGTTCAAGAACTTCGGCCATGAAGGGGAGGTCTCCGTCGAGGCCACCGGACTCAACGGGAAGATGAGCGAGTTCAACGCCGCGCTCGGCCTCGTCCAGCTCCGGCATGTGGATGCCGCCATCGCGGCGCGAAGCGGCATCGATGCGCGCTATCGCGAAGCGCTGAAGGACGTCGCCGGGATCCGTTGCCTCGGCCCGAGCCCGCAGCTCTCCTCCAATTATTCTTATTTCCCCATCCTGGTCGGCCCTGGGTACCCGCTGTCGCGAGACGAGCTTTGCCTGAAGATGAAGGCGGCGCACGTGCATCCGCGTCGTTATTTCCACCCGCTGATCTCGGAGTTTCCCATGTACCGCGAGCTGCCTTCCGCCCGGCCCGCCGGACTTCCCGTGGCCACCGAGGCCTCCCGGCAGGTTCTTTGCCTGCCGATCTACCCCGACCTCACCTCCGCCCAGATGGACCGGATCATCGGTCTCATCCGACCCGCGACATGAGCGCCTCCCGCAGGGTCGCGGTGATGCAGCCTTACTTCCTGCCTTACGTCGGCTATTTTCAGCTCATCGCTTCGGTGGATAGGTTCATCATCTACGACAACATCAAGTATACGAAGAAAGGCTGGATCAACCGGAACCGCCTTCTGGCCGGCGGGACCGACCAGCTCTTCTCGCTTCCCTTGCGGTCCGGTTCGGACTCGTTGCCGGTCCGGGACCGCGTGCTAGCGGACGACTTCCAGCCGCATAAGTTGCTTGCCCAGTTCCATGGAGCTTACCGTTCCGCTCCGGAGTTCGCGCGTGTCTATGCCTTGCTCGAGCGTATCGTCCTGCATTCCGACCGGAATCTGTTCGCCTATATTCTCCATTCGGTGAAGGCGGTCTGCGCCGAACTGGGCATCGGCACGGTGATTCAGGTCTCTTCCGAGGTCGAGATTGACCACACCCTTAAGCATCAGGAGAAGGTGCTGGCCCTATGCGCCGCCACCGTCGCGACGACTTACGTCAACGCCATCGGCGGGACCGAACTTTATGCGAAGGAAGACTTCGCCGCCCGCGGCGTCGAGCTGCGCTTCATCCGCAGCCGCCCGCTCGAGTACCCTCAGTTCGGGCAGGCCTTCGTGCCATGGCTTTCCATTGTGGATGTCATGATGTTCAACCCGCCCGAGAGAGTCCGCGAGATCGTCTCCGGACACTACGACCTCCTCTAACATGTTCCAGTGGGAGAAGATGGGATTGGTCTTCGAGCCGCAGGCGCATCCTTCCCGTCCGTGGATGCAGGCTTTCGCGCAGGCTCCAGCCACGCTGGCCTTCGAGAAATTCATCCGCGTGTATTTCTCGTGCCGGCCTGCGCCTGATGAATGTGGCCAGTACGTAAGCTACTCCGCCTATGTCGATCTGGATCGGCGGGATCTCCGGCGCGTGCTTGCCGTCGCCGAGCAGCCCATCCTGAAGCTGGGCGGGCTTGGAGAGTTCGACGAATTTGGCACTTACCCGGTGTCGGTAGCGCGCGACGGCGACGTAGTCCGGGCGTTCTACGCCGGCTGGACGCGTTGCGAGTCCGTGCCTTTCAACGTCGCCATCGGCGAAGCGGTCAGCGTCGACGAAGGGCGCACTTTCCAGCGTATCGGCGTCGGTCCTGCCATCGGTTATAGTCCGGATGAGCCGTACGTCATGAGCGGACCCAAGGTCCGGCGTTTCTGCGGCGCCTGGCAGCTTTTCTACATCGCCGGTCGCCGGTGGAAGATCGTATCTGGGCGCCCTGAGCCGGTTTACAAGATCCGCATGGCGACTTCCGCCGACGGGAAGGACTGGAAGAAGGCGCACCGCGACCTCATCCCGAGCGTGCTCGAGGCGGACGAAGCCCAGGCCAGCCCCGACGTGTTCGAAGCCCATGGACGGTTCCACATGTTCTTCTGCTATCGGGCGAGCGCCGATTATCGTCAGCGCGCCGGAGGGTATCGCATCGGTTACGCGTCGAGCCCGGACCTCGTGGAATGGACGCGCGACGACGCCAAGGCAGGTTTGGATATCTCCGAATCAGGCTGGGATTCCGAGATGGTCAGCTACCCTCATGTCTTCGAAGTCGATGGCGCCATCTATATGGCGTATCTCGGAAACCAGGTCGGCCGACAAGGCTTTGGCTTGGCCAAGCTGAAGGGAGGTTGGCCCGCATGAGCCCATTGCGATGGCGTAAGCTGGGCAAGATCTTCGACCCGGCTGACCACCGGTTAGCCGTCGGCGGCGCGGGATTCGCGCAGTCGCCGCAGGCCTTGGTCTTCGACGATTTCGTGCGCGTCTACTTCTCGACGCGATCCCAGGAGGCGAACGGCAAGTACCTCAGCCTGGTCACCTATGTCGATTTCGCGGAAGACCTTCGCACGGTGCTCAGGGTGGCCGGCCGTGAGGTAATCGCGCTCGGAGAACTGGGTTGTTTCGATGAGCACGGGATTTTCCCGTTCCACGTCACGAGGCAGGGCGACCGCATCATGGCCTATCCTTCCGGATGGAGCCGCCGCGTCTCCGTTTCCGTCGAGACGGCCATCGGACTGGCGGTCAGCGATGACGATGGTCGCACCTTCCAACGCATCGGGCCAGGCCCGGTGCTGGGACCTTCCGCAAAAGAGCCGTGCCTGGTCGGAGACGGCTTCGTCCGCCATATCGATGGCGTCTACCACATGTGGTATATTTTCGGGACCGGGTGGAAGCGGTTCGACGCCGGCACCGCGCCCGACCGCACCTATAAGATCGGACACGCGACTTCTCCCGACGGCGTCCGCTGGACCAAGGAGGACGGGAAGCAAATCATCGCAGACCGGCTGGGCGCCGACGAGAGCCAGGCGCTGCCGACCGTCGTGACCATAGCGGGGTGCCACCACATTTTCTTCTGCTTCCGTCACTCCTATGATTTCCGGATAAACAAAGATCGCGGATATCGCCTCGGACATGCGTGGTCGGATGACTTGAAGACATGGGTCCGTGACGACGAGGGCGGCGCTCCGGAAGGCACCCCCGGCGAATGGGATTCCGACATGCAGTGCTACCCGCATGCTTTCGCTTTCCGCGGCCGCACCTATCTGCTTTATAACGGCAACGAATTCGGACGTGGCGGCTTCGGTCTCGCCGTGCTGGAGGAAGATGGGGAGCCTTTGCCGACGCCGATTGCCGGCCGCGCCAAATCGGCCCAGATCGCCGAACACCTCCGGCGCTGCGACCCTTTCTTCGTGCCGAGCTTATCAGCTCGGGTCGACATCGATGTTTATGCGGCCAAGCTCGCGGCCAAGGCCTTCTGCCTTGAGTCGTGGGACCATGGTCGCCTGGTTGGCTTGGCGGCTTTTTATGTCGGCGAGCCCGGCGGGACTGCCTTCCTCAGTAATCTCAGCGTCGACCCGACCTGGCAGCGTCGCGGTCTCGCGTCCGCCTTGCTCGTCGAATCGACCAAGCAAGCGCGCGCGCTCGGCTTGGTTGACTTCGAGCTCGAGGTCGGCGTCGAGAACCGTGCGGCGATGGCCATGTACGAGCGTCACGGATTCCAGCTAAGAAGCATTGCCTTAGGAGTCGCGAGGATGCACCTTTCCTTGCGCGCCACCCTCCGATGACGACCCCCCGAGACCTTGACCGAGAGACGAGCAATACGGCGGATCACCAATACGCTTACGATTTCGATTTCGATGTGATGCACCCAATGATGGTGCGTACCTTCCAGCCGTTCTTCAGGTCCGGCCGGTTACTCGAGCTCGGCAGCTTCAAGGGCGATTTCACGAGCCGCTTGCTCCCGCATTTCGCCGACATCACCTGCGTCGAGGGATCCGGAGCCGCCGTCTTGGAGGCGCGCGCCCGTCATGGCGAACGGGTTGCCATCCATCATGCCTTTTTCGAGCAGGTCGAATTGCCCGGTAGGTATGAGAATATCGTTATGACACACGTCCTCGAACACCTCGACGACCCGGTGGGCGTATTAAGGCGGGTGAACGACGAGTGGCTGGCCGATGGCGGGCGCTTTTTCCTTGTCTGCCCCAACGCCCGTGCGGCTTCACGGCAGATCGCCGTCAAGATGGGCCTGATCTCGTTCCCCGAGGCCATCACGCCATCCGAAGCGGCGCACGGGCACCGCATTACTTACAACATGGATACGCTTGAAAGGGATGCGACGGCGGCCGGGCTTTCCGTCGTCAGTCGGAAAGGCATCTTCTTCAAGGCGCTTGCCAACTTCCAGTGGGACCGACTCCTCCGGACGGACATCGTTTCTCCCGCCTACCTGGAAGGGTGCTTTCAGCTCGGCGAAGATTATCCCGAGCTCTGCGCCAGCGTCTGCCTGGTCTGCGAGCGTGGAAAACGCGTCTGATTCATCTCACCGCATCAAACAACCCATACCCGAAACGGCTGATCTCTTTCTTGGCGCGGGAGAGGAAGAGTTTCACGGCTTTGCCGAGCGGACGGCCCTTCTTTTTATCCTGATAGCCGATGGTGCTGGTCGTGTGCGCGACGGGAGCGAGGACTACAGGCATCGGTCGGATGCCGCGGGTGCGTAGGCCGGTCTCCCAGGGGCGATCCAGGGCATGGTCGACCTGCTCGGTGATGGGGCGCATGGAATTCAGCAAGGTCTCAGCGGCGCGGCGGTTGACGACGTAGGCGGCAGAGGAGGTCGTGCGGGTGAGATGGGCGACGAGCCGGTGGCCGCCGGCGAGCTCGCGCTTCTTCACGGGCAGGCCGGAGTGGAAGTTGAAGAGCTTCACGAGGTCCCAGTCGTCTTTCTCGCCCAGCGCGCGCAATACTTCACCGCAGGCGGGGAGGACTTCGACGTCGTCCTCGAGGATCACGCACCACGGCGCGTCGGTCCGCAGGAAGGTCTCCATGGCCTTGAGGTGGCTTAGGTAGCAGCCGACTTCGCCGGCCCGCGGGGTGTCCAGGCGGTTGCGCCAGGCATAGGCGGACATGTCGACGAGCTTCTCCCACTCGGGGACGTCCTTCCCCATGACGGCGGACAGGCGTTCGAACGGCAGGCCCAGCGTCTCGAGGTTGGCGCGGATCGAGGCCATCCGTTCGACGTCACGGTCGAGGTTGATCACGTAGATGAGCGGGGCCATCGGCTGGCATCGTTGCGAAGCCCCGGCATCTTTCAACCCGTTTGGCATCGTGCTTTTGGTTCGTCACTTCGCCGCGGGGGCCATATCCCCGAAGCCAAGGATGAAGATTCTCCACCTATCCAAGATGGATACCGGCGGCGGCGCGGCCGATGGCTTCGTCCGAATCCATCAGGCCCTGCTGGGCCAGGGAGTCGAATCCGTCGCCTATGTGCTGAAGCAGAAGCGCCGGGACGTCCCGATGGTGGCGGCGAAGGGTTTGCTTAATCCGTGGCAGAAGCTCGTCTGGGGCTTAGGTCGGGCCATCGCCAAGGCGAAGCGCTTCGGGGTCAAGCCGGTCGGGGTCTATGATTTCGACGCGGAAGCGAACTTCCCGGCCGAGCCGATCATCAGGCATGCCCGCGCGCGTTCGACGAAGTGGGACCTCGTCCTCGTCCACTGGTCCGGCGGCTTCGTCCGCCCGGAGACCGTCCGCGAAATCGCCCAAGCCCTCGGCGCCCGCGTCGCCCTCTGGCAGGTCGACATGGCCCACGCCACGGGTGGCTGCCATTCTAACCTCGGCTGCCAGAAATATCAGACCGGCTGCGGCGTATGCCCGTTACTGTCTTCCTCCGACCCGCAGGATGTGTCCTCGGTTCAGGCTGCGCGACGCGCCCGAATCTGGAAAAAGTTGGGGGCCGTCGTGCTTGCCCCGAGCGGCTGGTCCGCTCGGCAGGCG
>CANKZO010000066.1 GCA_947488485.1 Opitutia bacterium | reverse complement strand
CCTCTTCGGCGGCGGACAGGACAGCGGAAGCGGCCAGGCCGCAGACGGCGAGCAGACGAATCAGGGGCATGAGGGTTGATAGGCAGAATAGAGGACTGAATCGAGGGCTGAATTGAGGACTGAATGGAGGACTGAATGGATAAGCACATTCACCCCGCCACCCGGAGTAATTCATGGCTCAAAGGGAAAGCGGAAACCGGGAATATGCTTCGGGCTTGGGTAGGATGACCGGCCCAGTCATCCGAGGGCGCGCGGGCCGCACGCCCCTACCACGACACACCCCAGCCAATCATCCGGTCCCCCGATGATGCCCCCTTTGAGTTCTGCCTCTCCCGATACTCGATACTCCATACTCGATACTCTCGTTCCTCCGGCCCTCGTGTCCTCGCAGCGCACTCTATACTCGATACTCGGTCGCCCGTATGTTTCATACGGGCGACAATGCCCCCCACCCGCCACATCGCCGTCCTCGGCGGAGGAGCCGCCGGCTTCTTCGCGGCGATCACGTGCGCGGAGGCCCTCGGCCAGGCCGGCAAGGTCACCCTCTTCGAAGCTACGCCGCACCTGCTCGCCAAGGTCCGCATCTCCGGCGGCGGCCGCTGCAACGTCACCCATGCCTGCTTCGAACCGGCCGAGCTGGTGAAGAAATACCCACGAGGGGGACGCGAACTCCTCGGGGCCTTCCACCGCTTCCAGCCGCGCGACACGATCGAGTGGTTCGGCAGCCGGGGAGTCGCCACGAAGACCGAGGAAGATGGACGCATGTTCCCGACGACCGATGATTCGGGCACGATCGTCGATTGCCTGATGTCCGCGGCCGCCCGCGCCGGCGTCATGATCCGCGTCTCCACCCCGGTCCGCTCCATCATCAAGGAAGTTGAGACCTTCCGCCTGACCCTCGGCAACGGCTCAGTCGAAGCGTTCGATCGGGTCATCGTCGCAACAGGGGGCAACAAAGCTTCCGGCGGACTAGCCATCGCCGAATCCTTCGGCCATTCCATCGTCCCACCGGTCCCCTCGCTCTTCACCTTTCACATCACCGACCCTCGCCTGACCGACCTGGCCGGCGTCTCGGTCGAGAACGCCGTCGTGACCGCCCCCGGGACGAAACTGAAGACCGATGGTCCGGTGCTCGTCACCCATGCCGGCCTCAGCGGACCCGGCATCCTCAAACTATCCGCCTGGGGCGCCCGAGAGTTCGCCGAGAAGAACTACGCGTTCCCGATCTCGCTCAACTGGACCCCGCCCCACACCCGCGAAACCTTGATTAAGGCCCTCTCGGTCGTCCGGGAACAGAACGCCCGCAAGCAGGTGACTACCTTTAGCCCGGTAGCCATGCCCCAGCGCCTCTGGGAGCGCTTCGTCATCGCCGCCGGCATCCCGACGACCACCCCCTGGGCCCACGTCAGCAACCCGGCGCTCCAAGCCTTGGCCAGCCAGCTCACGGGCGCGGAGTTCAAAGTCGACGGTAAGAGCATGTTCAAGGACGAGTTCGTCACCTGCGGGGGCGTGAAGCTCTCCGAAGTCGACTTCAAGACGATGGAAAGTCGGAAAATCCCAGGGCTGCACTTCGCCGGCGAAGTCCTCGACATCGACGGCGTCACCGGCGGCTTCAATTTCCAGAACGCCTGGACGACGGGTTATCTCGCCGGGGTCGCGTGCGCGGGCTGAGCAACGATAACAGCAGCTCAAAGGGAAACCGGAGACCGGGATTAATGCTGCGGACATATGACCCCAGCCAACTATCCGGTCTCCCTCTGCTGCCCCCTTTGAGTGCAGCCTCTCGTGTCTCCTTGTCACCGTGTCCCCTCGTGCGGCTTCGCCGCACGCTCATTCCGAATTCAAATGCAGCTTCGAAGAATACCCGTGTTCGCCGAGCGAGCGACTTGACACGAGCAACCTGACCTTGGGCGCGCGGCCGACGACGTAGGCGTCGACGGATTGCGCTCCGAGCTTCAGTTCTGCCAATTCCAGGCGCACCTCGTTCACCGGACTCTCTCCGGTGCGGGCTGGCGCCACTTCGATCAGCGCAAGCACCGTGATCATTACTATCTGCAACACCGGGACCAGTGATGAGTAGTTCATGGCGATGAATGTATCCCTTTGACCACGGGCCGCACCTCTTAGTTCGCGATTAGGCAAAACAACCTATCATCAGGTCCGCTGATACTGGGCCTCCGACTCATAAGATTATTAATCCAAGGAGCGCTGAGTCGATGACGGCGCAGAGGACTGAATGAATGAATCCTGACCCATCATCCGTTGTCCGGTCTCCCCTTGAGTTCTGCATCCCTGCCATGGGTAGGGACGCGTCGGCGACGCGTCCGCCCCGCACACTCGGTCGCGACGCCGTCGCGCCCCTAACTGCTCCCGCCAGCCGCCACCTGGGGCCGCCACCCGCCACCCGAAACGTTGCTATCTCCCCATGTCCCCTTGTCACCATGTCCACGTGTCCCCTGTCGCGCTTCGCGCGACACAAAAAAACCCGCCACTCTCGTGACGGGTCGTTGAGGTCCCGGTTACCCGGTTCCTGAAAGGAAAGCCGATTAGGCCTTCTTTTCGGTCTTCTTCTTCTTGTCGCCCTTCTTCTTCTCTTCCTTCTTCTCTTCGCCGGCAGCGGCGACGGCGACGGAGAGAACCTTGCTCTTCACGTGCTTGTCGACGTTGACTTCGACGTTCTTGCCCTTGAGGTCGGCAGCCTTGTCAGCGCCTTCGGTCTCGGGGGTGAGGGTGTAGGTGGTGTCAGAGCCGGCGACGGTCACGACGAGTTCCTTCTTTTCGGAGTCGTAGGACTTGACGGTGCCCTTGGAGGCGATCTTGGCGCCGCAACCAGCCTGAGCGGCGGCAGCGAGGGCGAGAACGGTGAGGATGCTGAGGATGTTCTTCATAGTGTGGGTTCGGGGATAGAACACCGATGCTCCCCCGAAAGTTGCGGAAGGCAAACCACAATCGGGGTTGAATCCCCATTGTCACCCAACCATCGTCCACCCATGTCCAGGTCGACCCCCCTGCTCCGCCCCCTGTTAATCGCCATTTTCGGGCTATTTTCCGCCGTCCTGGGCGCCCACTCGATCCCCGACGTCCCTGTCCGCGGCGCGTTCCAGACCGGCGGTGAAGCCGAGATCACCATCGAAATCAACCCCCGTAACTGGGCGGACAGCCCGAAGATGGCCCTCTCCCTGGAACAGAAGGAGTTCCTGACCTACACGGACGCCCAGCGCGAAGAACTCCTTAAGAAGACCCGGGCCTGGGTGGCGACCTACCTGGAGTTCACGCTCGAGCCGATCGGCCGCGTTCAGCCTGACTTCACCTACGACTTCATCGCCGAGACGGGTAAGCCCCTCATGAAGATGGACGACGCCGTCGTCGCCCGCGGGCGCTGGAAGACGAAGATCCCCGCCGGCGTGACCGGCTGGAAAGTGCGCTCCCTGCCCGGCCACAAGGTCGCCACGGTCTTCACCAACTCCGTCGACGGCAAGGAACACCCCCGCTTCATGGTGATGTTCCCCGGTGAGACGAGCTTCACGTTCGATCTGACCGGACTGGCTGCCAAGCCCCCGACCGGCCCCACCCCCGGCAGCGTCGGCACCCATGACACCGACCGCGGTACCGGAGCGACCTTCCTCAGCTACCTCAAGCAGGGCTTCGAACACATCCTGCCCGAAGGCCTCGACCACATCCTGTTCGTCCTCGGTCTCTTCCTGCTCTGCCGCGCCTGGAAGCCGATCCTGATCCAGGTCACGACCTTCACGGCCGCCCACACGATCACCCTCGCGCTGGCCACCCTGGGCTACGTCTCAGCCCCGGCTGACGTTGTCGAACCGATCATCGCGGCGTCGATCGTGGTCATCGCCCTGGAAAACATCTTCCGCCCGACCTACGGCAAGTTCCGCCTCCTGATGGTCTTCGCCTTCGGCCTGATCCACGGCCTTGGCTTCGCCCAACGCCTCATCGACGAGCGCATCCCCGAGGGTTCCCTCGTCAGCGCCCTCCTCGGCTTCAACGTGGGCGTCGAACTCGGCCAGCTGGCCGTCATCGGTCTGGCCGTCGCCGCCACCTTCTGGCTCAAGGATGAAGAGAAGTATCGCCGCTGGGTCGTCATCCCCGCCTCCGCCCTGATCGCCCTCGCCGGCATCGCTTGGGCCTACCAACGCCTCGCCTGAGGTAGGGTCGGGACCGCGTCACGACCTAGGCGTATCTCTGCCTCGGGTAGGGATGACCGGCCCGGTCATCCTTGCATCAAGGCAGGGTCAGCACTGCGTGCTGCCCTAGTTGCCCTTCCAATTGATGACCGCGTCGATGGCAGATGACTGCATCGACGACCCAGCCAACTAACCGGTCTCCCCATGGTGCCCCCTTTGAGTTACGCCCCTCCCCTAAACTCAATACTCCATACTCTATACTCTCAAATAATCCCTCAGGATTATTTGAGCTCCCCCATCATCTCTACCAAATTCCTGACAACAATCTCCGAAGCATCCTTCTGCACCGTATTCGTTCCCAACCAGGTCTCGTAACCGCCGAGCTCATGCTGGGCCGGCGTCGGCAGATAACCGTGTCGGCCGTTACCGAGTCCGACCACGATCGTCCGGCCAAAGGGACTCTTCTTCTTCAACTCCAAGCCGGTCTCGGCAAAGGTCTCGAAGGGTACGGCGCAAAGGACGATATCGCCGATCTTGATCGCCTGGATGATGATATCGAGGGTCTCTTCGGGACGATCCGCCGCCGCGATCGTCGAGCCGGCGTAGTTCTTGGCCAAAGCCGGCAGCCGCGCGATCGCGTCCTTGTCCTTGATCGCCAGGATGGCCTTGGCGTAAAGGACCTGCTCCTTGGTCGGCTTGCGGTATTTGAGCGTCAGGGTACGCTGCCGCATGCCGAGCACGACATCCCCCTGGTGCTTGCCAATCTCCTGATAGGCCTTCCACGAGGCGTCAGCTGCCTCGCTGGCGACCAGCCTGATCTGCTCGAACGGCTCGCGCGGGGGACGCGTCACCCCGAACGGGATATTGTTGATGTCTCCGGAGGTGCCGTTCGACATCGCGGCGACGAAATCAGCTCCCGCCCGAAGCCGCGAAGGCATGACGCGGGCAAACTCGCCGTAATAGTCGGCGGAGACCTGGCCAGCCGGCGACCCGCCAACGTAATGCAGGGAGTAGTTAGCGAATAAGGCCAAGGGCTTCCGCTTCGCATCTTGGACCGACAAGATGCTGATATCTGGGTCCGTCGGGCCCGCCGGCCGATCGATGACGTCAGGCGAGGTCCCGGGATTCATCTTCACCTTATCCATCTCGCCGAAGGGGTTAAGCGGCATTTTGCCCGGCTTCAGGTACCAGCGACGGTTGAACACCTCGCTCGGCAAAGGCTGCGCGGCCGCCCCGACCAACGCCGGACGTAGCTGCCCATGGGCCTTGATGATGGACTGGGAGATGCCGTCCAGGATCACCTGCCGGTAGGCGTTGGCCTTAGCCTGACGGTCCGAAAGCTTCGGGCCGCCGGGAACCTCGACGACAAACTCGTCGGCGGCGCTGACCCCGGTATGCGTATGGGTGGCGGAGACTAACATGTTCTCCACAGGGATACCGGTGGCCTTGGACGCGATCTCTTTGGCCTCCGCGGTGACCTTGCGCGGGACACTCAGGTGGTCGATGACGACCCAGACGACCTTGGTCTTCCCATCATCCAGGACCAAAGCGCGCGCGTTCAGCGGGTCATGGACCCCCGTTGCCATGTTAGCGCTGTGCCCGCCCGGCATGTTCACCGGAAACTGAGTTGGCGTGATATCCACTACCGCCGCCCCGGCCTTCAAGGGAGCCGCCGAAAGCTCGGCGACCATGGAAACGACCAATAAACAAGCCAGGATGGGGGAACGCATAGGTCAGGGGTATGCCCAACATCCTGCCTCCCCTCTCCACCCTTTCAACCCCACATGCATTGCCTCGAGGTAGGGTCAGCACTGCGTGCTGACCTAGTCGCCCCGGGTAGGGATGACCGACCCGGTCATCCTTGTCTGTAGGTAGGGACAGCACCACGTGCTGTCCTAATTTCATCCGACAGGGTTGATCGCCCACGAGTCCTCCTACCCTCGTGCCCTCCGACCCTCGCTCCTACCCCGTGCCCCCGTGTCACCTTGCCAGCATGTCCCCTCGCGCAAGCGCGTGTCACCTTGCCAGGATGTCCCCTCACGACAGCGTCGCGCGCCCCCTCGCGGCTCCGCCGCACCTCCATTCGCCCGCCTAATGCTCCGCCCTCCGTAGTCATATTTTACTTATGCCTTCTGGACCGGCCCCGCGCCCCTTGCGCCCACCGCGCGGAAATGTCAGTCTAGAACTTTATACAACAATCCTACCCTGCTCTTTCGCCTCCTCCCGTGAACCGTCTCGCCCGCCTGCTGCCTTTCCTCCGCAACTCCCTCGTCCTCGTGCTCGCGACCTTCGCGGCACTCATGTTCGCCTATTTCGTGGACGTGCTCACCGACAGACCGTTGCGTCCGGCGGCTACGTCGCACGTCGTCACGCACGCCCAGCCGACGGGGCGGGCGCTGACGAAGGAGGAGGCGATGGACGTCGAGGCGGAACGAAGCGAGCGGCTCGACTACGAGCTCTACGGCAGCTCGCTGCGTCGCGGCGGCGACTTCGACGACCTCATGCGCGATGGCGACGCCAGCCTGCTCAGCCGCTTGCGGGTAAGTTTCATGGACGAGCTCAAGGCGCGCTTCGGCGACCGCATCTGCAAGGAAGAGAAACCGGAACCGACGGACGACATCATTCTTTCCGAAGTGCTCGGCGCCCTGTCCGCCTATCAGGCGGCGCAAGCCGAAGCTCGTGCCGCGCGCGGCGAACCGCCCGCGACGACCGCCGACATCCCGAAGGCCTACGCGCTCTACGAGCAATCGCTGGCGACCGACCGCGAGGCGGCGATCAGGCTCATGGACGAACTCCTGGCGCTGCCAGCCGCGGAAAGCAAGCCGCTCGCGGCGATCGCCAAATACCGCCGCGCACGGCTGACGATGTCGCTCGAGGATTGGCACATGCTCAGCGACGAAGCGGCGAAACAACGGCTGGCCTCCATCCGCGCTGACCTGAACTCGGTCGCGGTACACGCCCGTGAGGGATCGCTTGATCCGGCGAACATCAGCGAGAACACGACCTACTGGTTGGCCTACACGCGCTCGATGATCTTGCCCTCGGAAAGGCTGATCCGGATGGGCGAAGCCGATTTCGCCGGCGCCTTTGACACCTACCTGCGCATGCCCCGCCGTGGCGACGCCAACGCGGTTAATTCCTGCCTATGGCTGGCCGCGAAACTCTGCCGCGAGGGTCGTTTTGAGACGTCGGTCGGCGACGCTGACCTCCGCATGCTGATCACGCTCTTCTTGGTAAAACCCCGGTATGAAGTCGACATCGACAACATGGAACCCGAAGAGCGCCGGGCCCGCGGACTCGACTGGCTCGACGCCCTGGCGGCCGGCGGCATCGATCCGTCCTTCGCGCCCGCCCATGTCGCGATGTTGCAATACTCGCTTGACCGCTGGGTCGATTGTGCCGCCACCGCCCGGCTATTGCCACCCTCCGACCCGCTACGCCGTTTGCTGCTCTCGCGTTGCAACCTCCGCTTGCGCGGCGACCTCGCCGTTTCGCGGCGTCTGCTCGCATCGGCCGAAAGCGTCGATCTGACCAAGAAATCAGCCGACGATACGATCAGGCTTGCTGTCAACGAAAGCACCCATGAGAGCGTCATCGACCTGCGTGATCCGCGCGAGATCCAAGACCGCGTCCATGGTGAGCTAGGCATGATCGCGCTGGCCGAAGGAGATTTCATCGAAGCATTGCGCCACTTCGAGGAAAGCCGGCACCTGTCCGAATCGTTCTACGTCGGGGAGTGCCTGCTGGACCTCGAAGCGCTGAAAGCCTACGTCGACGGGCGGCCGCCGGTCCGGCACGACCCGAGGAAGGACCGTTCCTATTATCATGAACCGCTGATGAACCTGAGGGAGCTGGTCGGGTCGCGACTCATGCGCGCAGGACGGCTGGAGGAGGCCCTGGAGTACGTGAATCCGGAGCTTCGGGCACGGGCGACAAGCTATGTGCTGCTCCGTCGTACGGCGGTACGGACCGAGCTGTCTGACCGCGCACGCGCCGACGCCCATTGGCGCAGCGCCCTCCTCATCGGTGAAATCGGGGAAACGATCCTGCATGCTCCTTTCGGACTCAGCTGGTCGTCCGGCACGGGCTGGTATGTCGGTTATGGTCATTTGCCCAACCTGCGCCTCGGCCGGCCTGATCACGGCGAAGCCTTGCCCACGATGAACCTCATCGGTTCCGGCCCGGAGGAGCGACGCAGGCTGGGCGACTGGAAGGCAAGGCACGTCGAGGCGCCGGAACTCTCCGAGCGCGACGCGCGCTATGCTTCCTTCCGACATGCCATGGAAGCGGTGCGTCTGCTGCCTGACAACGACCCGGCCGGCGCCGAGATCCTGCAATACGCCGGTAATCTCCTCAAGTATCGCGACCCGAAGGCGGCCGTGCCGGCCTACCGTCTGCTCGTCAGCCGCTTCCCCCTCACGGGTCATGGCAAGCACGCGCTGAGGGCCCATTGGTTCTCGGCCGTCCGTTCCGAACCCCCGGCTGATATCATCAGCAAGTAAGACCGATTTTCTTTTTCCTCACCCATACTCCAACCCATCCCGTCGCAACTCACCCATGCGCCCCTACGTCCGCCCCCTCATCGTCACCTCCTCCGCCTTCGTCCTGGCCTGCCTGTTCTCCTACGCAGCCATCATCCTGACCGAACCAGAGCCGGCTCGTCCCGCCGGTAAGGCCGTGGCCGGAGCCGATTCCGCCGCCAAGCAGAACCAGGAGCTCAGCCCCGAAGCATCCTTCGCGCAGGCCAAGCTCGAGGCGGCCGGAGGCGACCCCGAAAAGCTCCTCATCTTGGCAAACTGCTACCTCATCGGCTTCGGCACGGAGCGTGATGAAGCGGCGGCGGCGCGTCTGCATAAGCTCGGCGCCGAAAAAGGCGACGCCTTCTGCCAATCCTGCTACGGTCGCGATCTGCTCTACGGCGTCGGCGTGAAGAAAGACGTGGCCGCCGGCATCATCTGGCTGCGCAAGGCGGCGGATCAGAACCAATGCGATGCCGAGTATGCCTTGCACATGCTTTATGAGGACGACGAAGACATCAAAGCCGACCTCCCCGAGGCCCGCAAATGGCTGCTACGCGCCGCGGAGCACGGCCACCATGGCGCGCGGGCGGACCTCGCCGAGGAGATCATCAACGCGAAGGATAAGAAAAGGTTCAAGGCCGTGGCGACCTGGGTCCGGGACGGAGCCATGGCCGGCCACGATCGCTCC
Source organism: Opitutia bacterium (assembly GCA_947488485.1). Next base: position 1,292 of record CANKZO010000066.1, on the reverse strand, counting down.
GCCCATATCATGTCCTTCGTCTACGAAGAAGGACTGGGTACGCCGGTTGATCCTGTCGAATCGATGGCCTGGCGTCTGATCTTCCTCAACGTTTCCGATGAACTTGAGCCTAAGAAGTTCAAGGAAGACTACGAGGCCCTCACGCCGGAGCAGCAGGCGCAGGCGGAGAAGCGGGCGAGAGAACTCTCCGGCAAACGCGAGTATAAGTCCCCCTTCGCGCGCGATCCCGCCGAACTCGCCGCCGAGCTGAAGGAGTTCGCCGAGACGAAGGCCTTGGCCGAAAAAGGGGACGCCAAAGCCCAGCACCATCTTGCGTACTTGCTGGAAGAGGGTCTCGGCACCAAACCGGATGCGACCGAGGCCGTGAAGTGGTGCCGCAAATCGGCCGAGCAAGGCTATGCCGACGCGCAATACGCTCTGGGCCAGACCTTACGCCGCGGCGACGGCGTCGCCCCGGACATGAAAGAGGCCTTCGAATGGTATCGCAAGGCAGCCCTGCAGGGTCAGATCGAAGCAGAATACTCTCTGAGCGTATGCTATTTCAGAGGCGATGGCGTCGCCGCTGACCTCAAAGAATCCAATAAATGGTCCAAGCTTGCCGCGGAGCATGGCGTGCCCGAATCCCAATGCCACGTCGGCATCCAGCACTACGGTGAGAAACCCGATCTGGCTAAGGACGCGATCGCTGCCCGCTGGTTTCGCAAAGCTGCCGAACAGCTCCACCCGAGCGGCGCCTTCCTGCTCGGCCGCTGCTACCTGAACGGACGTGGCGTCCCCAAGGACCGGATCGAGGGAGTGGCCTGGATGTTCACCTGCGCCAATGAAATGAACGAAGACCAACAGGAGACCCTGCAGGGAATCCTCAAGGAACTATCCGAGGATGAGATCAAGCAGGCGGACAAGCGGGGGCGCGAAATCCATACCGAGTGCCGGAACAAGCTTAAAGCCGCCGAAGAGAAGAAGTGATCCTTCTTCCCGGAGCGTCATCTAGTCACCGAGCCTCTGAGCCTCTCGTTTACCTAGCCCAAGCCCTGACCCTAGCCCTACCACTGATTTGCACCTTTGCACGGCCTCTTCGCCTCCCTTGTCCCCGTGTCACCGTGCCCACTTGCCCCCTCTTGCGGCGCTTAGCGTCGCAAGTTAAAATCCGATAATCGTCATCGTACCCTGGCTGACCTGGGTGGCTTCGACGCCCATGATCCAGCGCTCTTCATAGTCCGGACCCCACGAGTCTGAGACGGCGACCTCGCCGGTCTGCTTATTGTAGCCGACAATCATGCAGACGTGGCCTT
>CANKZO010000065.1 GCA_947488485.1 Opitutia bacterium | reverse complement strand
CGGGATTCACGATCTCGAGGTCGCCGACCATCAGGAAGCCCGTGGCGACGAGCTGGGAGGCACGTTGCTCCGGAGAGGAGGCCGGCATCAGGTCGCCGGCAAGCTGCTCCTTGATGAAGAGGTCGAAAGGCTTGTCCTGATTGAAGGCCTGGATGAGGTAATCGCGATAGCGCCAGGCGTGTTCGGCGAAGACTTCGTTGGAAGTCCCGATCATGTCGGCGTAGCCCGTGAGGTCGAGCCAGTGGCGGGCCCAGCGTTCGCCGTAGGCCGGCGAAGCCAGCAGGCGGTCGACGACCTTGGCGTAAGCGGCGTCAGAATTATCATTCGCGAAAGCGATGACTTCCTCCGCGGTGGCCGGAAGGCCGGTAAGATCTAGGCTGACGCGGCGGATCCAGGTATGTCGGTCGGCGTCGCCGGCGGGCTTGAGTCCCTTGGCTTCGATTTTCGCGAGAAGGAAACGGTCGACGGGGTCCTTCGGCCAGACGGAGTCTTTGACGGCGGGAGCGGTCGGGTTGGCGACCGGCTGGAAGGCCCAGAACTTTCGGCCCGCTTCGAGGTCGATAGAGCGCTTCGGCTTGGCGGCCTTCGCGGCATCGTCCGTACGCGGATCGGGGGCGCCGCGCTTCACCCACTCCTCGAGGATGGCGACCTCATCCGCCGGCAGGCGGCTTTTGGGCGGCATCGCGAAATCCTTGTCGAGGTAGCGCACCGCCTTGATGACGAGGCTCTTCGTGAGATCGCCCGGGATGATCGCCGGTCCGTTGTCGCCGCCGTGTTGCCAGCCCGCACGCGTGTCGAGCGCAAGGCCTCCTTTGGTCTTCTTTTCCGTCGAATGACAGTCGTAGCACCGCTTGATCAGCACCGGCCGCACCTTCGACTCGAAGAACAAGTCGTCGTCGCCAGCGGCCAGCAGAGAGAGCGGCGCGAGGAGGAGGGCGGTGATGGGGCGGAGGCAGGGCATTTCGCTTAGTCGGCCCAGGTAATGTTGAAGAGGACGTGCTCCATCATCGCGGCCGCGGCTTCGTCCGGTGTTCCGGTGGAAAGCGCTTTGAGCAGCTTGCGGTGGGCGAGGACGGTTTCCGTCTCCGGACGATAGTCGCCCGTGGATTGGCGTTTGAAGATCTCGACGAGGTAGGCCTCGTATTGCCAGCGCAGGGGTTCCCAGAGCTGCAATAGCCGGAGGTTGTCGCTGCGGAGCATGACGCGGTGATGCAGGTCGATGTCGAGACGCGAGAGTTCGCTGAGCGAGCGGGCTTTTTCCTGCGCATCGATGTTCTTGGCGACGAACTCGGTGTCCGCAGCGGTCCAGTTTCGGTTGGCGAGGCTGGCGGCCATGCTTTCGAGGGCGGCGCGGGCTTCCATGATCTCGCGGAGGTCTTTGGCCGCGATCATGCGCACCCGGGTGCGCCCCGTCTTTTCGAAGGTGACTAGCCCTTCGCGCTCTAAGGCGATGAGGGCTTCACGGACCGGGGCGCGGCTGGTATGAAAATGCTCGGCGAGGACCGGTTCGGCGAGGGCGGAGCCTTGAGGGAAGTATCCGCTCACGATTTCCTTGCGGAGGCGCAAGTGGACGGCCGTCGCGCGGTTGTTCCGCGGGGCACGAGGGGAGGGCTGGGCTTGGGGTGAGGCCATGGGTCTAAAGTGTCGACAGTTTTAAAGCCGACAAGTCCAGACCTGAGAAGTTCCGAATCTTTTACCTCCAATCCGCTCCTGGGCGGAGGGCTCCGGGCGACCAGGCGATGCACCGGGATTTCCAGAAAGTTGCGACTAATTCCTTAAAAAGCATCAGTTCACATCACAACTTGATTGTCCGCACCTTTCACCGTGAGAATCAAAAACACTCCAAACCGTATGAAGCCGACATCTCCTTCTGGCTATGCCCGCATCCTTTGCCTGATGGCCCTGATCGGCGCCAGCTGTCTCGGTTCGGTGCAAGCCGCGCCGCCGCCCGCCGCCTTCGGGGTGTGGGACCGTGGTTCCTCTTTCGACCCCAAGGATTATCCCTTCCTGAAAGGCCTGGCCTTCAATCAGAAATGGGCGGACCTCGAAAAGCGGCAGGGTGTTTTTGACTGGAGTGCTTTGGATGACGCCATGGATGCCGCGGCCAAAAGAGGCCAGTACATCTACCTTTCCTTGGGCGTCGGGCCGGATGCACCCGATTGGATCTATGGCCAGGGAGTCCCGCGCGTGGTGTGCAGAGACCAGAAGGTCGACTCTTGGCCTGCTTACCCCTTTTATCCGTCGAAGGAGTACAAGGCTCTCTTGGAGAGGCTGGTCACCGCCTTCGGTAAGCGCATCCGCAGCTATTCTCCGGAGAAGCAGGCGCGTATCGCGTTCATCCAGGTCAAGACCGGGTGCACGGGCGACGAATGCGCTTATAAGGGCGACGCTATCGAGAAGAAGTACGATTTGCAGACGAAATCCTCCGCGTGGCGGGAGTTCCGCTTATGGCAGTTCGGCTTGTTCACGAAGACCTTTCAGGGTGTTCCTAGCCAGCCTCGGATCTCCCTCATGTTTAATAACGTGACCTCGGACGAGGACGAAAGTGGTGGCAAAGGATATGACGAAGAGTGGAAGTGGGTGACAGATAACGTCACCGGCGGTATCGCCATCAAGCTTGCCGGTAGTGCGCGCGGGCATCACCTGAGCGGTGAGCGCACCATGATTGAGGCGTGGCAACATCGCTTGATCGCCTCGGAGGCCGCGCCTTTGTTCGCTCGTTCGGAAATGGACCAGACCTGGCAGCGCGCTATGTTTGCCAAGAACCTGCCGATGAGTTTCTACTGGGGCGCCCTGACCGGCCTGCAGAACGGACAGAGCGTCTGGGATATCACCTCCGGAGCGCTTGAGTCCTGCAAGGAGATGGGGTTCGACTACTCGTTTTATTTCTTCAACCGCTACGCCGGCCAGATTGACCCCCGGACGGCCACGGGCGCCTTTTGCGCCCTCCACAAGGGCTTAGATGCCGCCGATACCAAGGCCTATCCCGAGGCGAAATACGGGAATGCCTCGCACAAAAACACCGAGCGCATGGAGAAAATTGTCGCCACCTATGCCAAGTATGGCGCGGCCGTAGATGATAAGAACGGGCTGACTCTGGGGCAGGTACGGCAACGCGACACGCAGACCGGATTGAACGATGTAGGCTGGGACATCTGGCCGGACAACTATGGCCGGTTCCTTTATCAGATCGATGCCGATGCCACCTCGATTCCGCTCTGGCGCGTAGGCGGCCCGATCACCAACAAGTCTCCCATCTATTCCCGGTTCGCCCGCGGCTTCGAGCATGCCACTGGCAAGAACGCTCTGTATTTCAAGCTGCACGACGGCTTCTCCCAGGGCTCCGCTGCGAAGGTCATGACGGTGACCGTCGTCTGGTATGATGCGAAGGCAGGCTCGACCTGGAAGTTGGATTACGATGCGGGAAAGCCATCCATGAAGACGGCGCTGACGGTGACGGGTAAGGGTGACAAGCAGTGGCACCATGAGACCGTCACGGTAACGGACGCGGTGCTGCGACAGGGGGGTGCGAAGGGTTCCGATTTCGCCCTCGTGAATACGGACGCCGCCGACGATATCTTCAGCCTCATTGAGGTGCATCGGGGCAAGTTGGAGAAGCCGGTGATGCTGCCGCCGACTGATTTCAAGGTGTTCGACAGGGCGCCGAAGCCCCCCAAGGCGGATAAGCCAGAGAAGGGTGAGACCACCAAGGTGAGGAAGAAGGACAAGAAGTGATCCGTCCGGCTGGCTCGCGATCCCGCGGACCAGGTGGCGCCTTACTTCGCCGCTGAAAGCGTGGCTAAGAACTCCTCGAGGCTCAGGCTGCCGTCCTTATTCAGGTCGCGGGATTCGAAGCGCTCCTTGGCGATCTTCTTATCAGTCATGCTGGCCTGAAACTCGTCGTAGGTAATCTTGCCGTCGTGGTCGGCGTCCCGCTCTTTGAAGCGGGCGCTCCTCGGGTCGGCTTCGGCCTTCGGCGCGGAGGCGGCCGCTTTTTTGGTCACTTTGCCTTTCTTGCCGTCGGGGGCGGAGTCGAGCTTCTCGCGGTAGTCATTGAAGGACTCGGCCTGCTTCAGGAAATATTCGTCCCGCGGTCCTTGGTGGGCGGCGAGCAGGGCCTGGAGCTTCGTCCGGGCGGCCTTGGCTTCGGCGGAAAGTTCCGCGTCTTTCAGCGGGCTCTTCTCGCGGTCGTCGGCGACGGTGTCGAAGAAGCGTCCGTCAGCGTAAAGTTTGAAATGGGCGTCGTGCGCGAATTCGTACTGGGCCTTCGGTCCGCCGGAGGGGTTATACCAGACGTAGAGGGCATCCTTGGGGTTTCCCTTTTCGCCGCGGAGCTGGGGGAGGAAGCTGCGACCGTCGAGCTTGAGGTCGGCCGGAACCGGCACCTGAGCGGCTTCGCAGATTGTCGGGAGCATGTCGGCGGACTCAATCATGTCGGCGCAGACCTTGCCCGAGGCCAGTTGGCCGGGCCAATTGGCGATGCCGGGGACGTGCGTGCCCCAGATGAGGCTACTGCCTTTACCGCCCGTGACATCACGTCCTTTGAAACGAGAGGGGGTACCACCGCCCGTGCCGTTGTCGCCCATAATGATGACGAGCGTGTTTTCGCGGAGCTTCAGCTCTTCGAGCTTGGCGATGACCTTGCCGATGAGCTTGTCCGTATAGGCCACCATGTCGGGGAAGTGGCCGATTTTCTTGGTACCTTCCTCGGACTTGGCCTTGAGGTAATCGGGGCTGTCCGGCGTCGCGTCGTAAGGCGAGTGCGTCAGCATCATCGGGTAATACAGGAAGAACGGATGGTCCTTCTGGCGCGTGATGAAGTCGAGGGCGTAGTCGTTGACGATATCGGGCCCGTATTCGTTCTGCTTGAAGTCGACTTCCTTGCCGTTGATCTCGAGGCCGGGGTTACGGTAGCGGCCGGGCCGGCGGATCAGCTGCCAGAGGCAGTTTTCTTGGAAGCCGAAGAGACTCGGACCTTCGAGTCCGCTGCCCAGCTGCCATTTACCGACCACGCAGGTGGCATACCCGGCGGCTTTGAAGAAGTGGCCGAACGTCTGTTGTTTCGGGTCGAGGTGTCCGAAGTGGGTGTAGTTACGCTTGTTGTTCAGGCCGGTCATCAGCGCCACGCGGGTCGGCGTGCAGAGCGGCTGGGCGTGGGCCTGTTCGAGACGGACACCGGTCGCGGCGAGCTTGTCCATCACCGGCGTGCGGTAGCTTTCGCCACCGTTGGCTGTCACGCACTCGTAGCCGAAGTCGTCAATCAGGATGAACACCACGTTGGGCTTTGTCGGCGCGGCGAAGGCGACCAACGACGACAGGGCTAAGAATAGCGAGGGGAGGCGCATCATGGGGTCTTGCGATGATTCCCCGGGCTCCGGCCTTATCCAGCCTTAATCACTTCACGGTCACGAAGCCAGCGGGACGGCGTTCCGTGCCCGAGGCGCCGGTCAGTTTGTCGCCGAGGGCAGTGCGGACGGGCACGGCGAGGGCGGTGAGTCGTGCGACGATATCCGGGTGCTCCGCTGCCAGGTCATGGGTCTCGGCAGGGTCGTTGGTCAGGTCGTAAAGGGCCTGCGGCTGCGCGGCGACCTTCTGGCCGTGGCGGCTGGCGATGGCGTTCATCGAGGAGTCCGTGATGGGCAGCGGGGTGTATTCGCCGTAGGCCGAGGGTTTACCGCCTTTGCCGGGGTTGCCCATATTCGTGAGATACGGGTGGGCGAAGTGCAGCTTCCACTGGCCCGAACGTACCGCGTGGAGTTCCTCTCCGGCGTAATAGAACAAGGCTTCATGCGTGGCGGCTTCGTCAGTACCACGGAGGAGCGGCAGGGCGGACCGTCCATCGATCTTGAGCGTGGGCGCCTTGCCGCCGACCGCCTCCACGAATGTGGGTAGGAGGTCGATTGACATGAAGGGCGTGCCGCAGGTGCGTCCCGCGGGGACCTGTCCGGGCCAGCGTACGATGAGCGGGGAGCGCATGCCGCCTTCGAAGCAGGTCAGCTTGCCTTCGCGGAAAGGTCGGTTGGAACCGGCGTGTTCGCCGTAGCTCATCCACGCGCCGTTGTCGGTGAAGAATAGCACGACCGTGTTCTGGTCCAGGCCCGTCTCGCGCAGTTTGGCGAGCAACGTGCCGATCGCGTCGTCCAGCTCTTCCACCACGTCTCCGTAGAGTCCACGGGCGGAACGGCCTTTGAACTTTGCCGAGGCGAAGATCGGCACGTGCGGCATCACATGGGGAAGGTAGAGGAAAAATGGGCGGTCCTTGTGGCGTTCGATGAAGTCGACACCTTTGTCCGTGAAGCGAGCGGTGAAGGTCGACTGATCTGGGTCGAGTTCGGCGACCTTCTCGCCATCGAGCAGAGGCAACGGCGGCATCTCGGAGGCGAGGGATGGGTGGTATTTTGAGTTATCGTTCGAGTAGGGCAGGCCGAAGAATTCGTCAAAACCTTGGCGGGGTGCGGAGAGCTCTGGCACGGTGCCTAGGTGCCACTTGCCGAAGCACCCCGTCGCGTAGCCGCGGTCCTTGAGCATCTTCGGCAGCGTCCATTCGGACGGGTTGAGCCCGAAGCGACTCGTGTGATTGAGGGCGCCCTGCATCCCGACGCGGTTGGGGTAGCAACCAGTGAGGAGGGCGGCGCGGCTGGCCGTGCAGACCGCTTGGGCGACGTAAAAATCCGTGAAGCGACTGCCTTGCTTGGCCAGCGCATCGATGTTCGGTGTGCGGATGTCCTTCGCTCCGAAGCAACCCACGTCGCCGTACCCGAGATCGTCGACCAGAATCAGGACGATGTTCGGCGGGCGTTCCGCAGCGAGGGCGGCGGAGGCGAGCAGGAGCAGGAGGAGGCGCATCAGATTCGTTCGAGTTTGAGAGGGTAGGTCTTGCCCGAGGCGAACTGGGCCACGATTAGGCTGCCGTCCGGATTGGCGATGACGTCGTGGGGGTGTAGGAATACGTCGGAAGTGTGCTTCATCGGCAGGAGCTTGCCGGCGGCATCGTACACGGGAGCTGAGCCGGCGATGTTCGAGACGACGCGGAGGTTCTGGTCGAGGATCGAGAGGAAGCCTCGGCTATTGCGGTCCTTGGGCCAGTTGTCGGCGAGGTGGGCCACGACGTAATGCTGGCCCATGCGGCGAATCTGACGGGGGTTGCCGCCGGGGAGGTCGGTCTGGGCGAGTTTCTTGCCGTCGAGGTCGAGGCGGAGGAGATACTGCTGATCGCTCATCGCGATGAGCATCGTCTCGGTCTGGTCGGCGGCCGTGTCGATCATACCGCCGTGCGGGCCCCAGTGGACGATGCCGCCTTCCGGGCCGCCGAGGAGCCGCTTGAACGAGCCATCCGCGGCGTAGTGCAGAATGTAGTCCTTACCGTAGCCATCGAGGACGTAGAACTCGCCATCGGCGCGGTGGAGCGTCCAAGACGGACGATAGTCAGTCTCCTTGGCGTACTTGCCCGTATTAGTAGGGAGGTGCCACTCGCCCAGTTGTTCGCCGAAGGTCGAGAATTTGAATACCGAATGAAGGTTGAGATCAGTGACGAAGAGGGCTTCCGATTTCTGCCAACGAGCCAGCGAGAGACCGTGCGCGCCAGGGAACTTCGGGCCGGTCCATTTGTGCGCGAGCTTACCGGCGTCGTCGTAGAAGATGACGTTGTTGGCGACGTGGTTGGTCAGCAGGACGATCTGTCCGTCAGTCGTGCGGGCGAGCCCGTGGCAATCGTTGACCGGCGTCTTTTCGTCGAGTACGCCCCAGCCGGGGACGACGCGATACTTGAAGTCGCCTTGGCCGAGGACTTCGGGTGACGAAGCCTGGGCGAAGGACCGTCCGACCGCGCCATACCATGCTCCGGCGAGCAGGGCGTTCTTTAGGAGTGAGCGGCGGGTGATCATTCTCTAGCCGAACGATAGGCTCGTCCGATGGCTTCGACTTTAGGCCATTCCTTCGCGATGCCACTCCAGGCGAACGTCATCACGCCCGTGGCGGGCGCCTTCAGTCCATGGCGGATGACCTCCGGAATCTCGCTCACCGGCACCCGCTCGCCCCAGTCCGAGGATTGCACGATGGGCCAGATGAACTTCTTTTCGCCGGGTTCGCCGCGGAGGCCCAGGAGTTTGCCGAGCTTGGCGCTCTGGCGCGAAATCCAGGCAGGGTCGCCGGCATGCCCGAAGCGGGCGTGATAAGGCATGATGCTGAACACATCGAGATAGGGCGCCTGGGCGCGGAGATCGATGGCGAGTTTGTGACGGATGGCGCCGTCGCGCTCATCTTCAGCCCAGGGGCAGTGGAAGGTGCCCAGCAGGGCGCGTGGGCGGGTGGCGTTCAGGATTTCACGATACTCACGCACCCAGTCCGTGAAGACGGCACAGCGATAGGTGGTCCAACGTTCGAGATGTTCGCCGAGCAGGGAGGCGGCGGCTTGCGCCGGATCGGCGGGAAGGCGAATTCCGGTGGCGGCGGTGAAGCCGCGCAAGGCCTCTGGGCAGAAGTCCGTATCAGGAAGGTCGGGCTCAGCTTGTTCCCAGGCCGCGTGCGCGTGATGGTAGTCGAGCCAGATGCCGTCGATTTCGAATGTCTCCAGTACCCTGCGAAACTCCTGCATGCGGTCGCGACGATAACCTGCATGGTGAGCGCTCACGCCCTGCCAGCCGGAAGGAGCAGGGGAGGGACGTCCGTCCTTTCCGATGGGCGCGGCGTCCGGATGATTCCGGAGAAAGGACGCCAGATGCATCGAGTTGAACTCGGCATACACCTTCAGCCCGAGGTCTTTGTGGCGCTTAATCTGGTCTGCCTTCAGTCCGCCGGACCCAACCCAGACCGCATTGATGCCATAGTCGTCGGGCTTTTGTCCGCGCTCGAGAATCTGGTTGAGGAACCCGCCGTAGATGCCGGTGACGACGGGTCGTCTGTCCGGCGTGGTGGACGCGCAACCGCTGGCCAGACCCGCCGCGGCCGTGGCGACGGTCGAAAGAAAGTCGCGTCGGTCGAGCATGGCTTAGGGGCGGAGGACGCGCAGGCGGTGGTTCTCAGAATCGCCGACAAAGACGGCGCCATCCTTGTCGACCCAGATGCCGTGGGGTCGGGCGAGGCCGCACTTAAGGGGGTCGCCGTCAGGGCCATCATGCTTGGCTCCCGTGCCGATCTTGAGTTCGAGGTTGCCCGTCTTGGCGTCGACCATGCGGATGGAGTGGGATTCCGTGTCGACCAGCCAAGCGTTGCCTTGGGCGTCGATGGCCACGCCCTTGGGGCCGCTGAGGGTGGCAAGCTTGGCTGGGCCGCCGTTGCCGGTGAAGCCCTTCTTGCCGGTGCCAGCGATGTGGGTGATCTTGTCGTTCTTCAGGTCGAGCTTGAAGACCTGATTACCTTCGCGGGTGCAGACCCAGAGGTTGCCGGCGGCATCGAAGTCAATGGAGCGAGGGCCCTTGAGCGGCGTTCCCTTGATCGGAGCGCCGTCGGGGGTGATGCCGGGCTTGCCGGTGCCGGCGATGGTCGTGATCACCTTCGTCTTCATGTCGACCTTGCGGATGACGTGGTTGCCGATGTCGCAGATGAAGAGGTCGCCGTTCGCGTCGAACTGGATGCTGTGCGGCTGCTTGAGTTGAGCCTGGTCGGCCTGACCACCGTCTCCGGCGTAGCCTGGCTTGCCCGTGCCGACGACGGTCGTGATGATGCCCGTCTTGGTGTCGATCTTGCGGACGGCGTGGTTTTGCATGTCCACGATGAAGAGATTACCGCGCTTCGGTCCGAAGCGGAGTTCGTGGGGAAGGTTGAACGTCGCGGCGGTGGCCGGACCACCGTCGCCGGTGAAGCCGGCTTTGCCAGTGCCGGCGACGAGCGTGATCTTACCATCCTTGTCGACGCGACGGATGCGCTGGCCGCCGTATTCACAATACCAGATGGCACCGTCCGGACCGCGGACCACGCCGAACGGATTATCCATTTTCGCGGCGGTGGCCGGACCGCCGTCGCCTGAGTAGCCTTTCTCACCGTTGCCGGCGAAGGTTGAGACAGAGGCGGCGGAAAGGGAGGCCGCGGCCAGGAGGGGAAGGAGGCGGAGGAGGTTCATGAGGATGGCAGATGGAGGAACGAAGATGGAAGATGGATGATGAGGGATGGGGGGATTGAGAGCGGGTGTATTGTGTCAGCTTCTGGCTTTCATCATCCATCCTCCATCATTCATCGGCTTTAAATCTGCATCTTCACACTCACTTCCCAAATCCTTCGCCAGCGGTCTTGGATTTGACCAGATACGCCCCGGTGCGGGCGGTGACGAAGAGGGTCGTGCCGTCAACGCCGCCGAACTTCATATTGGAAGGGCTTTCAGGGAAGGGGATGAGGCCGATCTGGTTGGCGTCAGCGTCATGCACGGCGAGGCCTTCCTTGGCGGTGGTGTAGAGGCGGCCGCGGGCGTCGACGGCGAGACCATCGCTGCCGACCTTGGCGGCGACCTTGGCGTCGGACAGGGTGCCGTCCGCGTTGATCTTAGCGGTCTTGCACACCGTGCCGTCGGTCCACCAGATCTGCTTGCCGCCGGAAGTACCGACGACGCCGTTGGGCGCTTCGACGCCCACGGCCTTGCCGACATTCGTCACGGTCTTACCATCGGCGGAGATCCGGCAGAGCGTGCCGTTGAGGACGTTTTCCGGGATGGCGTCCTTCTTGGCCTTGGAGGGACGGATCTTCG
>CANKZO010000064.1 GCA_947488485.1 Opitutia bacterium | reverse complement strand
AATTTCCCGGGACGTCGCCGCAGCTTCCCGGATAACTCTGGCCGATGCCACCGGCGCCATGGATGAAGACTTCGTCGAAGCCGCGCTTGTTCGGCTGATACTCGGCTTCGTCGCCGAGGTGCCACTTCCCAAAGATGCCAGTGCGATAACCGGCCTTCTGCAACTGCTCGGTCAGTGTGGCCGCGCCCAGGGCCATTCGTTCGCGCTCCAAGATGGTGTGCGTGACGCCATTCTTGAATTCATGCCGTCCGGTCAGCAGAGCGCTGCGCGTAGGAGCGCAGGTCGGCGAGACCTGGAAATCGACGAAACGGACGCTCTCGCCGCGGAGCTTGTCCAGGTTCGGGGTCTTGAGGATCGGGTTACCGTGGGCGCTCACGTCGCCGTAACCTTGGTCATCCGTGAGGATGAAAAGGATGTTAGGACGGTCGGCGGCCGCGACGACAGCGACGAACAAGGATAGCAAGAGCGAGGGGAGACGCATCGGGGTGAAGGTAGATTTGGCGTCCGACTCTTATCCTGCAACCCTGAGATGCTCGACAGGCCTCCGATTATCGTGTCAATAAACGTCATTAAGTTCATGCGGCGCCTGGTTCTTTTCCCCCTCCTTTGCTTGGCCATGGCGCCGACCTTGGTCCAAGCCGACGGCGCCGACCTCTACCGCATCCAATGCTCGGCCTGCCACGGGCCCGAAGGAAAAGGCATCCCCGGCGTCTTCCCGCCGCTGGCCGGGGCCGACTTCCTGCGCACCCACCGAGAAAACGCCCTGCGAGCCCCTATGGAGGGCCTCCAAGGACCGCTCACGGTCAACGGGCAGACCTATCACGGGCAGATGCCCTCGGTCGCCCTCCGCGACCCACAGATGGTCGAGCTGTTCAACTTCATCTTCACGGCTTGGGGCAACGCCCTACCGAAGACGGACCTCAAGGAGATCGCGGACGTCCGCAGCCGCTCGCGCTACCCGACGTTCGAGAAGCTGGTCGAATCGATGTGCCCGACGACGCTGCCGCCCGCTCCGGAGGGATGGAAGCTGCGCGTCGCCCTGGCCCTGAAGTTCAACCCGACCCGCGTCATCGCCCACCCGAATCAACGGGACATCCTGATACTCGCCGCGAACGGCGACGTCTGGAGCTGGGACCAATCCTCGCCTGAACCGACCCGCCTCTTCACGGGTTCCGATTACCTCGATGCGGCCCTCGGCGGTCCGGCTTGCCTCGGACTCGGCGTCGATCACCGCGGTCGTCTCTACGTGGTCTCGAACCAGTGCAACAAACAGAAGCAACCCGTCACGAACGAGGTCACGATCTTCCGCGCGACAACCGATGCCTCCGGCCAATGGAACAAGCCCACGGGTTGGCTGCGGACCGCTTACCCTTTCGGTGTCGGCCCCTACAATCACGGGGCGTCGCACATCGAACAAGGTCCGGACGGCTTCCTCTACGTGAGCAATGGCGCCCGGACCGACGGTAATGAAGCCGGCCAGTCCGATCTCTACTACAAGGGCGGCGAAGTGCCGCTCACGGCCGCCCTCTGGCGCGTCGACCCGGAAGCCACCGACCCCAAGATCGAGGTCTTCGCGCGTGGCCTGCGTAACACTTACCACTTCACGTGGGATCACGCCGGACGCCTGCTCGGCGTCGAGAATGGCCCCGATGCCGACGCGCCCGAAGAACTGAACGTGCTCTCGGCCGGCGGACATTATGGCTTCCCCTTCCAGTTCTCCGACTGGTCACGCAAGCCCTACCCGCATACGCCCGACGCCCCGACGGGACTCACGATTACCCGTCCGATCCACAACCTCGGCCCCGATGCCCTCGGCCCTGACGGCCCGACCGCCACCTTCACGCCTCATTCCTCGCCTTCGGCGATCGTGGAACTCGGCGCGGATTGGCCCGCCCCGCTCGGCGGACAGCTGCTCGTCGCTCGCTTCGGCAACCTGATCGCCCAATCCGGCGGCTACGACGTGCTTCGCCTCAATGTCGACCATGCCAAAGGTACGACCGAGACCCACGCGGTGCTCCAACCGCTGGGCCGCCCGATCTCACTGGTCAAACTACCGGGGCATCGTCTGCTGATCGCCGAATACACGAGAGGCACGACCTTGGGCGCCGGACTCAGCACGCCAGGCCGCCTGCTCATCCTCGAGCCGAAATAAGCTCAGGCGAGCTTGGTCAGTTTGAAAGAGCGATAACTCATCTCGCCGCTCACGGCGTCGCGATGCAGCCGCGAACCTTTCACGCCTGCGAAGTCGAGAGCGAGCTTATGCAGGAAGCGCGGCAAGGCCTGTCTTACCATGGCCTCATAACGAGGGGTATTGAGCTCCATGCCCCGGATCACCTCAGGATTAATGAGGCGCATCTCGTCCAGACGCAGGCGCGGATGCTTGGCCAAAGAGGCGACCCATTCATCCACACCGCTTCGATACCGCAGGTCGGCGTGGCCGAACTTTCCGCCCGGCTTGAGCACCCGGGCGACTTCGTCGAGGAAGCCCGGGAAGTCCGGATAGCAATGTGACGCCTCCACGTTGAGCACCACGTCGAAACTTTCATCGGGAAACGGCAGCCTCTGGGCGTCGCCGACCTGAAAGCGCAGGCCATCGACCTGATGCCGCGATTGGCAATGACGGATGCCTTCGGGATTGAGATCCAACCCGACATACTCGGCCGGCCGATAGGTCCGGGCGAAATAGGAAGCCCCGCCGCCGTGCCCGCAGCTGACCTCAAGTATGCGCAAGCCGGTCAAGGTGATGTCCCCGCGAACGTGCTCATAGAGCTGGATATTGGGACGGTTCGGTTCGTCTCCCTCGGCCAACTTAAGCTTTGCGGAGTCCTCAGACTCGAAGGCGTAATTCAGGAAGTCGATGCCTTGGGCGCGCACCCGTCGGGTGAAGAACGGATACCACCAGGCCCAGAGCTTCTGGCGAAGCTTGGGGCGGACGAGGATCTCTTCGATGAGTCCCATCAGGACCAGACTCCTTGTTCGACCAAGGCCTTCGTCGCGGCCGCCGACCAACCGCGGTTCGCTACGGGGTTCGCCGGGCTCGGATGCGGGACCTTCGCATACTTCACGAGCAAACCGTCTAAGGCTTCGCGGGCTCGCGTCTCGGCATAACCTCCCACGCCGACCACGGTGCTCACGCCGAGCGTCTCGACGATGACGCGTAAGAGCTTGTCGCACTCCTTGTTCACGGGCGCCATGATCTCGTTCGGCAGTTCCTCCGGGATGACGTTGCGACCTTGCTTGGTGTTCTCGAGGAACAGGAGCGGACAATAGTTGTGGACGAGGTGTTCGGCGAAGAAGGCTTCAGCCGTCCCGAAGCGTTCCTCGCAGAGCCCCCACAGGCGTCGGCCGCTGACCTCCGAACGGTGACAGGCAAAACCGGTCACCTTCTTGCCTGGGTGCTCTTTCTCCGGACGACCGACCGGCATCTCCAGCCCCATCCAATCCCGGACGGCGGCGATCTCCCCGAACGGCACGCCGGTCTGGGCCATCCCGAAGGGTCCGGGATTCATGCCCAAGAAGAGCACCTTCTTCGGCCCAGAGGCCGCGTAGCGTCGCAGATAGGCCTCGTGCGAGGCCCAGGCGTAGTCCAACGGCTGGTAGACGAAGTCCGCCGGCGCAGGAAAGGCGCGTCCGGCCAAGGCCTTCCGTAACGCAATCGTCGCTCGGATGACTGGGTCGGCGGACATGACTTCAGACAACCCGCCGCTGCCGCCGTGGCGAGCCGGAAGGCTGCTTCCGAGGTGAGATTTCCCCTTGCGCTTCCCCCCGCAGGATAAAAAGTCCACCTCCCTACCGACGTGAGCAAACCGCAGCCCTGGACGACCAAAGACGCCGAAGAATACTACGGCTTCAAACGATGGGGAGGTAATAACTTCTCCGTGGACCCTCAAGGTCACCTCTGCGTGCACCCGAAAGGCGACCACCGGAAGATCCGCATCACGGACATCGTCAAGGAGGTCGAAGCCTCCGGCCTGAAGCCGCCCCTCACGATCCGCGTCCAGGACCTGCTCCGCAACCGCGTGACGCAGATCAACGAGGCCTTCCGCAGCGCCATCAAGGAAGAGGATTACGACGGTCGTTACCGCGGCGTCTTCCCGATCAAGGTCAACCAGCTCCGCGAAGTCGTCGAAGAGATCCTCGACGCCGGCGAAGAATATGATTTCGGCCTCGAAGCCGGCTCGAAGCCCGAGCTGATCATCGCCCTCGCGCTCCTCGAGAACCGCAAGGCCCTGCTGATCTGTAACGGTTACAAGGACGAGGAATACATCGAGCTCGCCCTCATGGGCCGCCGCCTCGGCAAGCAGACCATCATCGTCGTCGAACAGCTCTCCGAGATCGACGCCATCATCCGCATCGCCCGCCGCATGGGCGTGCAGCCCCACATCGGCCTCCGCGTGAAGCTCACCACGGCCGGCGAAGGCAAGTGGGCCGATAGCACCGGCGAGAACGCCAAGTTCGGCCTCACGGCCTCCGAGATCGTCGAGGTCGCCCAGCGCCTCGCCAAGGCGAAGATGAAGGACTCCCTCCGCCTCGTCCACTTCCACATCGGCTCTCAGGTCCCGAACATCGGCACGATCAAGAAGGCCGTGGTCGAAGCGACCCGCTTCTACTGCGAACTGAAGCGCATGGGCTTCCCGATGGGTCTCCTCGACGTCGGCGGCGGCTTGGGTATCGACTACGACGGCAGCCGCTCGGCCTACGAGTCTTCCATGAACTACAGCATGGAAGTCTACGCCCGTGACGTGGTCGCCAATATCAAGCAGATCTGCGAAGAGAGCAAAGTGGAGCTCCCGGACATCGTCTCGGAATCCGGCCGCGCCCTCGTCGCCCCTCACTCGATCCTGATCTTCGAAGCCGTCGACCGCATCACCCGCGACGAAGGCAAGGTCGAAGCCCCCAAGGGCAAGACCCACCAGCTGATCAAGGAACTCGAGGCCATCCGGAAGAACAAGCGTAAGTTCGACCCGCTCGAGCGCTACCATGACGCCAAGGAGAAGCGCGAAGAAGCCCACGCTCGCTTCAGCCTCGGCAACCTGCGCCTCGAAGAACGCGCCGCGGCCGACCGTCTGTTCTGGGACATCTGCCGCCAGATCCGCGAAGACCTCAAGGATTCGGCCGACGTCCCCGACGAACTCGCCCGCCTCGATTCGATGCTGGCCGAGCAATACGTCTGCAACTTCTCGGTGTTTCAGTCCCTCCTCGATCACTGGGCCCTCGACCAGCTCTTCCCGATCGCCCCGATCCACCGCCTCAACGAACGCCCGTCCGTCCAGGCGACGCTCGTCGACATCACCTGCGACTCCGACGGCAAGGTCGACGACTTCATCGACCTCGAAGACGTCCGCAAGACCCTCGCCCTCCACCCGTTCAAGGAAGGCCAGCCCTACTACATCGGCGCCTTCATGGTCGGCGCCTACCAGGATATCATGGGCGACCTTCACAATCTCTTCGGCCGCGTGAACGAAGCCCACGTCTTCCTCGAAGACGACGAGGCCGACGGCTTCTACATCGAAGAAAGCATCCCGGGCTACTCGGTCGAACGCATCCTCGGCATGATCCAGTATAACGCCGAAGACCTCTGCCGTATGCTCAAGCGCCAGGTAGACCGCGCCACGAAGGCCGACTCCGTCCGTCCCCGCGAAGGCGTGGCGATGGTCGACCTCTACGAACGCCTCATCCGCGGCCGGACTTACCTGATCCCGCAGCGCGAAGAAGCGAAGGCGAAGAAGGCCTCTAAAAAGAAATAGTCACCAACAGGGCCAGAGCTAGGGCTAGGATCTTAAAGATGCCTAGCCCTATTCTTTTGTATACTACCCCTACCCCTGCCCCTACCCCCACCCCTCTTGGCCCTCAGGCCAAGATCAGCTTCAACCTCTTGAGCTCGTCCAGCGTCAGGGGCGGCGCGTCGCGCAGATTCTCATAGGAATCGACGTGCGCCAACCACGCCCAGTGATCGCCGCAATCCAAGCGCTCCATGAACCGGAGACGCAAGGTCGCGATGGCGCCCTTGAGCATGTACAGACCGTCGCCGACATGCTCGATCTTCTCGCCCAGCTTGGTGATCTTGTCGGTGGAATGACCCGACTTCTTTCCGAGCAAGGTGATGTGGCTCGCCTGATCCTTGGCCAGGTAGTTGAGGAGGCCGATCGGATTGGCCTCCAGGTTCGCCAGGGTCTTGGTGTCCTTGTAGACCCCGATGATGAAACGCTTGGGCTTCATCGCGATCGGGGTGACGTAGCTGCAGATGTTCAGGTTGCCCTTACCGTTCGCCGTCGTCGCGAGACTATAGATCGGACCGTCCACACGGTTCCAAGGTTTGACGCGGATGCCAGGCATGATGGGTTGGTAGTAAGATACTAAGTAATGTCGTTTGTTCCCTGTTTTTCCTTTCGCGTCAACTGCCGCTCTGCTAAATAGAATCCATGTCCTGGCCGTCAGGACGACGTCATAGCCATTCCTCCATGAATACCATCGTATCATTGCATGGCTTCACCGGAGAAGGAGCAGATTTTGAGGCGATTCGGGGGGTCTTGCCCTCCCCATCCGGCCTTAACGCCCCGGACCTGCCCGGACATGGCTCTCGCCGGCACCAACGTGACCTTCGCGATTATTCCATCGAAGCTCACCTCGCGCTGATCACCGAAGCCGCCACTTCGCCGCAAGTCACGCTCCTCGGCTACTCCCTGGGTGGCCGTCTCGCGCTCCATTGGGCCCTCGCTCATCCGGAAAGGGTCGCCCGCCTCATCCTCATCGGGGCGAGCCCGGGGCTGGCCACTCCCGCCGAACGCGAAGAGCGACGTCTTGGCGACGCGACGCTGGCCGACTTCATCCGCACCCGCGGCCTGGATGCTTTCTTCAAGTATTGGCATAACCAGACTTTCTTCCAGCCGTTGCTCAAACTACCGGAGGAGCGACTACGCCCGATCCTGGAGCGACGCCACCGTAACGACCCCGAAGGCCTGGCGCTCAGCCTCGACAACGTCGGCACCGGCACCCTCCCTTCCCTCTGGCCTCGCCTCAAGGAACTCCGCTGCCCGGTCGACCTGGTGACCGGCGAACACGACGTGAAATTCACCCGCCTAGCCCACGAGATGGGCGCCCATCTCCCCAAGGCTCGCCACAGCGTGATTGAAGGAGCGGGCCACGCCGTCCACCTCGAAAAGCCGGACGACGTGGCGATGCTCCTGCGCTGAGGCTCAGCTGAAGACGCCGATCTGCGGCTTGGCGCGGTTACCGATTTCCATCGGACGACCGGCCGGAGTCATGATCTCGGTCTGTACCGGGAGTCCGGCGGCATGGGCGATCGTGGCGTGCAGGCTGCCCGGCGAGACGCCGTCCGCGGCCGGCGCATAACCCTTGGCGTCGCTGGCTCCATGGACGTATCCACGACGGACGCCGCCGCCGGCGAGGACGGTCGAGAAGACGAGCGGATGGTGACCACGACCGCCGCCTTCGAAGCTCGGCTTGCGACCGAACTCAGTGGCGACCACGACAAGTGTGGATTCAAGCAGGCCCTTGGCTTCGAGGTCCTGGATGAGGGTGGCAAAGACGCGGTCGAAATCGCCGCCGACATCCTCCATCTTGTCGTCCAACGTCGCGTGCATGTCCCAGCCGCCATGGGCGACTTCGACGAAGCGCACGCCGTTCTCGACGAGGCGTCGGGCGAGCAGGCAGCCTTGGCCGAACTTGCTCTTGCCATAGCGCGTCCGCGTGGCGGCCGGCTCGGCGGACAGGTCGAAGGCCTTGAGATCCGTGCTCTTCATGAGTTGGAAGGTGGTCTCGTAGAATTCGTTGTAAGCCTTGACGTTCTCGTCGGCGGCCTTGCCCCCGAAGCCGGCATCAAGCTGCGCCAGCAAGGCGGCCCGCTTGCCCACGACGGCCTCACCGACCGGGCTCTTGGTGTCCAGCAAGCCGTCATCGGGATTGAGGATCGGGAGCGGCGAATAGGCCGCGGGGAACCAACCGTTGCCATGGTTGGACGAACGATTGACGGCCACGGAGGAAGGCAGGGTCTTATGGCTGGAACCGAGGAAGTGCTGCGCCCAGGCGCCGAGCGTCGGGTGCTGCACGCTGCCGCGCTGTTCGAAGCCGGTCCGCATGAGGTAGGCCGCGGAGGCATGTACGCCGACCTTGGCGGTCATGGAACGGATGACGGTGATCTTGTCGCTGACCTTGGCGGTCTCGGGCAGGTAAGACGTCAGCTGCATGTCACCTTTGGCGGAGACGATGTCGCCGGGTCCCTTGCCCGCACCGGCCTTGGGATCGAAGGTATCGATATGCGACATGCCACCGTTGAGCTGCAGGAAGATCACGTGCTTGGCTTTGCCGAAGCCCGCGAGGCCGGCGTTCGGCGCCTTGACCGCGCTCTTCTGCTCGGCGGCCGAGGCCAGTCGGGCGAAGGCCGGCAGGACGCTCAGGCCGAAGGCGACCTTGGCGCACTTCTCGAGGAAGCGACGGCGGTCCTCAGGGTTGCGGAGCAGGTCGGCGGAGATGGGGAGGTTCATCGGATGAAAAGGAATTCGCGGGTGTTGGCCAAGACCCAGGCCAGATCGGTGACGGCGAGACCGTCGGCGAGCGAGCGGGTCGCGGCGGTGAGCTCGGTCGACGTCGGCCGGCGGGAAAGGAACGAAAGGTAGAGCGAGCGGACCTGCGCCTCCGGCGTCTTGACCGCTTCCGCCGCCATGACGGCCTCGGCGCGCGGATCGGAGACGAGTCGACCGACCGACCCGTTCATCATCTGGAGTACCTGCGGCACGCTGCCGTCATTGGTCGCGGAATCCGCGAGCAGACGGTCACCCTGCCCCCACAAGCGCAGAAAGTGGGTCTCAGCCGAAGGCTGCGGGAGTTCGCTGGCGCGTGACAGGAGCAACGAGAAGCGGCTCACGGGCTTGTCCCCTTCGTACCCGTTGGCCAACCCCATGGTCGACCCGCCGGAGGCTTTCTTGCCGCCGGCCTTACCGGAACCAGCGAAGGCCTTCTTGGTTCGGTCGATGGCATTACGCACTTCCGCCATGGTCACCTTGCCGGGAGGCAGGGCCATGACCTTGATGTCGTCGCCGCGACGCAGGAGGACGTTGTCCGCATAGGTGCCGACCGCGGTGACGACGAGGCTGTCCCAGGCCTGCTCGGCGGTCAGGCGACGGACGATCGGGCCGTTGAAGAGATACTTGGCCTTGCCGAGGTCAGGCGTCGGGCTCGCTCCGGCCTGGTAGGTCTTGGAGTTGTAGATGACGCGCTGAACCTCGCGGAGGTCGAATTTCGCGGCCTTCATGACGAAGGTGAGGTGCGCGAGGAGTTCCGGGCTGCTCGCCTGCGTGAGGTCATCGATGTCGTTGACCGGCTCGATCACGCCGAGTCCGAAGGCTTTCTTCCAGATACGATTGGCGATGTTCGTGGCGAAACGCGGGTTCTGCGGGCTGGTCATCCAGCGCGCGAACTCATCGCGCAGCTGGGCGGGGTTCTTGGTGCTGACGTTATAGGCCGGGAGCGACTTGTCGGCCTTGGACCAGGCGATCAGCGCCGGTGCGACCGGGTCGCCCGGCTTGCCGTCCTTGTATTTGTAATCCTTGGGTAACGTCAGCGTCTGCTTGGCGCCGTCGTCGAGACGGAAGGCGTTCATCTCGGCGATCTTCCGGACGGCCGCCTTGTTGACGGCGCTGTCGCCTTTGGCCACGCGGTTGACCTCTCGCAGGACGCCTTCGTCCTTGCCGTCGGTCGCGCCGAAGAAGGCGGCCATCTGATAGAAGTCCTTCTGCGTCCACTCGGCCAGCGGATGGTCGTGGCACTGGGCGCACGCCATGTTCGTGCCGAGGAACGTGGTCATCAGGTTCGAAACGCCGTCTAGCGGCATCTCCGCGTCGAAGAGCATGAAGCCGGTGGCGCCGTTATCGCAGAGGCGACCGTCGGCGGTGACCATCTCGGAAACCATCTTGTCCCACGGGGTGTTCGCGGC
This sequence comes from Opitutia bacterium, assembly GCA_947488485.1. Next base: position 1,006 of record CANKZO010000064.1, on the reverse strand, counting down.
GAGCCGCGCCTTGAGCCAATCTTCGAAAGTAAACGCCGGGACGCCCTTGCCGAAGGTGTCCTTGACGCGCAGGAGGTCGGCCATCCAGTTGAACATCTGCATGGAGTAGCCCGGCGAGAAGACGAGCTCGTCGATGAGCTTGGCGCGCTTGTCCGGGGCGGCGCTGGCGAGGAAGGCGTCGGCTTCCTTGGCGGTCGGGATCCGGCCGGCGGCGTCGAGGTAGATGCGACGCAGGAACTCTTCGTCGGTGGCCGGGGCGTTGAGCGTCTGTTGGTTGGCGGCCAACGTCGCGACGACGAGCTTATCGACGTCCGCCGCGGCCGAGGCGATGATCTCCCGGCTGAAGCTGTTCGTGCGGCTTCGGTCCAGGCACTGCTTGGCGAAGACGAGGTCTTCCGGCACGAGGATGTCCGTCTTGAAATGATAGGTGCGTCCGTCGCGGGTCTGGATGGTGATGAAATCCCCGGAGAGACCGCAGAACTGGGCGTCGACCTTACGTCCGTCCTTGTCCGTCCAGGTATGCCAGATGGCGGCACGCTCGGCGATGGCGGCGACGGGTCGGGTAGCGACCGGGGCGGCCTTGATGACCGGCTCAGGGGCCTTCTTGGCGGGCTTTTTGTCCGCCGCCACGGCCATGGCGCTCCAGGCGAGACCGCTGACCAAGACCAGACGAAGAAGGAGTCTCATGAGGGGGATTCTATAGATTAAACCCCAGTGAGGGACGAGTGGTTTCACCCACTTGGGGCTAAATAGCCTGCCCCCTACCCCTCCGCCTACCCCCACCCCTACCCCTTTGTAGCCTACTCCACCACCAGGACTCCGCGCATGAGCTGAGAATGTCCAGGGAACGAACAAAGGTAAGGATACTTCCCTGGCTCTTTGGGCGCGGTGAAGTAAATCGTGGTCTTCTTACCCGGCTCGAGGATGCGGGTGTGGATGAGCACGTCGGGAGACTCGGGCACGTAATGGCGATCCATGCCATCTGGCAGCGATACCATCAAGGCGG
>CANKZO010000063.1 GCA_947488485.1 Opitutia bacterium | reverse complement strand
CGGTCGTGCCCCTACCTCGATACAGGCACAAAAAAGGACAGCACCGGGTGCCGTCCTTTTGTTTAGGGGCGATCGCCTAAGGCGATCACTTCTTCAGCTTCGCGCAGAAACGCGCGAGGCGCTCGAGACCCTGGGCGATGACCTGATCGGAGGTAGCGTAGCTGAGGCGGATGTAGCCTTCGGAGCCAAACGCGGAGCCCGGGACGACGGCCATGAGCTCTTCTTCGAGCAGGCGGTCGGCGAACTGGGCGGAGGTCAGGCCGAACGACTTGATGTTCGGGAAGAGGTAGAACGCGCCCTGCGAGCGGTAGCAGGTCAGGCCAGGGATGGCGTTGAGGCCGGCGAGGAGGTTGAGGCGACGCTTGTCGAAGACGGCACCCATCTCGGCGAGGGAGGCCTTGGCCTTGTCGGGGTGCTGGTGCACCGCGAGGGCGCCGAACTGAGCGAAGGTGGTGGCGTTGGACGAAATCTGGCTTTGCAGGTCGGCCACGGCGGCGGCGAGGGCCTTGTCGGAGGCGACGAGGGTGCCGAGGCGCCAGCCAGTCATGGAGTAGCTCTTGGCGTAGCCGGAGACGGTGATGGTCAGGCGGGCGGCTTCAGGCGAGAAGGTCGCCGGGCTGCAGGTGGTCTGGCCGTCATAGACGAGGTTCTCGTAGATCTCGTCGGACATGATCCAGACGTTGGCCTTCACGCAGATGGCCACGAGGGCTTCGAGCTCGGCGCGGGTGTAGACGGCGCCGGTCGGGTTGGACGGGCTGTTGATGATGACCATGCGCGTCTTCGGGGTGAGCGCGGCGGTCAGCTGGGCCGGGGTGATCTTGAAGCCGGTGACGTCCTCGGCGTTGACGACGACGGGCGTGCCGCCGGCGAGCTTTACCATCTCAGGGTAGCTCACCCAATACGGGGCCGGGATGATGACTTCGTCGCCGGCGCTGATCGTGGCGAGGATGGCGAGGTAGCAGGACATCTTGCCACCCGGGGAGACGACGACATTGGCGTCGGCGATGCCGGTGAAGCCGCGACGGGTGTAGTCTTCGGCGATGGCCTTGCGGAGGGCGGGGATGCCCGGCGTGGGGGCATACTTGGTCTGGCCGTCAGCCAGGGCCTTGGCGCAGGCGTCCTTGACGAACTGCGGGGTGTCGAAGTCGGGCTCGCCGACGCCGAAGCCGACGACGTCCTTGCCGGCGGCCTTGAGGGCCTTCGCCTTGGCATCGACGGCGAGGGTCGGTGAAGGGGCGACGTTGCGGGCCCAGGAGGAGAGAGCGGGATTCGACATGGCGTGGAGCCCCCACGCAAAGGACTCCCAGCGGATTGGCAAGACTGACCGATTAGGGGTAGGGGTCGGGATAGGGGTTGGGGTAGGACAAACCTAACACCGTACGAGACGGAGTCCGAGACCCTGCCGACATGATTCAAAACTACCCCTACCCCTGCCCCAACCCCTACCCCTGGCGAGCCTCTCTCGCCTTTCAGATATCGATGGCGTCGTCCTTGGCCTTCTGGGCGTTGGCCTTGGCTTCGTTGGCCCGGCGCAGCGGCTTGAGCTGGTCGATGCCGACGGAGGAAGAGATCATCCAGGAGGTGATGGAAATCGTGAGCGTCGCCATGGCCCAGTTGTTCAAGTGGAAGTCCTTGATGAGACTGTCGGTCAGGGCGAGGATCGCGCCGTTGGTCACGAAGAGCACGAGATAGGCGCCCAGGCCGAGGGTGAGGATCAGGATGGGAATCGAGACGATCATGAAGACCGCCAGGAGGAACGGACGGAGGAAGGAGTTGAACAGGCCAAGGACCACGGCGACGACGGCCAAAGTCACGGGGTCACCGTAGCTGAGGAAGCCGAAATACTTAGCCAGGAAGACCCCCAAGGCGAGGGACGCCCATTCGAGGGTCAAGACTCCGAGACGACGCACGACTTCCATCCCCGCATCATACCACAGGAAAGCCCCCCGACAAGGGGGACTTTTCCCGCGGTCTGGCCTTAGCGGGCGTGGCGGACGTCTTCGCCGGAGAGCAGGAAGATGACCTGTTCGGCGATATTCTTGGAATGGTCGCCGATACGCTCGAGGGCCTTGGAGATGAAGATCAGTTCGACGTGGGAGGCGGACACCTTGGCGGCGTCGCCGGCCTTGCCGAAGAGTTCCTCGTAGTTCTTGCGGTTGAGGGCATCGATCTCGGCATCGCGGGTCAGGACCAGACGCGCCTTGGCGAGATCGCCCTCGATGAAGCTGTCGATGGCCAGGCGCAGCACTTCGCAGGCGATGATGCCTTCGGCCGGGACGTGGAGGAGGTCCTTGAGCGGGCCGCGCTCGGAGATGACCATGGCTCGCTTGGCGATGACCGAGGCTTCGTCGGCGATACGCTCGAGGTCGTGGCCGATGTCGCGGGCGGCGAGGAGCAGACGGACGTCGCTGCCCATCGGGCCGAAGAGCGTCAGGTAGCGCATGATTTCACGGTCGACGCGCTTCTCGAGCTCGTCGACGCGGTCGTCCATGCCGCGGACCTGGAGGGCCAGGGAGTCGTCGCCGTTCTCGACGGCGCGGAGCACGAGGCGGGTCATGTCGAGCGAACGCTCGCCCATCAGGATCAGGTCGTCCCGGAGCTGGCGGAGTTCGTCGTGGAAGAAGCGTTGCATGGTCGTATGTGTTTAAAAATCAGCCGAAGCGACCCGAGATGTAGGCCTCGGTCTGGGCCTGCGTCGGGTTCATGAAGATCTTCTCAGTGGTGTCGTATTCGATCTGCTTGCCGAGATAGAAGAAGGCGGTGCGGTCGGAGACGCGGGCAGCCTGCTGCATCGAGTGGGTGACGATGACGATGGTGAACTGGTCCTTGAGCTCATGGATGAGCTCCTCGATCTTACCGGTCGCGATCGGATCGAGCGCCGAGCAAGGCTCATCCATCAGGAGGATCTCAGGGCGGTTGGCGATGGCGCGGGCGATGCAGAGACGCTGCATCTGGCCGCCGGAGAGGCCGAGGGCGCTGTCGTTGAGGCGGTCTTTCACCTCGTCCCAGAGGGCGGCCTTACGGAGCGAGGTCTCACAGGCCTCCTCGAGGACGGCGCGGTCGCGCACGCCGACTACGCGCAAGGCGTAGACGACGTTCTCAAAGATGGATTTCGGGAAGGGGTTGGACTTCTGGAACACCATGCCCACGCGGCGGCGGAGGGAGATGACTTCCAGGCCGGGATCGTAGATCGAACGTCCGTTGATGGTGATATCGCCTTCGTGACGGATGCCGTCGACGAGGTCGTTCATGCGGTTCAGGTTACGCAGGAGTGTGGACTTACCGCAACCGGAGGGTCCGATGAAGGCGACGACCTGACGCTCGGGGATGTCGAGGGAGATGGCGTCGAGGGCCTTCTTCTCGCCATACCAGAAACCGAAGTCGCGGATGCTGATGTAATCCTTGCGGCCTTCGCGTTCGGCGGCGGGGCGGACTTTGATACGGGAAGAAGAAGGAGGATTCATGATCTGGGGCATGAGGTGGTTTGTTTTTAGAAGGAAGCACCCTTGAAGCGAGCGCGGAGGCGGTTGCGGATCCAGATCGCGCCGAGATTCAGGCAGACGACGAGGACGATGAGGAGAAGCGTGGTCGCGAAGACCATCGGGCGGGCCGCGTCAGAATCGGGCGACTGGAAGCCGAGGTCATACACGTGGAAGCCCAGGTGCATGAACTTACGGTCCATGTGCAGGAACGGAGCGGAACCATCGAAAGGCAGGGTCGGGGCGAGCTTCACGACGCCCACGAGCATGAGCGGGGCGACCTCCCCTGCCCCACGGGCCATAGCGAGGATCACGCCGGTCAGGATACCCGGCGCGGAGGCCGGTAGGAGAATGTCGCGGATGGTCTGCCACTTGGAGGCACCGGTGGCCAAGGAGGCCTCGCGCATGCCGCGCGGGACGGCCGCCAAGGCTTCTTCGGTGGCCACGATCACGACCGGCAAGGTCATCAGGGCGAGCGTGAGCGAGCACCAGAGCAGGCCGCCCGTGCCGAAGACCGGCGTGTTGTTGTTATACTTCAGCTGGTCGGCGAAGAACAGCTGGTCGATCGAACCGCCGAGGACATAGACGAAGAAGCCGAGGCCGAAGACGCCGAAGACGATCGAGGGCACGCCGGCGAGATTGTTGACGCTGATGCGCACGATACGCAGGACGGCGCCCTGCTGGGCGTATTCGCGGAGATAGATGGCGGTGATGACGCCGAAAGGCGTGACCAGCAGGCTCATGAAGACCGTCATGACCAGCGTGCCGAAGATGGCCGGCATCAGGCCGCCCTCGGTATTGGCCTCGCGAGGTTCGTCGAAGATGAATTCGCCGAGCCGGGAGGCGAAGAGCTTCACACGACCCCAGGTATCGAGACGGTTCGGGAACCAGGCGCGGATGACCTGCGTGAGTGGCACAACGACCTCGCGGCCGGCGGCTTCCTGGGAAATCAGCGAGGCGACCGCGCCACCGGCGACGACCTTCTTGGCCTCTTCCTGCAAGGCCGCGAAACGACCGTCAAGGACGGCGATCTCTTTCTGCAAGGCGGTTGCCTCGTCCGTAAGCTTCAGGTCCTCGGCCCGACGGAGCGAGACCTTGGCCTTATCCATCGCAGCGTTGACGTCGCCGATGCGGTGTCGGGTGATCTCGATGAGCTTTTCGCGCACGGCGGCGGCGGCGGCGACCTCGGTCTGGAAAGCCGCTTCGAACGCGGGGTCCGTCGCGGGGATGACCTTGCCGTCGGACTTGCGTAGCGACTGCGGGCGGACGAAGGCCGGGCCGTTCTCGACGCGCTCCAGGCCGAGGACGTCGGCCGGGAAGGTCTCGCCCTTGATCTTAGCTTCGTCGACCCAGAGGTAGGAGTTGCCGTTCAGTTCGCGGAGGCCGACCTGATACTGACGCTCATAACGCGGCTGATCCGCCGGCGAGCCGGCCCGGATACGACGTTGGGCGAGCTGACCGATCAGGACGCGACCGTCGTCGACTTGCGCCACCGGCACGGGCGGCGCCCAGAAGACCGTGGCGCCGTTCATCAGGACCAAGCCAAGCAGGCCCACGACCATGCCCAGGCCGATGATCAGGCCCAGGCCGCTGAACCAGACCCAAGCTTCGCCCCGGGGCGTGCTGCTATCGGAAGAGGAAGACATGTTCAGACGACTTTATAGCGCTCACGCAGGCGCTGGCGGAGCACTTCCGCGAGGGTGTTGATCACGAAGGTGAGCAGGAAGAGGCAGCACGCGCCAAGGAAGAGCGCGCGGTAATGCGTGTGGCCCGCGGCGGCCTCGGGCAGCTCCACGGCGATGTTGGCGGAAAGCGTCCGCATGCCGCTGAACGGATTGGTATCCATGACCGCGGTATTCCCCGTGGCCATCACGACGATCATCGTCTCGCCGATCGCTCGGCCGAAGCCGATCATCACCGCCGAGACGATGCCGGAGATCGCAGTCGGGACGACGACGCTCCAGACCGTCTGCCAGCGGCTGGCGCCGAGGGCGAGGGAGCCAGAGACGAGGGAGTTCGGAACATTGGAGAGGGCGTCCTCGGCGATCGTGAAGACGATCGGGATGACGGCGAAGCCCATGACGAAACCGACGACGAGGGAATTACGGGAGTCATACGTCTCGCCGGTCGTCTGGCGCCACCACTCGCGGAAGTCGGCGATCGGCAGGCCGGTGGCGCTATCCTTGACCGTGAAGCACAGCGACTCGATGACCGGACCGGCCTGCCAGGCGCCCCAGACGCAGAGGGCGAGGAAGGGCAGCAACCAGAGGAACTCCATGCCCGGACGAACCTGCCGGCGAACCGGCTGCGGCAGCACGGACCAAAAGAAGCCGGCGAAGAGCGCCGCCGGCGCCAGGATGCCGATGGCGCAGAAGAGCGAGACCAACCGCGGATCGACGAGCGGCGCCAGCCAGAGGCCGGCGAGGAAGCCCAGCACGACGGAAGGCAGCGAGGCCATGACCTCCATGACCGGCTTGACCACCTGACGGTATTCCGGGCGCAAGAACTGGGAGACGTAGACGGCCGCGGTGAGCGCGATCGGCAAGGCGAAGAGCAAAGCGTAGAAGGTGCCCTTGACCGTGCCGTAGAAGAGCGGGACGAGCGAATACTTCGGCTCGAACTCATCGGAGCCGGCGCTCGACTGCCAGGAGTAGGCCGGGCCAGTGGCGCCTTCATACCAGACCTTACCGAAGAAGGTTTTCCACGAAGATTCCGGGTGATGATCGACGACGCTCCAGCGATGAAGCTTACCGTCCGCCGAGAGCGCCGTGAAGCGGTCGTAGTTACCGGCAAAGGCCACCTGGCGGAGCGCACCGGACGGGGCTTCGCCGTCCCAGCGGACCGTACCGGTCGTCATGTTCGTCAGCTGCAAGCGTCCGCCGGCGACGGCGAGATAGCACTTGTTCGCTTCGGCGGCGTAGACGCCCTGCCCTGCCCCGGGAAGTTTATCGCCGTCGTGGATCTTGCCCCAGCGACGCAGGCTCTTGCCGTCGGGCTGGAGCTGCGGATACATCGACCAGACCTGCTGGGCGCCGGCCTTATCGACGAAGACGACCGAGACGTTGCCGAAGATCAGGCCGGCCGAAGCGACCGCCGGATCGGCGGCGTCTTTGAAGGGAACGAAAGACTGCAGGAACGAAAACGTCTCGCCGTCGTCGGCATAGGTACGCACCTCGCCGGAACGACCGATGACGATCATCGACTCGGCGGTGGACGGCAGGAGCACCTGCTCGACCGAAGAGGCGTCGGCCGCGACGACGAAGGACGGGCTGACGGTCACCTTGCCGCGGCCGCCGAGGCCTTTGCGTTCGGTCAGACGGACCGCGGTCAGGAGCGGCTTGCCGGCGTCTTCCTGGCGCACGAGCATGAGTCGCGACTGCGGGCCTTTGGCGTTCCAGACATCCAGGCAAGGCAGGCCGGCGCGGCCGACCGCGATCGGCTCCAGCGCGGTGACGACCGGTTCGACGGTGCGCTTGCCGGCTTCGTCGAACGTCGAGCGATAGACGATGCGGACCTCCTGGACGGAACCGTCGGAGAGACCAAGGAAGACCAGTCCGGTGCGAGGATAGCTGCGGACCGCCGTGACGCGCCGAGCTCCGAGCGAAGGCGCCCAATCGAGGACCTTGGCCCCGTCCTGGGAACGTAGGCAGAGGATCGAGCCGTCGCGGCGGACGACGAACGGAAGATCGCCGTATTCGTCTTCACCGAAAGCGACCGCGTCGGCCGGCACGGAGAGCGAACTCACCGGCGTGACCTTGGCCCCCACGAAAAGCGGGAAGACCTGGACGATGAGGAACGCGAGCATCCCGAAGACCGCGAGCACCACGCCGACCCCGCCGAAGCGGATCAGCCGCCCCATCCAACGGTCCGCCGCCAGCGTGAGCGGGCTCACCGTGAAGCGGGCTTCAGGGGCGGCGGCCGGCGCGGGCTTTGGGTCAGAAGTTGCCATTGGGTGACGTTCGGGTGTCGGAATTCCTAATAAAGGGTAAGGCGGGGAGACCCCGCCTTGGGAGGACCCGAGACCGTATCGCCACGCTTTGCAGACCGACCCCGGAGGGCGTGGTGGCGGCGATACGGCTTCGAGACCAAGCTTACTCGGCGCTGTAGTACTTCAGCGAGGCGCGGCCTTCGTCAGCGACTTCGGAGGGCAGCGGGAAGTAGCCGTCCTTGATGACGATCTCCTGGCCCTGCTTCGAGAGGACGAAGGTGATGAACTCGCTGGTCAGCTTGTCCATGGGCTTGGAGGGAGCCTTGTTGACGTAGACGTAGAGGTAACGGGACAGCGGGTAGGTGCCGCTGAGGCAGTTGGCGTAGTTGGGCTCGACGTAGTTGCCGCTGTCATCGGAGGACAGAGGGAGGGCGCGGACGCCGGAGGTGGCGTAGCCGATGCCCGAGTAACCGACGGCGCCGACGTCGGCGGAGATGCCCTGGACGACGGACGAGGAGCCCGGCTGTTCCTTCACGGTGTCCTTGAAGTCACCGGTCTTGAGGGCGACTTCCTTGAAGAAGCCGTAGGTACCGGAAGCGGAGTTACGACCGAAGGCCGAGACGGTCTTGCCGGCGAGGGCGCCCTTCTGGCCGAGATCACCCCAGGTGACGACGTCCTGGCCGCCGCGCTTGCGGGTCGAGGCGAAGATACCGTCGACCTGCTTGAGGGAGAGACCCTTGATGGCGTTGTCCTTGTGGACGAAGACGGCGAGGGCGTCGATGGCGACGGCGACCTTGGTCGGCTTGTGGCCGAACTTGGAGGCGAAGGAGGCGATCTCGGTGGACTTCATCTCGCGGCTCATCGGGCCGACCTGAGCGACACCGGAAGCGAGGGCGACCGGAGCGGTGCCCGAACCCTTACCTTCGACCTGGATCTTCACGTTGGGATACTGGGCCTTGAAGCCTTCGCTCCAGAACGTCATCAGGTTGTTCAGCGTGTCGGAACCCACGGAGTTGAGGTTACCCGAAACACCGGAGGTCACGGCGTAAGCCGGGATCTTCGGGTCAACGGTGACCGCGTCAGCGGCCTGGGCGGTGACGGCAGTCGCCGTGAGGGCGACCAGCGCGAGGGACTTGAGGATGGTGTGCATGTGGTTGGAAAGCACAGGCATCATCCCATACGATTGTTACGAACCCGTGTCGGAGGGGTGTTTCTTCGGTGATAGGCCCTCCCCCTAAAAACACCCCTTTAGGGGCCAAAAACCCCTCTTAATTGAGGTATTCCTTCAGAATCTGGGCCACCCGGGCCTCCGCCTCAGCCACCGGGAGGCCGCCTTTGACCCCCGGACGCTTATGTCCGGCCTGCTTAAGCCAGGCATCGCGGAGCGTAGCGGAGCTCTCGCGGAGCAGCTTGAGCTTCTCCCCTTCGGCGAAAGCCACGTCTGCCTTCCACTTCATCATCGGAGCGAGCGACTGCCACACGGCCTGCGCCATGAAGAGATGGCCCTGCTCGCCGGGATGGAGATTATCTTTCGCGTAGATGAAAGTCGGATCGGCCTTCTTCGCCGCGGCGACGGACTGATGCAGCAGATGATGGATGTCGATGACCTGCCAGCCCGCGGTGCGCTGCGCGACGAGCCACGCACCATAGGCTTCCATCACGCCGTCGTAGTTGATCGCATCCTTCGCACGGTTATCCGGCGCATACAGCGGCGGCGTGACCATGACGATCTGCGCGCCGGCGCGGATGCAGGCGAGGCGGAGTTTGATGACGCCTTGCTGGAAGGCGAGCTGACGGGCGCTGTCGAGCGGCTGGTAGATGCCGTCGTTGATGCCGTAGCAAGCGACGACGAGCGTCGGCTTGAATTCGGCGAGCACGCGACCGAGACGCTCATGCAGATCCGGACGAGGGAACGCGCCGCCGGCATGACCGGGTTCGGACAAGCCGGAAGTCGTCTCGCTCGAGAGTCCCATGTTCACGATTGTCGCGCGGGCCATGCCCTTCTGCGCGCGGATCGCCGACTCGACGTAGACCGTCCAGTTGCCGCCGTAAGTGATGCTGTCGCCGAGGAAGAGGACGCGCGGTTCAAGTTTGTCGGCCGAAGCGCGGGCGGTGAACAGGACCAGGAGGACGAGCAAAAGGCGTGGCATACCCCTCACACTGGCAGGCGGCCGAAAAAGGGAAAAGCGGATTTAGGGACGAGTTATTAACGGACCGGACACTTCCGCCTTCTCCCGGAGGGCGGACGGAGTATCGTCCGCTGTCCTGAACCCGCCCATCCACATCAAGGGAGCCCGCACTCACAACCTCAAGGATGTGGAAGTGACCATCCCGCGTGGTCAGCTGACGGTCATCACGGGGGTCAGCGGCTCGGGCAAATCCTCCCTGGCCTTCGATACCCTGCACGCCGAGGGCAGCCGCCAATACCTCGAGTCCCTCTCCGCCAAGGCCCGCGGCATGCTGGACGCCGCTCCCCGGCCCGACGTGGACTTCATCCGGGGGCTCTCCCCGGTCATCGCCATCGCCCAGCGGACCGGCGGCAATACCAACCCCCGCTCGACGGTCGCCACCCTGACCGAGATCGCCGACCACGCCCGCCCCCTCTGGATCATCGCCGGCGACCGCCGCTGCCTGCAGGACGGCCATCCGGTCCGCCGCCGTTCGCTCGACGATAACCTCCGCGCCCTCGAAGCCATCCCGGACGGCACGCGCCTGATGGTCGTGGCGCCGGTCGCCAAGGATAAGCCTTCCGTCCTCCTCGAATCCTCCGCCGACCTCGGCCGCCGTGGCTTCTCGCGCGTCCGCGTCGACGGCGTCGTCGCCACCCTCGAAGAAGCCGCCGGCCTGCTGAGCGGACGCGAAGCGAAGCAGCTCGACGTCGTGGTCGACCGCATCGTCGCCGGCCCCGACCAGCGCAGCCGACTCGCCGACTCGCTCGAACTCGCCTTCCGCGAAGGCCGTCATCGCGCGAGCGTGCTCGCCGAGAAAGACGGGCGCTGGGAAGAACACGTGCTCTCGCTCCACCTCGCCTGCGAACATTGCGGCGAGACTTACGAGCCCATCAGCCCGCGCGCCCTCTCGCACAACCATCCCGAGGGCGCCTGCCCCGACTGCGGCGGACTCGGCCGCCAGATGCGCTTCCAGGAAAGCCTTTCGATCCGCGACGAGTCCCTGTCGATCCACGACGGCGTCGTGAAGCCCTGGAAGTGCGCAACGCGCAAGACGCTCATCCGCCGCAACGCGATCACCCGTGCGCTCGCCGAGCAGGTGCCGTTCGACCTCAAGACCCCCTGGCGCGACCTCCCCAAGGCCGTCCGCGAGCTTCTTCTCCACGGCGACCCCAAGCGTAAGTTCCTGCTCCCGCCGCCCAAGGGCCGTAAGCCCATCGAGACCGTCTGGACCGGCATGTTCACCGAACTCGAACACGCCTATCGCACCACCACCGGCGAATCGCTCCGTCAGCGTCTGCTGCAATTCCAGGCAGGCTCCGTCTGCGCCGGCTGCCAAGGCCGCCGCCTCTCCCCCGCCGCCCTCTCCTTGCGTCTCAATGGCAAGACCATGGCCGAATTCCTGGCGATGACGATTCCCGCCGCGCTGGAGTTCACGAAGCAACTCGCGACGCATCCCGGCGTCATGCCCGCCGAAGAAGCACGGCGCGGACTCGAGCAGCGCCTCGCGTTCCTACACGACGCCG
>CANKZO010000062.1 GCA_947488485.1 Opitutia bacterium | reverse complement strand
CACGATGGGCGACGTCTTCCCGGAGATCCGCACCCGCCGCACGGTGGTCGCCGACGTGATCCGCATCGAGGAAGAGTCCTTCAACCGTACGCTCGACAAGGGTATCGCCCTCTTCGAAGACGAAGCCAGCAAGCTCAAGGCCGGCGGCGCCATCTCGGGCGCCATCGCCTTCCGCCTCTATGACGAGCAGGGCTTCCCGCTCGACCTCACCCAGCTCATGGCCCGCGAACGCGGCCTGACCGTGGACGGCGCCGGCTTCGAGAAGCTGATGGAAGAGCAGCGCAACCGCGCCCGCGCCGCGCAGAAGAAGGAGATCATCACGCTTTCTGACATCGGCTCCGACCACCCGACGGCTTTTGTTGGCTACGACGCCCTCGCCACGCAGGCCAAGGTCGCCCAGGTCGCCAAGATCAAGGACCGCTCGGCCGTCATCCTCGACAAGTCCCCCTGCTACGCCGAGATGGGCGGTCAGGTCGGCGACGCCGCGATCATCACCCTCGGCGGCCGCCAGTGGCACGTCACCGATACCCAGAAGTCCGGGCAGACCTGGCTCCACTTCCTCGATGGCGAAGACGCCCCGGAAGCCGGCGCGACGATCGAGATCGCCGTCGATCAGGCCCGCCGTGACGCCATCCAGCGCCACCACACGGTGACGCACATCCTCCACTGGGCGCTCCATGAGGTCGTCTCGAAGGAGGCCTCCCAGAAGGGTTCCGCGGTCGACCCGACGAAGCTCACCTTCGACTTCAACGGCGCGGCGCTCACGCTGGGCCAGCTGGCCGATATCGAGAAGCTCGTCAATGAGCGCATCCTCGCCAACGACGCCGTGACCTGGAGCGAAGTCGCGTACGCGTCCGTCAAGGGCCGCCCGGACATCATGCAGTTCTTCGGCGACAAATACGGCGACTCCGTCCGCGTCGTGCAGGTCGGCGGTAAGGCCGCCTCCCTGAACGGCTGGTCGATGGAACTCTGCGCCGGCACGCACGTCCGCCACACCGGCGAGATCGGCCTCTTCCGCATCGTCGGCGAGAACGCCATCGCCGCGGGCGTCCGCCGCATCGAAGCCGTCGCCGGCCTCGCCTCCTACGAACGCGCGAAGTCCGAAGCCGAGCTGCTCAAGTCGCTCGCCGCTTCGACCAACACGCCCGTCACCGACCTCGCCAAGCGCCTCGAGCAGATCATGGAGCAGTCCGCCGCGCTCGAGAAGAAGCTCAAGGTCTACCGCGACAAGGAATCCTCGCAGCTCGCCGACGCCCTCGCCGCCAAGGCGAGCGACCGCGCGGGCTTGAAGTATGTCATCTCCCAGGTCAGCGCCGAGACCCCTAACGATCTCCGTGACCTCGGCGCCAAGGTGGCCGGCAAGGTCGGTCCTTCGGCCGTCGTCGTCCTCGCCGCCGTCTTCGGCGACAAGGTCTCCCTCGTCGCCAACTGCGGCGCCGACGCCGTCAAGGCGGGCAAGGCCGCCGGCAAGATCGTTACCGACGCCTGCGGTAAGCTCGGCGGCAAGGGTGGCGGCAAGCCTGACGCCGCGATGGGCGGCGGAACCGATGTGTCCAAGGTCGCCGAGGCTTTGGCGAGCGTAGCGTAAGGCAACCAGGGGTAGGGCTGACCGCCTCGGTCAGCCGTTCGCCGCAGGGCGAACCAAGGTAGGGGCACGATTCATCGTGCCCTCCACTGCGGAGGGCGCGGCGAAGCCACGCCCCTACCCTCAGCCGCCCTGCGGCGGCCAGGCGGTTGAGAACACAGGCGATCAAAGGGAGACCGGAAACCGGATGATTGGCTGGGGTGCATTAATATCCGAAGCATATATCCCGGTCTCCGGTCTCCCTTTGATTGTCATGATTTCGCTTCGGGTGGCGGGTGGCAGCCCCGGGTGGCCGGTGGCGGGGCTTTTCCATTCGGCCCTCAACGCAGTCCTCCGTGCAGCCCTCCGTCATCAATTCAGCCCGACCCGAGGAAGCTAGGTCAGCACGCAGTGCTGACCCTACCTCAAGGCAGTGTCCTGAAATAACGAAGAACCAAGAACTAAGAACAGCCTAGAGCCGCACTATGTCGTGACGCGGTCCCGACCCTACCAAGGCAGACTAGGGCAGCACGCGGTGCTGCCCCTACCCAAGGCAAGCACTCCCCCGATACTCGATACTCCATACTCGATACTCTCCCGTGCCAATCCTCCGTGGTCTATCTCACCCACTCCTCTCATTGCCTCGGGCACTCGAGCCCTCTATTCCTCGACTCATGCGCCTCTTCGCCTTCCTCCTTTTGCTTCCGCTGACCCTCGCCGCGCAGAGCGGCAATTCCGCTCCGAAGCATCACGTCCGCATCCAAGCCGACGCCGATCACCTCTTCCTCCCGCTCTCGATCACGATCAAGGGTAAGGACCGAGCGGCGGTCGACGCACGCGTTGACGCGATCCGCAAGGAACTGGAGAAGCGTTTCGCCGATCAGCCGGGCTGGGAACTCCGTGAGATCTCTGCGGACTTCGCCCGCGCTGAGAGCAAGTCCTACGCCTCGCGTCCCGCCGGCGGCAGCAAGCTCTTCGGCGATGATGAGGCCGACCAAGGCGACGTGACCTACGTCGCCACCGCCCGCTGGGAACTCCACACCGAAGCCGATAAAGGCCTCAAGGGAGTCGAGACCCTGCGCACCAAGGCCGAGGGCCTGGTGAAAGCGAAGAGCGACGACGAGAAGCAGATCATCGGCCATCCGGAATACGTGCTCACCAATCCGCAGGACTACCGCAACGAACTGCTCGACCAGATCAAAGCCGACTTCGAGGAAGCCAAGAAGCACCTGCCCGAAGGCCAGTGGACGCTCGAACTCAGCGGCCTCGCCGGCCCGGTCAATGTCGTCGCCCTCGGCGGCAAGCGCTTCGAGGTCAGCCTGACCTACCGGATGTCTTTCCTCACGCCGAAGCCCGAAAAGGCCACGAAATAAGGTGGTTTACGGTCGGCCCAGCCGGCTTGTCCTTGCCCTTCCCCGGCGGACGACTAGTCGTCATTCATGGCCATCCGCCGCCTCACGCTCGTCGTCAACCGCACCAAGCCCGGGGTGGATGATATCGTGCGTTCGGTCCAGGAAGCCGCCCAGAAAGCCGGCGTGACCCTCACGGTCGCGGACGGCTGGCCGATCAGCCGCGCCACGCTCCAGGGAGCCGACGCTTGCGGCGTGGTCGGCGGCGACGGCACCTTCCTCGGCGTCGCCGAAGCCGCCGCGCTCGAAGGCGTACCCCTCTTCGGCATCAACCGCGGCAAGCTCGGCTTCCTCGCGGCCTATCCGAGCGACGACGTCGGCGCCTCGCTGCATTCCATTCTCAGCGGAGACTTCCGCGTCGAGAAGCGCGCCCTCCTCGAGATCCGCTTCGCCGACGGCAGCTTCGCCCTGGCCCTGAACGACCTCGTCATCAAGACCCGCGACGTCTTCCGCATGGGCCGTTTCGCCGTGCTCGCCGATGGCGCCCGCGTGAACGAATACCGCGCCGACGGCCTCATCCTCGCCTCTCCCACCGGCACCTCGGCCTACAACCTCGCCGCGGGCGGCCCACTCGTCGACCCCGCCGCCTCGGTGATCGTCCTGACCCCGATCTGCGCGCACACGCTCTCGAACCGCTCGGTGATCTTCGACGGCGAGACCGAGCTCGAGATCCGCAGCGAAGACAGCGCCCTGCTCGGCCTCTCGGTCGACGGTCGCGAGACCCTCGAAGCCCAGCGCCGCCTCCCCCTCGTCATCCGTACCGCCAAGGTCCAGCTCGCCCTCCTGCGTCCGAAATCGCTCACCCATTTCGACGTCCTGCGGAGTAAGCTGAAGTGGTCGTAAACGAGGGGACAAGCTGGCACGGGGGCACGGTGACAAGGGGAAAGCAACCCACCTGCAGCCTATGGTAGGGGTGAGCGCCCTCGCTCAACCGTGGCTGACCAAGGGTGGTCAGCCCTACCCGCTCCTAGCCCTGCCCCTAGCCCTCCCTCCCCCCTTTCTCTTGCCCTTCCGCCCTCCCGCCTCTTTAACGCCTTTTCGATGCTCACGATTGCCAATGTTTCCAAGTCCTACGGACCCCGCACCTTGTTCGCGGAGGTCTCGCTGAACATCGCCCGGACGGACCGCCTCGGCCTCGTCGGCGCCAACGGCGCCGGCAAGTCCACCCTCTTCAACATCATCCTCGATAAGGACAAGCCGGACGACGGCCTCATCGAGTGGGAACGCGGCGCGAACTTCGGCTTCCTCCCGCAGGAAAGCGCCCCCGTCGGCGATGAGACGATCCTCCAGATCGCCACGAGCGGCGGCAAGCTCGAGCCCGAGAACGATGACGACTGGGACATCGACTACACGCTGGAACCCCGCGCGAAGAAGATCCTCGCCGGTCTCGGCTTCCGCGAAAGCGACCACGACAAGCTCGCCAAGACTTTCTCCGGCGGCTGGGTCATGCGCGCGCACCTCGCCCGCCTGCTCGTCAGCGAGCCGACGCTCCTCCTCCTCGACGAACCGACCAATCACCTCGACCTCGAGGCGCTGCTCTGGTTCCAGGAGTACCTGACCCGCTATCCGGGCGGCCTCGTCGTCATCTCGCACGACCGTGCCTTCCTCAACGCCCTCTGCACGGGCATGATCGAACTCCGCGGCCAGCGCCTCCATTGCTACAACGGCAACTACGACGACTTCATCCTCGAGCGCGTGGCCCGCAAAGACCGCCAGCAGGCGATGTTCAAGAACCAGCAACGCGAGATCGCGCACCTGCAGACGTTCGTCGACCGCTTCGGCGCCAAGGCTTCGATGGCTTCCCGCGCGAAGTCCAAGGAGAAGCAGATCGCCCGCCTCGAAGAGGTCGCGATCGATGAGCCCGAAGACGACCTGAAGAAGATCCAGTTCCGCTTCCCCCAGCCGCCCCGCTCCGGCCTCAAGGTGATGAAGCTCGAGCACGTACAGCAGGCCTACGGTGAACACGTCGTCTACCAGGACCTCAACTTCGAGTGCGAACGCGGCCAGCGTACGGTGCTCGTCGGCCCCAACGGCGCCGGCAAGTCCACCCTCCTCAAGATCCTCGCCGGCGTCATCCCGATCAACGGCGGCCTCCGCGAGGAAGGCGGCAACGTGATCACGGGCTACTTCGCCCAGAACCGCGTCGACAACCTCAACCCGAAGCTGACCGTCCTCGAGAACGTGATGGAGCTCCGCACCACGGAGAACGGCCTCACCGAACAGCAGGCCCGCGGCATGCTCGGCACGTTCCTCTTCCGCAAGGACGACGTCCATAAGAAGGTCTCGGTGCTTTCCGGCGGCGAGAAATCCCGTCTCGCGCTGGTGAAGCTGCTGATCAACCCGCCGAACTTCCTGCTCATGGACGAGCCGACGACGCACCTCGACATCATGTCGATCGACGCGCTCATCGCCGCCCTGAAGACCTACGAAGGCACGCTCTACTTCGTCAGCCACGACGTGCACTTCATCCGCGAGATCGCCAAGACGGTCCTCCACGTGCACTCCGGCCGCCTGACGCAATATGCGGGCGACTACGCCTACTATCTCGAGAAATCCAAGGCCGGCAACGAACGCGCCGCGCTGACCGCCGGCTTCACCGATGCCCGACCGAAGCAGGTCGAAGCCGCGAAGGCCGAAAAACCCAAGGCCCCGGTCAAGCCCTCCGCCGCGGATATCCGTAAGCTCAAGTCCGAGGTCACGAAGTGCGAGCAGCAGGTCGCCGACCTCGAAGCGAAGCAGACCAAGCTCACCGCCGAACTCGCCGACCCCGCCACCTATACCGGCGGCGCCAATCTCCCGCAATTGAACGCCCAGCTCCGCGACACGATCAACGCCCTCCAGGCCGCCACCGCCGCCTGGGAACAGGCCGCGCAGAAGTTGAGCGAAGCGGAGGGAACGTAAACGTTCCCTCTGCAGGGTGGAGTGGGCACGAGTATCGGGGAGGGGTCAGGTAGCGGCCAAAGCCCCGCGCCCCTCATTCCGGCGCACTTTGCATCCCCCTATACTCGATACTCGTGCCCACGTGCCCCCTCGGGGCGTCAGCCCCGTCGCCATTCCTTTCTGGCTCTCGGGGAACCCTTCCCTTACACCCCTGTCCTTACCTGACACCCCCATGCGTTCCCTCACCCGCCTCCTGTGCGTGCTCGGCCTCCTGGCCGCCGCCGTTCCTGCCTTCGCCCACACGGCCGGCGAAGAGCTGTCCTCCGCCGCTTCCGCCTTCCTCGGCTCGCTCAACGCCGACCAGAAGGCCAAGGCGACCTTCGGCTTCGATGACGCCGAGCGCACCAACTGGATCTTCGTGCCGGCCGCCCGCAAGGGTCTCCCGCTGAAGGAAATGAATCCCGGCCAGCGCCACTTCGCCCAGGCCATCCTCTCCGTCGCCCTCAGCGGCCGCGGCCACATGAAGGCCGAGCAGATCATGGCCCTCGAACAGCTCCTCTTCGAGATGGAAAAGGGCTCGGGCCCTAAGCGCGACGCCGAGAACTACTTCGTATCCATCTTTGGTAAGCCGGACGCCAAGGGTACCTGGGGCTTCCGCTGGGAAGGCCACCACCTCTCCCTCAACTTCACCCTCGTCGACGGCGAACTCGTCAGCTCGACGCCTTCCTTCTTCGCCAGCAACCCGGGCAAGATCAAGGAAGGCCAGCCCGGCCCCGTGGGCTTCGAACTCCTGAAGTATGAAGACGACCTCGGCCGCCAGCTCGCCAAGTCCCTCA
This sequence comes from Opitutia bacterium, assembly GCA_947488485.1. Next base: position 4,459 of record CANKZO010000062.1, on the reverse strand, counting down.
CCGCCGAACAGCGCAAGCAGGGCTTCCTCAACAAGGACCCGTTCAAGGACATCGTGACCGGCAACAAGCAGAAGGCCGACGGCCTCATCAAGCACCAGGGCATCGCCGCCACCGCGCTCACCGCCGAACAGAAGCAGATGCTCGGTAAGATCGTCTACGAATACGTCAGCCGCGCCCGCCCCGACTTCGCCGCCCGCGAACTCCAGGCGATCGACGCCGTGAAGGACTCCCTCGTGTTCGCCTGGAACGGCGGCCTCGAAGTCGGCGAGCCCCACTACTACAGCATCCAGGGCCCGACCTTCCTCTTCGAAATGGCCAACTTCCAGGGCGGCGCCAATCACGTGCACGCCTCGTGGCGCGACCTGAAGAAGGACTTCGCCTACGACCCTCTCCGCGAGCACGCCAAGGAACACGCAGCCGGTAAGTAAGGCTGGTGAAAAGAAAAACCCCGGGCAACCGGGGTTTTTTCTTTTCAAGGGGTAGGGGTAGGGGTCGGGGCAGGGGTAGGCTTCCAGACTAAGTCTATCTGAAGCTCCCTATCTCAACTCCAACTGGCTTTGGTTCTGCCATGCATGGCAACTACCCCTACCCCGACCCCTACCCCTTACTTGGCAATCTTCCCCCACCCAACCATCGTCTCCTTCAGCAGTTCCTTGGGCTCCATCTTGATGCCATAGCCCTGGAAGCCGAAGGGGCCGCGGTAACCGGCGGCGCGGGCCTTGGCTACGAACGATCTGACGTCGTAGGTGCCCCGGCCAAGCGGCTGGATGAGTCTATCCCAACCGAGGTTCTGGGTGTCGCCGGTATCGGCGCCATTGATGGTAATGAAGTTCAGGCGCGGCAGGGCTTCCTTGATGAGCGGCTGCGGGTCGCGCTCGGAGCCTTCGACTTTCAGCCAGTGACAGAGATTGAAGGTCACGCCCAAGTTCGGGTCGTCGACCTTGGTGGCGACGCGCACGCAAGTCTCGAAGCGCGCGGCCCAGAAGCCGGCGTGCGGATAGAGCGAGATCTTCACGCCCTTGGTCCGGGCATAGGCGACCAGCTGACGCAGCTGCGGTACGACGACGGTGTCGCCGTATTCGGGCCCCATGGAAAGACCAAGCGGCAACGTGACCTTGTTGATCGCCAGCCACAACGTGCCGCCGGTGCCGGCGAGTCCGTCGACCGCCTGGGTGAGCTCGGCCGGTAACTGATTCTGGCCGGACGGAAAATCAGCGACGTGATAACCGTTGAAGTAGGCGAGACCCTTGGCCTGCAGCGCAGCGGCGTGGGCCTTGGCCGTCGCGGGCCGGCCACCGAGTCCCGCATAGCCGAGCTCAGCCAGCACCTGCGCGCATTCCGTCGGCGCGAGCCGCGCGGCGGTGTCCATCGCGAAGAACACCGGCTGGTCCGCGGCGGTGAGCGCGACGCAGGCACAAAGATAAGCGAGGAGGGAACGCATGAGATTCAACGGATGGTCACGCCGTGCGCGGCCAGCTCACGGAGGAAGTCCGGTGGCGACGGCGGGCTGATGACGAAATTCTTGAACCAGCCGGTACGGCGGCGAAGTAGGATCAGCTTCTTGGGATTCAGAGTATTCGTCCAATGCTCATTCCAGAAGCACCAGTCGTGCGCGGCCCACTCGATATCGGTGAGCGCGACCTTGCGCGCGGTGTAGCCGTAGACCCGCACCCGCATGTGCCCCGCATCGACGGTGAAGGTCATGCCCCAGAAGATGGCATGGGCGAGGATGACCGGGAAGATCAGGGCCAGGATCAGCGGGAGGAGAGTGAGGAAGACCTCCATGGGAATCAGAAATATAGCCCTTATCGGCCCCGCTTAAACCCAAAACCAAGCCCACGCTGGACAGCCCTGCCCTTGCGGGATTGCCTGTGACTATGGCCCGCGCGACCAAGCACCTGAACACGAACGCCCTCTGGGCCGACGTGGGCGTGCGCACACTCCGCCGCCTCGGCCTCACGCACGTGGTGATCTCGCCCGGCTCGCGCTCGACGCCCCTCGCCCATGCGTTCGCCGAATCGACCGGCCTGCACGTGACGGTCGCGCTCGATGAACGTTCGGCCGGCTTCATCGCCCTCGGCCTCGCCAAGGCCACCGGCCAGCCGGCCGCCCTGCTCTGCACGTCCGGCACCGCCGCCGCCAATTACCTGCCCGCCGTCGTCGAAGCCCGTCTCTCAGCCACGCCCCTGCTCGTCCTGACCGCCGACCGCCCGCCGGAACTGCGCGAATGCCACTCCGGTCAGACGATTGCCCAGAACGGCATCTTCGCCGGCTATCCTGTCTGGGCCGCCGAGGCCGCCGTGCCCTCCGCCGACCTCGGCCTGCTCCGTCACTGGCGCCAGCTGCTGGTCGACGCCTGGCAGCGCTCACAAGGCCCTCTGGCCGGCCCGGTGCACCTCAATCTACCCTTCCGCGACCCTCTCGCCCCCTCGGACCCCGAAAAGGGCTTCAAGGCGCCCACCGGCCTGAATCTCGAGACCTTCACGGCCGTCCCGCCCTGCGGCATCGTCCGCCCGACCCTCACTCCCGCCACGGTCGCCAGCGTGCTACCGAAGACGGAGCGCGGCGTCATCGTCGTCGGCCCGCATGCCTTCGAAGACCGCGACGAAACCGCCACGGCCCTCCGCGAACTTTCGCAACTCACCGGTTGGCCGATCCTCGCCGACGGCGCCGGCACGCTCCGTGGCGACCTTGCCGGCGATGCGTCGCTCGTCTCGGGCTACGACCTCATCCTGCGCGACGCCAAAGCCGCCAAGTCGCTCCGTCCGCAGGCCGCGGTCTTCGTCGGCCCGCTCCCGACCAGCAAGGTCCTCCGTGCTTGGCTCAAAGACGGCGATATCACCGCGCTCCAAATCGGCCGCGCCGGTGAGAACACTGACCCGACTCATTCGCGCTGGAGCCGCCTCGACGGACAGCTCGTGCCTTCGAGCGATAAGGTTTCGGCGAAGGCCTCCGCTTACGGCAAGGCCTGGCAGTCCGCCCAGAAGGCCGCCGCCAAGAAGCTCACGCGCATCGTGAACGTCGACTGGCCCTTCGAAGGTCGCGTCGTGTCACTCCTCGACGAAGCCCTCGGCCCGGATGACCGCCTGTTCGTTGGCAGCAGCATGCCGATCCGCGACGTGGAGTGGTTCTATCATCCGCCTGGTCCGGGCCCGGAAGTCCTGACCAATCGCGGCGCCAACGGCATCGACGGCACCGTCTCGACCGCCCTCGGAGCTTCGCTCGACGGCAAGCGCACGGTGCTGCTCTGCGGCGACCTCACTTTCCTGCACGACAGCAACGCCCTGCTCTCCGCTTACGGCCACCGCGGCGACCTCACGGTCGTCGTGATCAACAACCAAGGCGGCGGCATCTTCAACCACCTCGCCGTCGCGCAGAGCGCTCGCTTCGAACAGCTCTGGGGCACCCCGCAGGCGACCGACCTCGGCAAGCTCTGCGCCGCCCACAAGGTACGCCACGACCTCGCCGACGGCTGGAACGACCTACGTCGTCTGCTCGAAGTCCGCGGCAAGGGCGTGCGCGTCATCGAATTCCGCACCGACCGCGAAGCTGACGCCGCCTGGCGGAAGAAGTCGTTCAAGTAAGGGGTCAGACCGCTTCTGAGCGATATCTGTCAGAAGCGGACTGACCCCTTACTGACTCGACACACGGATTCCGCATCTTGTTTGCCAGCGACCGGATGCGTAAGGCATGATTCCCTGATAACCCTGCCAAGACGGATGAACTTCTTTCGCCTCTGCCTCCTGCTCGCGATAAGCCTCGGACTGCAGGCGCAGGATAAGGCGACTGCACCGGCCGCAGCAAAGCCTGTCCCGCGGACGGAGCTCAAGGCGCAGGTCGCGCCCGGAGCTACGCTACGACTTGATTTCCCGGAGCTGACTGTGGATCGCAAAGGCGCGCTCGCGGCCTGTCACCTGAAACTCCCGGCGGACTTTGATGCAGCGAAGAAATACCCGCTCGTCGTCTGGCTAGGTGGAGGCGAAGGCGGTAATCAGCCCAACGGCGCCTTCCTGCCAGCGGGCGACTTCATCCTCGTCGGCCTCCCCTACCCTAAGGGCGCGAACAACCCCGCCCAGGCGAACATGGTCGGCGACTACGCCCAAGTCTGGGCTTACCACCGATTCATGCTCGACGAGATCGCGAAGGTGATTCCGAACATCGATAAGTCTCGCTCGATCATCGCCGGCTTCAGTAACGGAGCGCACGCCATCGACGGCATGCTGCGCCTGAGCGGACGACCGAAGCTCACGGATTATTTCGGGGTCTTCGTCTTCGCCGACGGCGGCGGCACGGGCTACACTTCGCTCGGCGCCTTGCCCGACCTGAAGGGCAAGTTCGCCTACGCCTGCTGGGGTGGAGAGAAAGGCTCCAACAAGCCTAACACCAGCCACCTGCCCAAGGCCCTCAAAGCCAAGGGCGCCACGGTTGTCGGCAGCGAGATGGCCGGCGTCGGCCACGC
>CANKZO010000061.1 GCA_947488485.1 Opitutia bacterium | reverse complement strand
TCACGACCAGCCAGATAGCCCCCCTGTCCTCGACGAAGGTGGGGTATTGAAAGGATTTGGTGCTCTCGAAGCGGTATTTACGCTCCCAGCTGAGGCCGTCCTTGGAGACGTCGACATTGAAGACGCTCCGGCTGACGCCGTCGATCCGGGTGAGCTCCTGCCACCCGAGGTAGTAGGTGCCGTTGAACTTATCGAACGTCGGCTTGGAGCCGGCGCCTAGCTTGACGAAGGGCTTCTCGCCCCCGGTCGTCCAGGTCCGGCCATCCTGACTTTCGCAGAACCAGTAGTTGTGGTCGCCGTTCTCCTGGCGGCAGATGGCCAGCCAGGTGCCGTTGGGCAGACGATTGACCGCGGGCTCGGTCAGGGCCGGGCCGCCGGGGCCGTTGAAGTGGCCGACGACTTCGAGGGTGTCCGCTTCGGCGTTCAGAGCGCAGAGCGCCTGCTGGGCGCCAATGTAGTTGTTGATCGCGATGTAGGTGCGTCCGTCGAATTCCTTGAAGTTGTCGAACAGGTAGAGCCCGGCGTCGACCGGCTTGCGCTTGAAGCCCTGCTTGGTGGCGTCGGCGTGCAGATATTGTGGCTGCAGGTCGAAGACGCCGTCGCTCGTGCGCAGCTTCATGCGATGGATCTCGCGCTCGAACGTCAGCGTTCCGAGGTCGAAGTCGCGATAGTAAGTCTGGGACTGACGCTTGCCGGGTTGTTCGCTGGCGAACCAGCATCGGAGGGTCTTCGGGGCAATCTGCTTGATTCGGGGCACGAAGCAGGCGCCGACGGGCAGCGTCTCATTAGCGAAGGCCTGTTCGGAGCGGGCGAGGGTCATCACGTCGAGCAGGCGCTCATTGCGCAGGTCGACGATGGAGAGCGTCGCGTAGACGAAGGGCCACTGGGCGGCCTCGCCGGCCTGGCGGTCGTTGACTTCGGTCACGACGTAGGCGCGGTCTCCGACGATCGTGAAATGGGCGTCGTGCGCACCTTTGACCTCCGGGCCGGTGACCTTGAAGAGGCCGGCCATGATCTTGTCGCCCGCGGCCTTGGCGTCCCAGCCGACCGGGAGCAGCGAGGCGGACGGCTTAGGCTCTTCCTTGGGCGTGGAGCAGCCCACGAGCAGGGCGGTAAGGCAGAGAAGCAGGCGGGTCTTCATGGGGTTACTTTGCCGGTGCGACGACCGGGAGCAACTGGAAGGCGTCGAGGATCACGAAGCCTTTGGTGTCCTCGTTGGCGACGGTGAGCGTATAGTCCATGCCCTGACGGAGGCGGATGCGACCAACTTCGCGGAAGGCCTCACCGGCGGGGAGGGGCTGGGTCTGGTCGACGGTAAAGCTCTGCTCCGTGCCGCCGCCGACGATCGTGACCGGAAGGCGCGTCGTCCGTGTCTCGTGGGCGGAGTAGGCCATGCGCAGGGCGAATTCGCCGTCGGCCGGTCCCTTGAAGCGGAACACCGCGCGCGACTTACCATCCGAGCGCTGTTCGTCGTGCAGGTAGCCCGTGCCGACGTGCGGCTTGAAGTTCGTGGAGCGTTCCCAGTCGCCCGAGAGTTCGGCCTGCGCGTCGTCGAGGATCAGCCCCGGTAGGGACTTCGAGTCGATCGAGACTGGGCCGGAGGAGCGGGCGACCTTGCCGACCGGCGGCAGCACGGGGAGTTCGAGGACGACCTTCTGGGCGAGCAGGCGGGTACGGAGCGTGGGGTAGTCGAGGGCTTGGACGGTGACGCCGGCCTTGGCGGAGAGGGCGGCGGCGACACCAGCGCCTTGGCCGATGGCCATCCAGGTCGGTTCGACGCGGACGGATGAATACGCGACGTGCGTAGCCGAGAGCGCGACAGGGACGAGCAGGTTGGAACACTCCGATGCCGAAGGCGTGATGGCGCGATACGGAATGTGGTAGGCGTAGCCGTGGCGGCGCCCCGGCATGCGTACGGGGAAGATGGTGCCTTCGTTGATGACGCCGTCGGGCAGGGCGAGGCGACGGCAGTCATGCGAATCGATCGGGAAGGACGAGATCGCGATTGGGTCTTCCTTCTGGGCGTCTTTGAGCACGTCGTTCTGGGTCAGGATCATTCGTCCGTCCATGCGTCGACCCTCGCGGACGTAGAGTTGCGGCGACCAATGTTGCGTCTCCGGGAATTCATCTCGGCAAAGGCCGAGCTCGGCCATCGTCGCGCGGATCTTCGCCGGGACGGCCGGGTCGGTCGTGAGGAACTTGTAGAACTCCAGGGTATACTGCTTATGCTTCTCCCAGAGCTTGGCGCGGCCGGCGGGATCGGAGGCGCACCAGCCGTTGGCTTCGCCGACGAGTCCCATCGAGAACATCTTCCCGATGCCGTTGTTGGCGTCGAACTTGTCTCCCGGCAGGGGGTAAAGATCCCAGGGCAGCGGCGCGTTTGGGTATTTCTGGAAATACCGGCGGATCAGTTCGAAGCGTGCCGGGTCGTAGGTCTGCGGTTCCGGGAACGGTACGCGGTTCGCAGGGTTCTTGGTCAGGCAGAGCCGGAAGCTGTAGACCATGACGGTCTCTTCGCCGGCTTGGTCGTCGCCCGGGCGGACGGACGTGATGAATGGCAGCGGCAGGCCGTTGGCATCGAAACCATTGATGGCCATCTTCTCCTTCGGGTATTGGCGGCCCGCGAACGATTCGCCGTATTCGTCGCGGCTCTCTCGACCGAGGTGCCAGACCACGCCGGCGCGGGCCATCAGGTCGCCCTCATACGTGGCATCGATGAAGACTTTCGCGGTGTGCATGCCGCCGGACGTCCGCAGGCCGACGATCCGGGCGCCAGCTTTCTCGACGCCTTCCAAGGTCTGTTTCGTCAGCACGCTCACGCCGGCTTCCTTGAGCATCGCGTCCGTCACGCGGGCGGCGACGTGCGGTTCGTAGGTCCAGACGGAGTTGTCCTTCACCGCGACGTCGTAAGGCAGCTTCACGCCGCGGGCGGCATAATCGGCGGCGACGCGCTGGTGCCATTCCTCGAATAGACCCAGCAGGGTGGACCTGACGGTCTGGTTGGAATCGCTGAAGCTCAGGCCGCCGGTGTTGACTCCGCCGACGTGGGCGGTGGGTTCGAGGAGCACGACCTTGGCGCCTTCGCGGGCGGCGGCGATCGCCGCGCAGAAACCTCCCGGGGTGGCGCCGTAGACAATGACATCGGCCTCCGCGGCCTGGGCGGGACGGGCGAGCAGCAGGAGCCCTAAGGCGAGGAGGAGGCGCATGGGCGGGGAAGAGTGCAACTTAGCCCTCGGCCCTGCTTTGCCAACTTAATCTGCCTTTTGCCGGCTGCTTACTTGGCGGGCAGCGGCGGTAGCTTCGCGCTGTAATGCACGGCCCGGTGGCGGGCGTCGTCGTAGGCGAAGTGCAGCCACTGCTTGTCGGCGCTGACGAAGCCGTCCGGATAATTGATCGACCCCTTCATGTGCTTGCCGGGATATTGCGGGTCGGGGCCGGCCTCGGGCACGAGCACGCGCTGGTAGGGCCAGGTCTTGCCGTCGTCGAAGCTGATCCAGAGGGAAAGCGGAGCACGACGTTTGGAGTTATTGTTGTGCAGTAAGGCGACAGCCTGGCCGCCGAGCGGGAAGAGGGTGGCCTTGCTGCCGGGATTGGGGATGTCGGTGACCGAAGCGAATTCGGGCCACGTGCGACCGCCGTCCCGGGAGGTCGCCTGATAGAGCACGCCACCGAGGCCATCGGCGCGGATATACATCAGGATCGAGCCGTCGGCGCGTTCATGGATGGTCGGTTCGGCCCAGCCGAAGTATTTGTCGTTGGGCGTGAGGCGCACGTTACCGTGCTCGCTCCAGGTCTTGCCGCCGTCCCCGCTCATCAGCACGCCATTGCGTGGGTTGGTGAATGCGCGGTCGAGCGGAGCCTTGTCCTTTTCGGAATCCGGACCGACGTAGTGTTGGAAGGGCATCAGGATACGGCCGTCCTTGGTGACGATGGAAGGGCGGATGAATGTGCGTTCCTTCAGGCGACCAGGCAGGGCGGTGGGCTTGCTCCACGTCTTGAAGGAGTCGTCGCTCGTCAGATACCAGGAGCGGAAGTCATTGGCCCAGTGTTTCGAGTGGGTCGAGAAGAAGAGCGTCGCACGGCCGCCGCGGACGAGGACCTCGGTCGGACCTTGGCCGATGGTCTCGCCTTCGCGCGGGAAACCGACGTCGAATGTCGCGAGCGGCGACCACGTCCGGCCTTCGTCGGTGCTGCGGGTGATGGCGGTATAGTTCAGCGGGGAGGGTTCGGTGTCGCCGCCGGCCAGCATGAAGTAAATCCAGGAACCGTCGGGCATCAGGCGGAGGGTCGTGTCGCAGACCATCCGGTTGGGCGTGTAGCCTTCGTACGGGATGCTGGTTCGGTCTTGCTTGGCATCGATGAGACCTTGGGCTGTCCACTTGGCGTCAGCACGGACGCCGTGGCCGCCGAGTTCCGGGTGCGGCGTCTTGGTCGCTTTGTTCACGAGCGAGCGGGTGACCTTGGTCTGCTTGACGATGTCCTCTTCCGTGAACTTCGTGAGCAAGATCTCGGCGTCGGTGTGGCGGTTCCAATCGTAGAGGATGTGGATCGAGCCGTCGGGCGCTTGGAAGCCGTCGGGATAGGAGACTGAGGCGCGGTCGTCGAGTAGGAGTCCTGGTCCCCAGGTCTTGCCGTCATCTTTTGAGAGGAAGGCGCTCAGGCTGGAGCGACGGGGGAGCTGGACGTCGATCGGGCCGTTCTTCACCAGCAGCAGGTTGCCGGAGGCGAGCCGACGAATGAAGAACCGGGCCTTGGGGTTCTTGATCGGCGAATCCATGGGCGTGCTCCAGGTGCGGCCACCGTCGGCCGAAGTGGATTCACTGATACCTTTGCCAGCGCGGGCCAGCATCCAGAGCGAGCCGTCCTTTCGTTCGACGATCATGTGCTCATCGAAGTCGGTGCCCGGGAAGGTGACGCCGCCGCGGCGGGTCCAGGTCTTACCTTGGTCGGAGGAGGCGTAGACGTTGGCCATGCGGATGGCGTCGAGGTCGCGGTGGTGGTTGCGGAAAGTCGCCACGTCAGGAAAGTCTCGGTTCCAGGGGTTGATCTGATTGCGAGTCCAGAGCGAGACAGGCAGGAGCCAGTCGCCGTTGGCGAGGACCGTCGGTTTGTTGAGCGTGCAGCCGTCGGCGATGCGTACCGGCGCCGACCAGGTCGGGTTCGCGTCATCGGGGTTATCGCAGCGCGTGACCCAGTCGCCTGCGCGTCCGTCGAACATGCCGAGGCTCTGATCGAAGAAGCACCACAGACGGCCTTGCGGGTCGGTCCAGAGGTTGCCGACGAGCGTGCGGCGGTTGGGTTTGCCCGGTAGGTCGGTCGGATCGATGACCAGTCGGGTCTTCGACCAGCTTTTACCGCCGTTGTCGGAGGAAGATAGCATCAGGAAGCCGTTGGCGCTGTCGCCGTTGCCGATCCACGCGGCCCAGAGACGCCCCTTCGGCGTGCGATCGAGGCCGATGATCATATTGCCCGGTCGATTCGCCGCGTCGTATTCCGGGCCCGGGTTGGTATTCAGGGTCGGTGGCTCTAGGGAGAGGTCGAGCGTCGGCTGATCAAGCGCGGCTAGGCTCAGGCAAGAAGCCAGCAGTAGGAGGAAGGTGCGGTACATAAGATGATTAGGCCTTACCCGTGAGGGCGGACACGGCTTGGCGGATGACCCAGCCATGCGACTCGAGGGCCGCGCGGGCGGCGGCTTCTTCGGCGCCGGTCAGGTCGCGCACGATACGGATCGCGCGACCGCGCAGTTTCGAGTTCGAGGGATTCAGGTCGATCATCAGGTTGCTCATCACCTTGCCCGAACGGGCCAGGGCGAGGGTCGTGATCAGGTTGAGCACGAGCTTCGTCGTCGTGCCGGCCTTGAGCCGGGTCGAGCCCGTGAGCACTTCCGGGCCGGAGTCGGGGAGGATCGCGCAGTCGAGGAGAGGGTGGTCGCGGTAGGCGGGATTGCAGGCGACGAGGACGGTCTTGGCGCCGCGGCGACGGGCCTCGGCGAGGCAGCCCCAGATGAAGGGCGCGTGCCCGCTGGCGGAGATGCCGATGACGACGTCCTGGGCGGTCACGGCGCGGGCGGCGATGGAGCGGACGCCTGCGGAGTCATCGTCTTCGGCGCCTTCGACGGCGCTCCAGAGCGCTTGGCGGCCGCCGGCCATGATGCCTTGGACGAGCGAAGCGGGCGTGCGGAAGGTCGGCGGGCATTCGCTCGCATCGAGCACTCCGAGTCGGCCGGACGTCCCGGCGCCGCAATAGATCAGGCGCCCGCCGGAGGCGAAGGCCTTCGTGACCGCTTCGACCGTCCAGGCGACGTGGGCGCTTTCGGCGAGGATCTTGCCGGGCAGCGTCGCATCCTCAGCGAGCATGAGCTGAATCGCTTCAGCGAGCGGCATCTCCGCGAAGCCCGTGGACTTCGGATTGCGCCCTTCGGTCGGGGCGTTGGCGACGGGGCGCCAGGAAGCTGTCGCGGAGGGTGCGGGCGTAGCCAAGGACGCCGCGGTCGCCGGAGCGGGGCCTTCGAGGCGGCGGGCCATGGCGATGGCGCCCCAGACGCCAGAGCGTTTGAGGCGGACGACTTCGCTGCCCGGCCGGGCGGCGAGGATCTTCGCGGCGACCTCATCGGCGAACCAAGGATTCTTGAGCAAGGTCGAACCGTTGAGCACGAAGCGGACTTTCTCGCCCGGACGGGCGACCCGCGCGGCGCAGTGGACCGGGTCCTTGCTGAGCCGCTCGGAGGCGCGGCGCAGGATGGCCACGGCGATCGGGTCCTGCCGCGAGGTCGCGGCGGCGAAGACGACCTGCGCCAGCGAGGCGATCTCGGTCTTGTTCGCCGTCATCGACCATTCGATGAGCGACTCGGGGTCGTTCATCTGGAGGAAGGCCAGCATGTCGGCGCCGAGGCGGGGCCAGTCGGCGTCGATGTCGGAGATCGTGACCGTGGACTTGAGCGCATGCATCGCGATGTCGCATGCGCTGCCGCGGTCCCCGATGATGTGGCCACGGCCGCCGATCTTGACCGTGCGACCGTCGCGATGACGTCCGAGGCAGCAGGAGCCGGTGCCGCTCAGCTGGAGCACCTGCGCGGCGCAGTCGGCCGGCCAGGGGTCCGCCTCGAGGGCGAGGAGCAGGTCGTCGCCGACCACGACCGGCACGCCGGGCCAGGCCGATCCGACGGCGCGGCGCAGGCGTTCGCGGTCGGCGTCGGTGCGGACGCCGGCCATGCCGACCCCGATGCGGTCCGGCGGGGCGGGCAGCCGTTCGCGGATGGCTTCAAGCAGGGCGGCGAGCTCTTCGGGGTTGAGGAGCCGGAGGTTGCCGGGACCGACGGCGAAGGAGGCCAGTTCGGCGTCGTTCCCGTCGACCAGCAAGGCCGAGGTCCGCGTGCCGCCGCCTTCGATGCCGAGGATTCGCATGGCTTCAGCGGACCTTGTAGATCTTCACGTCGTCGATCCAGACCGTCGAGTTCGCGAGGAAGCTGAACCAGCGCTTCATGTCGTGAGCATAGCCCTCGGAGCGGTGGCTCGCGATCAGCTTGCCGTCGAGGGAGAAGCGCATCTCGTCACCTTCGGTGACGAGCGTGTACACATGCCATTCTTGGTCAGCCTTCAAAGGCGTGACCTGCGACTTCTTCTTGAGCATCGCTTCGAAGGCAGGGTCAGGCTTCCGTTTGGCGGCGGCGTCATCCGCGTGCTTCTTCTTCACGGCTAGGTTCATCGAGCCCGTCTTGCGATCGGAGAGGGTCAGGTCGGTCTGAGAGAGGGTCGCGTAGCAAAGGTGACCGGCGTGGACGTCCTTGAGGGAGCGGTCGACGAAGCCCGTCACGAGGTTCTCGGCCTTGTTCAGGCCCGGGAACTTGAACCGGACGATCACGCCGCCGTCGGCGAAACCGGCGTCGTGGTGGATGTGGGCGGCGTGGCCAGCCTCCTTGGTCGCGCTGGCGATCTTCATGATTCCGGCGTCGAGGTCGGCCTGCTTGAGCTTAGGGACGCGGTCGGCCGTGGCGCTTTCCCAGCCGTTACCGATGTCCTTGAGTCCCGTCCCGGTCTCTTCGCGCTCAAAGGCATCGTGGAAGATCAGCGTGCCCTTCGTCTGCAGCCAGGTGGTGTCGTCGGCGGCGGAGACAGATCCTGCCATGAGGCAGAGCAGTAAAGTGTACCAAGGGGAATGGCGCATGGGGTGGAGGTAGCGAAGATACAGTGCAAAGGTGCAAAAGTGCAAAGGTGGAAAGATAGGGGCAGGGAAACTTTTCGGGTCTCGGGAGGTAGGGCTGACCGCCTCGGTCAGCCGCGGTTGAGCGAGGTCGCTCAACCCTACCCGAGGCAGGCATTCCCCCGATACTCCGTACTCAATACTCGATACTCACCCGCCACTTTTGCACCTTTGCACAGGCCGAAGGCCGATTTGCACTTTTGCACATAGGATAGCACGTGTTGCTGTCCCTGCCTCTGGCGGCTTACCTAGGATCTTGGCCGTACTGGCCGTCTTTTTCGGGCGTGGGCAGGGAAGGGCGGGAGGACTTGGGCCTGTCCTCGGCGAACCAGCGGTTGCGTTCGAAGACGAAGGTCTGCGGCTCCGTGCCGGTTCCGACGTTCAGGTCAGACTTCAAATCGGCGCGGCGGAAGACGATGCGATTGTCGGTGATGCGCACGTTGCGGCAAGGGGCGAAGCCAGGCTCCCGGGTCTCTTGCAGGATGCGGAAGACCCATTGGGTCGGGAAGAGGATCGTGTTGTGGCTGAACTCCGCTCCGTCCACGCCCACGAAGGCCGCGGCGCAGGGGCTGCCTTCGATCGTGTTGTCTGTGACCTTCAGTCGGGCGGCTTCGTACTTGGCAGCCGGCGGACGGAAATACGGCAGACCGGTCGAGCCGCCGAGATTGAGCGGACGTTCGCCCGCCTGCTGGAAATGGCATTTCGTGACGACGATGTCGCTCGTACCGCCCTTGAGCTGGATGGCAGCTGAGGCGGTGAAGCCCGGTTTGCCGACGAAGCGGCATTCCGTGATCTGCGACGAATGGCAGCCGACGAAGTCGATGCCTTGGCCGCCCCAGCCGCTGATCGTGCAGCGGCGGATGGTCAGCTGCGTCAGTCCCGAACATTTGATGGCGTCGTGGTTTCCCTTGGGGCCGATATCGCTGATGTCCAAGTCCTCGAGGATCACGCCCGTGACAGGCTTGTCGTATTGTCCGCCGTCGTCGAGGTTGAGTCCGTTGCCGGTCTGGCCGCTGAGGCGCAGTCCGCGGACGGTCAGGTTGCGGCATTGGGAGAACTGCCAGCCATTCGCACCCCCTTGGAAGTGCGGCGGGTTCTTCGGGTCAAGGGCTTCGACCGTCAGGTTCTCGACTCCGATGACGTGATGGCCGCCTGGGTAGACGCCAGGGGCGATCCGGAGACGGGTGCTCTCGGTACGGGGCAGCGAGCGTAGCATTGTGGCGAGTTCCTGCGCATCGCGGACGATGATTTCGCCGCCGAAGGCTAAGGTGCAGCAGGCGAGATAAAGGAGCGCTTTCATGGCGAGGGGGTTGACCCTAGATTGGTTTCAGGCCGACAGGGTGAAAGACGGAAAGATGAGTAGCGGGGGTGGGTAGGAAAGCTTTTTGGATCTTGTGAGGTAGGGCTGACCGCCTCGGTCAGCCGCAGTTGAGCGAGGTCGCTCAACCCTACCCGAGGCAGGCATTCCCCCGATACTCCATACTCAATACTCGATACTCACCCGCCACCTTTGCACCTTAGGACAGCACGTGGTGCTGTCCCTACCTCGGCTTATGCGACCAACGCTTTGACGACCTTGGTCGGGAGGACGCCGGTGAGCTTCTGGTCCAGACCCTGATACTTATAGGTGAAGCGTTCGTGGTCGTAACCGAGTAGGTGAAGGACTGTGGCGTGGAAGTCGTTGATCGGAAGCGGGTCCTTGACGATGTTGTAGCTGAACTCGTCGGTCTCGCCGTAGATCTGGCCGCCCTTGGCGCCGCCGCCGGCCATCCACATGGAGAAACAGCGCGGGTGGTGGTCGCGACCGTAGTTCTCCTTGGTGAGTCCGCCTTGGCTGTAGATCGTGCGTCCAAATTCTCCACCCCAGACGATGAGCGTGTCGTCGAACATCCCGCGCTGCTTAAGGTCCTCGATGAGGGCGTGGCAGGGTTGGTCGATGTCCTTACACTGGCTGGGCATGCGGCCGCTGACGTTGGAGTGGTGGTCCCAGTTGTTGTGGTAGATCTGGACGAAGCGCACACCGCGTTCAACGAGACGACGGGCCATCAGCACGCTATTGGCGAAGCTACCGCGCTTGCGGGCTTCTTCGCCGTAGAGCTTGAAGATGTGTTCCGGTTCCTTGGTGAGGTCGGTCAGTTCCGGCACCGAGGCCTGCATGCGGAAGGCCATCTCATACTGCTTGATGCGCGTATGGGTCTCCGGGTCGCCCACGGTCTCGTAGTTGAGACGGTTGAGCTGGTTGATGCCGTCGATGGTCTGCTTACGCAGGTCGTCGGGCACGCCGGGAGGGTTATTGATGAACAGGATCGGGTCGCCCTTGCTGCGGAAGGAGACGCCGGCGTGTTCGCCCGGCAGGTAGCCGCTGGACCACAGACGGCTCGAAATGGCCTGTTCTTGGTCGCGGTTAGTCGGGGTCGCGATGAGGACCACGAAGTTAGGCAGGTTGTCGTTCTCGGAGCCGAGGCCGTAGGAGGCCCAGGAACCGAGGCAGGGGCGGCCAGTGATCTGGTTGCCCGTCTGCATCGCGCAGATCGCCGGCTCGTGGTTGATCGCCTCAGTGTTGAGGGAACGCATCCAGCAGATCTCATCGGCATGCTTGCCGAGGTTCGGCAGCAGGTCGGAGTTGAGCCACATCCCGCACTGGCCGAACTGGGAGAAGTTATACTTCGACGGCGCGATGGGGAAGCGGGCCTGGCCGCTGGTCATCGTCGTGAGGCGCTGGCCGTTGCGGATGCTCGCGGGCAGGTCCTTGTCATACATCTCCTTCATCTTCGGCTTGTAGTCGAAGAGGTCCATCTGGGCGGGGCCTCCGACCATGTGGAGGTAGATGACGCGTTTGGCCTTCGGCAGGTGCTGCGTGCTGATCGCGCCCGGCGCGGCGTGGGCCATCGTGCGGCCGAGCAGGCTGGTGAGCGCGGCGGCGCCGAGGGCGTTGGCGCCCGTGCCGAGGAAGCGGCGACGGGTCTGGAGGGTGT
>CANKZO010000060.1 GCA_947488485.1 Opitutia bacterium | reverse complement strand
GCGCCGCCGACCCGTCCGTCCCGGCCTACATGCTCATCGGCTACCCGAACGTGAGCCGCGGACCGGGCTTCCTCGGCATCAAGGACGGCTACATCTACCTCGTCGACACCGAGACCGGACCGAACGGTTTCACGACCCCGGGCGAAGTCTCACCCGACCGCAAGAACGCCCGCCTGGCCTTGCTCGAAGCCCTCGGTGAGCGCGCCCCTGGCGGCTCGGCCGTCGAGGAATACGCGGCCGCGCAGCAGGAAGCCTTCCGCCTGGCCGGCCCTTCGTTCATGCGCCACTTCGACCTCAAGCAGGAGTCGCCCGTCGTGCGCGCCTCTTACGGCGGCGAATTCGGCCAGCGCTGCCTGCTCGCCCGCCGCCTCGTCCAGGGCGGCGTGCGCTTCGTCGAAGTCTCGCACAACCTCAACTTCATCAACGGCGCCGGCTGGGACGTGCATAACGAAGGCATCGACAACCAGCACATCCTCATCCGCGAGCTCGACCACGCCCTCGCCGGCCTGATCGAGGACCTCAAGCGGACCGGCATGCTCGACAAGACGCTCGTCGTCATCGGCACCGAGTTCGGACGCCCGCCGGAATTCGACGGCAAGGGCGGCCGCGGACACCAGGGCACCGCCTTCTCGATGATCCTCGCCGGCGGCGGCCTGAAGCACTGCGGCGCCTACGGCCAGACCGACGACCTCTCGAAGAAGGTCGTGGAGAACCCCGTCAGCATCCCGGACTTCCACGCCACGATCCTCGCCGCCCTGAACGTCGACACCTCCCGCGACCTCATGGCCGGCTCCCGGCCCGTCCCCGTGACCGACGGCGGCAAGCCGATCGCGAGGTTGTTTTAAACAAATAGGTATAGGCGGTTAGCGGTTGGGAATCTGGATTGTTCTTGGTTCTTGGTTCTTGGTTCGTCGTTTTTCGTTTTTCGTTATTTCAGGACACTGCCTCGAGGTAGGGGCAGCACCGCGTGCTGCCCTAGTTTGCCGGGGGTAGGGTCGGGACCGCGTCACGACATAGCGGTGCTGAATTGATGACTGAGTGGAGGACAGCGTGGAGGACTGAATGGAGGGCTGAATGGATCATTCCTGCCACCCGCCACCTGGAGCCGCCACCCGCCACCCGAAATGAAGGAGGGCTGAATCGATGACAGATGACAGAGAGCTGATTTCCTTAACCCGAACCTGAACCTGATCACCCGCACCTGCCTCCTGATGGCTGAGACCCGAGACCTGAAAATGGGCACCCCAGCCAATCATCCGGTCTCCGGTTCTCTTTGAGTTTTGTCTCTAGGTAGGGCTGACCACCCTTGGTCAGCCGTTCGCCGCAGGGCGAACCAAGGTAGGGGCACGATTCATCGTGCCCTGTTCTGCGGAGGGCGCGGCGAAGCCACGCCCCTACCCTCGGCCGCCCTGCGGCGGCCCTAGGTCAGCACGCAGTGCAGACCCTACCTCAAGCTGATCAGCTCCTCATCGGTGATCCGGCTTCCAGTGATTCACCCGGTTCACGAGATACTTTACGTAGATATCGGAATCGTTGAGGCAAGGAATCTGGTTGAAATGTTCGCCACCGGCGTGGATGAACGTCTCCTTACCTTCTTCGCGGATTTCCTCGAGGGTCTCGAGGCAGTCGGACGTGAAGGCGGGGCACATGACCAGGAGGTTCTTGGTGCCTTCTTCGGGCAGGGCTTCCAGACGCTCGTCGGTATAAGGCGAGACCCACTTCTCCCCGGCCAGACGGGACTGGAAGGAGAGTTCATACTGGGACTCCTTGAGGCCGGCGGCGGCCACGAAGAGACGCGTCATCTCGACGCACTGGTGGCGGTAGCAGGTGGCCTGGCAGGGGCTGTAATGGGAACAGCAATCCTTCATCTTCATGCAGTGGGCCTTCGAAGGGTCGCCCTTACGCAGGTGGCGCTCCGGCAGGCCGTGGTAGGAGAAGAGCAGCTTGTCGAAAGGCTTGGTGAGCCAAGGCTGGGCGGACTCGACCAAGGCGTCGATGTAAGCCGGGTCGTTGTAGAACGGCTGCAGGACGTGATACTTCAGGCCGGGAGCGAGTCGCTTCAGTTCCTCCTGCACCTTGACGACGACGGTCTCATAAGAGGACATCGCGTAGTGCGGATACTGAGGCATGACGAAGAGGTCGTCGATGCCGGCGGCGATGACCTTCTCGACGGCTTCGGCGCAAGAGGGCGTGCCGTAGCGCATGCCCATGATCACCGGCAGGCCGGTGGCCTGCTCGAGCTTGGCGCGCAGTTTGTCGGTCGTGACCACCAAGGGCGAACCCTCGGGCGTCCAGACGCTGGCGTAGGCGGCGGCGCTCTTCTTCGGGCGGGTCCGGAGGATGATGCCCTCGAGGAGCAGCCAGCGGAGGGGGGCTGGATAATCGATGACGCGGTCATCGTTCAGGAACTCACGCAGGTAGTTCCGGACGTCGGGCACGGAAGTGCTCTTTGGGGAACCAAGATTCAGCAGCAGGATACCTTTGCGGGACATAAGGGCAGAAAGAGGCGGGACGGCGGGCGATGTCAAACGCCGGAGGCAACCACGGCGTCGACGACCGCCTGGAAGGTCTCGATGCGGGCCTGGGGCGTGATGCCGTGGCCGAGATTGAAGATATGGCCGGGGTCGCCGGCGTTGTCGGCGAGGACGGCCTGGGTCGCGGCGGCCGCGGCGGCGGGGTCGCCGGTCATGAACTCGGGGTCGAGGTTACCTTGTAGGCAGATCGGACGGCCGGCGAGCTTGCGCACCTGCGAGAGCGGCATCGTCCAGTCGACGCCGAGGCACGGCACACCGGTCTGGGCGAGCGCGGCGGCCTGCGGGGACTTGCCCTTGGCGTAAAGAATGACGGGCGCGCCGGCGGGCAGGCGTTCGAGCACGGCGCGGATGTAGCGCAGTGAGAATTCCTCGTAGTCGGCACCGGTGAGTGCGGCGGCCCAGCTGTCGAAGATCTGGATGGCGTCGGCGCCGGCGGCGAACTGGCGCGTGAGATACTGCGCGACGGCGTCGGTCAGGATCTCGAGGATGCGGTGCATCATCTTGGGGTCCGCCTTGAGGAGCGCTTTGGTCTTCGGGAAATCTTCGGAGCCGCCGCCTTCGACGAGATAGCAGGCGAGCGTCCAGGGCGAACCGGCGAAACCGAGGAGAGTCTTGTTCAGGCCGAGTTCCTTACGGAGGAGCGCCAAGGCGTCGTAGACATACTGCAGGCGGTCGGCCGAGCCTTCGAGCTTCAGCGTGGCGACGTCGGTCGGGGAGCTCAGCGCGCGCTCCATGGCGATGCCGCCTTCGTCACGGAAACGGTAGCCGACGCCCAGGGCTTCGGGGATGACGAGGATGTCCGAGAACAGGATCGCGGCGTCGAGCTGCGGGAAACGGCGGAGCGGCTGGAGCGTGACCTCGACCGCGAGGTCGGGCGTGCGGACCATCGTGACGAAGTCCGACTTGGCCTTGAGGGCGCGGTATTCCGGCAGATAACGGCCGGCCTGACGCATGATCCAGACCGGCGCCCGGTCATGGGGCTGGCGGCGAAGGGCGGCGAGGAAGCGGTCGCGGGAGTTCATCAGGACCCTTTAAGCCAATCCTGAGGCTTCAGATAATGCGAGAGCAGACGTTCTTCCGGGCTGCCGGGGGCGGGCTGATGGCCGTAGCGCCACTGCACGCGGGGCGGGAGGGACATCAGGATCGATTCGGTGCGGCCGCCGGACTGCAGGCCGAAGATGGTCCCGCGGTCGAAGACGAGGTTGAACTCGACGTAACGTCCGCGGCGGACCTCCTGCCAATCGCGCTCCCGCTGGCCGTAAGGGGTGTCCTTACGGCGGCGGAGGATGTCGGCGTAGGCCGGACCGAAGGCGTCGCCGACCTTCTGCATCATCGCGAAGGCCGGCTCGAAGCCGCCCTCGGTGAAGTCATCGAAGAACACGCCGCCGACCCCGCGCTGCTCCTGGCGGTGCTTGAGCAGGAAGTAGTCGTCGCACCAGGCCTTGAACTTCGGATGGTGCGCGCCCGTGGCTTCGCGCGCGGCGCGATGCCAGGAGGCCGCGTCCTCGTCGAAGCCGTAGTAAGGCGTCAGGTCGAAGCCGCCGCCGAACCACCAGACCGGATCCGGTCCGTCGGTGCAGAAGAAACGCACGTTCATGTGCGAGGTCGGGCAATAGGGATTGAGCGGATGCTGGACGACCGAGACGCCCATGGCACGGAAGCCCTTGCCCGCGAGTTCCGGGCGGGCGAGCGTGGCGGAAGGAGGCAAGGCGTGACCGCGGACGTCCGAGAAAGCCACCCCGCCCTTCTCGATGACCGCGCCGCCGGCGATGACGCGCGTACGGCCGCCGCCGCCTTCGGTGCGCTGCCATTCGTCGGTGATGAACTTGGCCTGGCCGTCCACGGCCTCGATCGTCGCGCACAGGCGATCCTGGAGGCCGGTCAGGTAGTTTCTGACGAGATCGGGATTCATCGACGGTCAGCCAATCGGAGGAGAGCCCGCGGGTCAACGAAGCGCCGCGCCTCCCCCGCAGAATCCACCCCGGCTTATTCCCCATATGCGGCCGGAACCTAGGTAGTCCTTGATGGGAACCCGGGAATCGGCAGGGTCGAGGTAGGCCATGCATCTCGAGTTCAAGATCCTCCTGCTCTTCGCCTTGGCCGGCCTCTGCGCCCTCGGGCTACCGTGGTTCGCCTGGCGGCGCGTCCGGAGCCTGGAAAAGAAATATGGCCGCATCCTGCTCGTCCGCGGCGTTTCCGGCGCCCAGGCCGCCCGCATCGTGCTCCTCCGCGGCGAAGTCCCGCAGGTCGACGTCGATGAGAGTTCGCTCGCGGTGACCGATTTCTATTCGGCCTTCGAACCCGCGATCAAACTTTCGAGCGGGGTATACTCCGGCAAACGTCTCTTCGACGTGGCCCGGGCCGCGCGCCTCGCGGGGCACGCGCTCCAGCATCGCGACCGCAAGCTCGGCGGACTGGCGTCGTGGGATTCCTTCATGATCCTCTGGGGCAACGCCTGGCCGATCCTCCTGCCCCTCCTGCTCATCGCCAGCAAAGGCCGTCCTTGGGCGGTGATCGGCTTCGCCCTCGTCGCGATCGCCATCGCCATCGGCCACCTGCTCAAGCACACGCACGTCCAGGACGCCGCCCGCCGCGGGCGTCGCGAACTCGAAGGCGCCAAGCTGCTCGACGGCCATCCTGAGAAGGAGATCGAGGCGGCCTTCCTGGCCGCCCGGCTCGACCATATGGCCCTCCCCTACTCAAAAACGTGGCTTCGGCTGCTGTTTTCCTGAGCCGGGCGATACCGGACCCACCCCCTTGGTAACTTCGCCTTCTCTCCGGAGTTATATCTCGTAACCCCCCTCCCATGAACCTGAACCGACTCTACGCGATCCTCGCCCTGGCCCTGCTGGGCTATGGCGCCTACGCCGCTTACGAATGGACCCAAGGCGACGAAGGCAAGGTGGTGAAGAGCACCGCCAAACGTTCCGGCTCGCCGGTGAGCAAGCTCACGACCGAGACCGGCAAGCCCCGTGCCGCGAAGGCCCTCAACCTCAGCCGCAAGGACGACGTCGGCACCGAAGTCGAAGAGAAGGACCTCGTGAAGCAGTCCAAGCCCGTCGCCGAGCTCGACGCGAAATTCGCCACCTGGCGCGACGACGGCAAGAAAGCGGTCGACGACATGTTCGGCGGTGACCGCCAGAAGATCGGCGACGCCTTCCGCGCGGCGATGGCCAACGATGAATTCCGCGCCAACTTCGGCCGCATGCGCGAACTGGAGAACCAGTATCGCTCCGCGAGCGACGACCAGAAGCAGGCCATCATGGACGAGCTCTCCACGATCCGCACCCGCGGGCTCGGCATGCTCAAGCAGGCCGCCGCCGGCGCGCCCCCCTCTAACCAGCCCACCGTCACGGTCACCGGTCCCGGTGTCGTCCGGGACGCCAACGGCCCCGCTCCCGCCGCCGCCCCCGCGGCCCCGGCCCCCGCCGCGCCGGTGACGTTCGAATAAGCCGGCACCTGCGCCGTGATGAACTCCCCCTTGCGCCGACCGTTCCTGTTGAGCTTGCTTGCGCTCGGTGTCCTGGCGCTCGGTTGGTGGTTCTTCCAGACGGCCGACGAGCCCAAGCCTTCGGCTCGGCCTGCCCGCTCCGACGTCGTGACCAAGCCCGGCGCCGCCAGACCGGTCGGTGCGCCACGGAGCGCCAACGGGCTCATTCCCTCCGCCCAAGAAGACATCTCCGTCGACAGCCGCCCACCGGACGCGCGTCGCGAGAACATCATCCGCGAAGGACTCGGCACCATCCAGGAACTTAAGTTCATGCACCCGCAGGTCTTCGATGCCGCCGCGAAACGCTGGGGCGAAGACCCGAAGACGAAGGCCCTCGTCGCCGAGTGGAAAGAGGTCGAAGCCGCTTGGAAGACGCAGGACGAAGCCGCCAAGGCAGCGCAGCTGCCGCGCATGCAGGCGATGTGGAACGAAGCGATGAGCCTGCTCCGCGCCGAGGTCGAACAGTCGGCGCGCGAACCCGGCGTCAAGTAGCCGCCAGCCGGAGCAGCTCCGCGCGGAAGTCCGTCAGCACCGCCTGCGTGCGTGCGAAGCCCGCATGCCGCTCGCCCGTGGCTTCGTCCATGTAAAGGTCGCGGCGCACTTCGATCATCACCGACCAGAGGCGGGGGTCGCAGCCGAAGCAGGCGTTCGGGACCATCGACCCGCTGAACGGCACGTCGACGCCGACCGAGTACCCGTGCGCGCGGAAGAAATCGATGGCGAGATCGCGCAGGGCCGGCGGCGTGTGTCCCGGCTGCGTACCGATGCCGATCTCGGGCGACGGGCCGAAGGCGAGCTGCGTGGGCAGAGGGCCAGTGGGATAGGAATGTGCGTCGAGGATCACGCAGCGATCGAAGCGGGCCAGCCGCGCGACCGCGGCTTCATCGAGCGCGCGATGGTGCGGCCAGTAGTAAGCCGCCATCAGCTCCGCGCGACGTTCCGGCGTGAGCGTGCGGAGCGGCCGACCATCGGCGGTGCGGACGTACGTCGCGCCCATGCCTACCTTCGCGCAAGGCTCCTGCGCGTCGTCGGCGAAACGTTCCGTGTCCACGACGAGGCGCGAGACCTCGGCGCGCAAGAAGTCGGCGGGCGCGAGCCCATCGGTATACAGCGCGGCGGTATGCCGGTCGGTCAGCCGGAGGCATTCCGCCCGCAGCTCCCCCGCGGAGAGCAGGAAGTCGGCCTGCGCGTCGGGCGGGATGGTCGTGGCGTCATGCGGGAGATGGACGAGGAGAGGGGTCATCGGCGGTCCTTACCTTAAGCCCCGATTAAGGCCGCCCGCACGCCGTCGGCGTGTCATATTTTAAATTTAAATCCTGCAACTCGCCCCCGGAGGCGGGGTTTCATCATCGCACCCCCATACATATCATGAAGATCAAACTCGCACTCCTCCTGGCCCTGATCACCTCGGCCGGCCTCCTCGCTCAGGACGCTCCGAAGCCCGACGCCCCCAAGGGCGACGCCCCCGCCAAGAAGGGCGAAGGCAAGGGCGACAAGGGCGGCAAGAAGCAGCAGGGCCCGCAGCGCCCGGAATCCGTCGACGAAGCCACCTGGAAGAAGTTCATGGAAGCCCAGAAGGCTGCCCAGGGCGATGAAGCCGTGAAGGCCGCCAAGGCCAAGGCTGGCGAAGCCAAGACCCCCGAAGAAAAGCAGGCCGCCGGCAAGGCCGTGATGGAAGCCGTCAAGGCCGCCATCCTCAAGGCTGACGCCTCCCTCGAATCCGTCTTCAAGGCCCTCGAAGAAGCTCGCGCCAAAGGCAAGGGCAAGGGCGACAAGGGCGGCAAGGGCAAGAAGCCCGAAGGCGACAAGGGCGGCAAGAAGCCTGAAGCCAAGTAATCTTCGGATCACAGGCTGGAACAAGACCCCGGTTCGCCGGGGTCTTTTGTTTGGTATAGGTGACAGCGGTTAGCGGTAAGCGGGTGGCGGTTGGGAACACAGTCGAGCAAAGGGGAACCGGAGACCGGATGATTGGCTGGGGGCGGCGTGGGTAGGGACGGCTCTCCGAGCCGTCCGTTCGCCGATCGAGATTCGTACGTCAATCGGTTCAACGGCGGGTTCGGAGAACCACGCCCTACCCAAGGCAGGAGAATCGTTTCAGGTGGCGGGTGGCGGCCCCGGGTGGCGGGTGGCAGGCTTTATCCATTCAGTCCTCCGTTCAGCCCTACGTGGTCAACCGAGGCAACCAGGGCAGCACGCGGTGCTGCCCCTACCTCGAGGCAGTGTCCTTAAATAACGAAAACGACGAACCAAGAACTAAGAACAACCCAGGTTCCCATCCGCTAACCGCTAAAACCTTTTTCATCCCCCGGTGTTCTATCCGTATGCGCCTCCCTACCCTGCTCCTCGCCCTGCTCGCCATGCTCCCGCTCTTCGCGGCTGACGAGAAGAAGCCCACGGAGCCCGTGGCCAAGCCGGTCGAGAAGCCGGAGCCGGCGGTGAAAAAGAAGAAGAAAGGCCTCGATGCCCCGGAGATCCCGGCCGGCGTCTCGCTCGTCGATGGCGTGAAGCTCCAGGAAGCCTGGCTGAAGGCGGAGAGCGACGAAGAATTCAAAGCCGCCGTGGCCAAACTCGGCGGGGCCGGTGAGAAGCCGAAGAAGAGCAAGGGCGAGAAGAAGGAAGGCGGTGCCCGCGATGCCAAGGAAGCCCGCGAAGCCATCGACGCCGCGCGCGTCAAGGCGATGCAGAAAGCCGAGCCGGCCCTCAAGATCGACCTGATCCGCGACTACGTCGAATCGAGCCATCAGAAGAAGTCCGATGGCGCTGGTAAGACGAAGAAGAAGTGACGCGGCAGCGAAGCTGCCGCCGAGACGATGGCTGAGTCGATGACAGATGACAGAGGGCAGATTGGCTAGGATGCCCGTTTCAGGTCTCGGGTCTCGGCCATCAGGTGCCTGGTTCGGGTCTTCAGGTTCGGGTGCAGGTTCAGGAATTCTGCCATCCGTCATCGACTCAGCCATCTGTCATCGATTCAGTCATCTACTCAGGTAGCGGGCGGCAGGCATCATCCATTCAGTCCTCTATTCCGAGTAGCAGCTATGTCGTGACGCGGTCCCGACCCTACCCGATGCAGCTAGGGCAGCACGCGGTGCTGCCCCTACCCCAAGTCAGTGTCCTTAAATAACGAAAAACGACGAACAAAGAACCAAGAACAATCCAGATTCCCATCCGCTAGCCGCCAGAACCTTTCTGTCTTTTCGGTGTATCACTCCCATGCGCCTCTTTTCCCTCCTCGCTCTCGCCCTTCTCGCCCTGCCCCTCCAGGCGGCCGATGAACCGGCGGCCAAGCCGGCCAAGAAGGCTCCGCGTGCCGGCACCGCGCTCCCTGAGAGCGTCGCCGGCGTCTCTGACGAACAGCTGACCAAGATCCGCCGCGCGCTCATGGCGACCTACGGGGACGAGGCCGTCGCCGTCGCCCGCAAGCGCCTCGCCGACCTCAAGGAACGGACCCGCTTCGTGAAGGGACGCAACGAAGCCGAAGACCTCCGCCTCGAGTTCGAGACCGCCCGCGACGCCATGGTGAAGGCCACGCTCGAGGCCGCCCAGAAGTTCGACCCTTCCATCGAGAAAGACCCGCTGGTCCTCACCCTCAACGCCATCGAGGAACTCATGAAGAAGCGCAGCCAGGATGCCGCCAAGGCAGCCCAGGAGAAAGCGTCCGCCGAAGAGCGCGCCGCCGCCGCGAACAAGCCGAAGGACGAAGCCAAGCCTGCCGCGGAGACGACGGCCAAGGAAGCGGACGCTAAGCCCATCACTCCGGCCGAGCTGCTCGCCGACGTCGAAGGCGTGTCCGCCGAAGACATGCGCAAATTCCGGGCGGCCGCTTATAAGGCCCAACGCGATCCGAAGCTGAAGGAGATCAAGGCGAAGCGGGCCCAGCTCCTGAAGGAAGCCGAGTTCCTTTCCCAAGAGGAGAAGAAAAATATGCGCGGCGAATTCGAGCAGATCCAGTCGGACCTCCGCCAAGCCAACCTCGCCGCCCTCGCGGCGGCCGCTCCCGACCTTTCCAAGGAAACCCTCGAGAAGATCTACGAAGCCGTCGAGACACGCACCCGCGAAGCCATCGAGAAGGCGGGCAAGAAGAAGGCCACCAAGACCCCGCTCAAGCCTTTCCCGTTCGGGGAGAAGAAGTGACGCGGCAGCGGAGCTGCCGAGAGGGCCAGAGCTAGGGCTAGGGCTGGGGCTAGTTAAGTTGACCCGTTGATCAGTTGGCCGGTTGGCCAGGGAGGCATACACTCAAAGGGAGATCGGAAACGGGATGATTAGATAGCATCCGTTTCAGGTGGCAGGTGGCGGCCTCGGGTGGCGGGTGGCGGGACTTTTCCATTCAGTCCTCAATTCAGTCCTCAACGCAGCCCTCCATTCAGCCCTCAGTGTCAGTTCAGCCCTCTGCCCTCTGTCATCGACTCAGTCATCCATTCTACCCCACAACTTCCCCCTCTTCCCGGGGTTTTCTCATTAGCCCACCCCCACCCCTACCCCTGTCCCCACCCCTACCCCTATCTATGAAACAACTCTTCCCCCTCCTGCTCGCCGCCGCCGTCGGTTCCGCCTCCACCTACTTCGTCATGGAGGCCCGCCAGCCCGCTCAGGCCAAGGCCGAACAGCCGAACGCCGAGGGCGCTCCATTCGCCGCCCGACCGAAGGCCCCCGAAGGCGATCCGTCGGAAGCGCCGCGCAAGCAAGGCGCCCCGAAGTTCGGCGGCAAGACCGGCGGCTTCCTGCCCGAAGAGATCGAAGGCGTCACCGCCGAGCAGCTGAACAAGTGCAAGGCCGCCCTCTTCAAGACTTTCCAGGACGACGGCGTCAAAGCCGCGCGCGCGAAGCAGGCTGAGCTCCGCAAGGAAGCCGAATACGCCTCCGACGACGAGAAGAAGAACCTGCGTCCGCAGTTCGAAGAAGCCGCCCTCGATCTCCGCAAGGCGACCAAGGAGGCCATGCTCGCCGCCGATGACGAACTGACCGCCGACGTCGTCGACAAAGTCCTGGACGTCGTCGAAGAGCGCATGAAGCAGCGCATGCAGCAAGGCGCCCAGCAGAACGGCAAGAAGAAGTGACGCGGCAGCGTGGCTGCTGCGAGGGACAGAGCTTGGGCAGGATAAGTTGATCCGTTGATCAGTTGGCCGGTTGACCAGAGAGGCATACACTCAAAGGGAGACCGGAAAC
>CANKZO010000059.1 GCA_947488485.1 Opitutia bacterium | reverse complement strand
TACCTGCGTGAGCCTAACGCCAATCCGCTCGGCGACGCCGCGGCGAGCGCGGGAGTCTGAGGGTGGGCGAGTTGATCGGTTGAACGGTTGGCCAGTTGGCCGGAGCGAAGATGCCCCGCTGCCATTCCTCTTTTGCGTCTTTCTTGTAACGACCCCGGCTTTTCGTCGGCTTGACGGTCCGCGAGATTCGGTAAGTCTCCCGGCATGGCCAACGAAAAGCAGTCCCTCGCCAAGAAGTTCGAGAACACCCTCGAGTATTTCATCTTCGCCAGCCGCTGGGTGCAGGCCCCGATCTACATCGCGCTGATCTTCGCGGCCATCGCGTACGCCTGGAAGAGCGTGCAGGAGCTCCTGCATCTTCTGGATGGTTTCTCCGCCGCGACCGAGAGCAACATCATGGTGGGCATCCTCTCGCTCGTGGACATCTCGATGGTGGCCAACCTCGTCAACATGGTCGTCGTCGGCGGTTACGTGACCTTCGTCTCGCGCATCGACTTCGGCGATAACGGCGACCGCCCCGACTGGCTCGACCACATCAACGCCAACACCCTCAAGGTGAAGCTCGCGGGCAGCCTGGCCAGCATCTCGGCCATCCACCTCCTGAAGAGCTTCATCGCGATCACCGACTTCGTCGGCACGGACGCCGCGATGTCCGCCAACCATGAGAAGGTCATCCTCTGGCAGGCCATCATCCACGGGGTGTTCCTCGCTTCGATGATCCTCTTCGCCTGGGGCGAGAAGATGCAGCGGGTCGAGGGTCACTGACCCTTCGGCGCAAGGTCGCTGACCCAGCCCACGAGGTAACGCTGCAGGTGGGAGGACCACCCATAGTGGATGCGCAGGCGCGCGCCGGCGGGGTTCGGCTTGGAGTCGATCGTCGCGTTGAGGCTGACCTTGTGGCCGGCGTGGGCCACGACCATGGCCGCCTTGCCGGTGAGCCCTTGGCGCGTCGGATGGCGGAGGTGCGGCGGGATCTCGTCGCCATCGCACGCGCTCCCGATGCCGCCTTCCATCCGGACCATGCGCATGAAGTCCAGCGCGCGCATCGCGGCGTGGATGTGATCGAAGCAGTCGAACTCGCAGGCGAAGCCGGCGTCGACGGCCGACTCGAGGATGACATGGTCTTCCATGCTGGGCATGCGCGCGGCCCAGGCGAGGAAGTGGCCCACGTTGGGCTGATGGCCCGTCACGAGATGGCCTTGGATTTCCTGCTTCGGCCGGCGCACCTTGGTCTCGCGCAGTTCGGCGCCGAGTCCGGCTACCAGAGCCTGGACGACCCCCTTGTCCGCCGCGCGGAAATCGATGGTGACTTCGTTGGGGCTGCCGGTGAAAGCGGCGAGCGCCGCCTGGCAGCCGGCCAGGCGGACGTGGATATCGCCGTGCAGCTCCGGGCCGCTGAGGCGGACGGACTCGCCGGCGGAGGGCAGGACGAAGAGCGTGGGTAGGGCCGTGCTGGCGCAGGCAAGGGTTTCGAGGCGGGCGCGTACGTCGGCGGGCGAGAGGGAGGTGTCGAAGCGACGGCGGAGGAGAGGGCGAGGGCGGGAAGGAGCGGTGGAGCGGCGTTTCATGAGGGGTTTAAAAAAAGGAAGAGAGGGTGTCCCTGCCGTGCGGTCCGTGGGAAAACGGTGCGCGGCTGGAAGCGTGATCAGTGGAATGGAGTTTCGGACAGGGACGCCGGGGTGGGCGGAGAACTGTTCGAGACCCATACTATGCTCAGGCGAGCCGGGTTGTCCAGAGGCTCGCCCGTCATAGTCCGCAAAATAATAATCCTGCGATTTGCGGGCAAAAAGAAGGGCTCCCCGGTCGGGGAGCCCTGGGGGGCGTCGGCCGGGGGGCCGGTCAGCGGGTCTTGGCCGCCACCGGGATGCGCATCCCGTAGAAGCTCCGGTAGACGAAGAAGAGGGCCACCAGGAAGATCGCTCCGCCCAGCAGCAGCTTCGGGCCGGATTCCATCTTCACGGCGATCTCCACGGCGAGCAGGCCGAAGAGCGTCGTGAACTTGATGACCGGGTTGAGCGAGACGGACGACGTGTCCTTGAAGGGATCGCCGACCGTGTCGCCCACGACCGTGGCTTCGTGCAGTTTGGTCCCCTTGGCCTTGAGGTCGACTTCGACGATCTTCTTCGCGTTGTCCCAGGCGCCGCCGGCGTTGGCCATGAAGATCGCCTGGAAGAGCCCGAAGAACGCCATGCCCACCAGATAGCCGATGAAGAAGAACGGGTCGAAGAGCGCCAGCGACAGCGAGAAGCAGAAGATGACGATGAAGATGTTCGTCATCCCCATCTGGGCGTATTGCGTGCAGATGCGGACCACCTCCTTGGAGGACTCCGTCGTCGCCGTGGTCACGTCGAGCTTCATGTTCTCCTTGATGTAGACCACCGCGCGGTAGGCGCCGGTGACGACGGCCTGCATCGAGGCGCCGGTGAACCAGTAGATCACCGCCCCGCCCATGAGCAGGCCCATCAGGGCCTCCGGGTGCACCAGCGAGAGCTTCTCGAGCACATTGAAATTCGCGTCCAGCGCGCGGTAGTGTTCCTGGAGCATCATGATGATGCCGAAGACCATCGTGGTCGCGCCGACGACGGCGGTGCCGATGAGCACCGGCTTGGCCGTGGCCTTGAAGGTGTTGCCGGCGCCGTCACCCTTCTCGAGCTGGTGCTTGGCGCCTTCGAAGTCGGGGCGGAAGCCGAAGTCGCGTTCGAGCTCGGCGGCGATGCCGGGCTGCTTCTCGATCTGCGAGAGCTCATAGACCGACTGGGCGTTGTCGGTCACAGGGCCGAACGAGTCGACCGCGATGGTCACCGGGCCCATCCCGAGGAAGCCGAAGGCCACGAGGCCGAAGGCGAAGATCGGGGCGGCGAAGGCGAACTGCGCCGGCATCAGCGCGGCGACGGCGCCGTGCGTGGAGAGCAGGTAGGCGCCGAACATCAGGCCCAGGATGCAGAGGCCGGTCCAGAAGGCCGAGTAGTTGCCGGCGACGAGGCCCGAGAGGATGTTGAGCGAAGCGCCGCCTTGGTCGGACGAGGTGACGACCTCCTTCACGTGGCGGCTCTCGGTCGAGGTGAACACCTTGGTGAACTCCGGGATGAGCGCACCGGCGAGCGTGCCGAGCGAGATGATCGTCGACAGCACCCACCAGAGGCCGCCGCCTTCCGCGGCGAGGAGGAAGTAGCTGGCGAGGTAGGTGATCGCGATCGAGACCAGCGAGCTGATCCAGACGAGGTTGGTGAGCGGCTGCTCCAGGTTGAAGTCCTTGGCCCGGCCCCAGACGGCGTGGCTCACGGCGTCGTTGATCCAGTAGCTGAGCAGCGAGGTCAGGACCATCAGGATGCGCATGGCGAAGAGCCAGATGATGAGCGTGGCGCAGAGGGCGGGCTTGGCGGCGAGCGCCAGGGCGAGGAACGCGATGAGCGCCACGCCGGTCACGCCGTAGGTCTCGAAGCCGTCGGCGGTCGGGCCGACGGAGTCGCCGGCGTTGTCGCCCGTGCAGTCGGCGATGACGCCGGGGTTGCGGGGGTCGTCCTCGGGCAGCTTGAAGTCGATCTTCATCAGGTCGGCGCCGATGTCGGCGATCTTGGTGAAGATGCCCCCGCAGATGCGCAGCGCCGAGGCGCCGAGCGATTCGCCGATGGCGAAGCCGATGAAGCACGGACCCGCGAGCTCCTTCGGCAGGAACAGGAGGATCCCGATCATGAAGAAGAGCTCGATCGCGACGAGGAGCAGGCCCACGCTCATGCCGGACTTGAGCGGGATGAGCAGCGTGGCGAGCGGGTTGCCGCGCAGGGCGGAGAACGCGGCGCGGGAGTTGGCGACGGTATTGATGCGGATGCCGAACCAGGCGACGCCGTAGCTGCCGAGGATGCCGAGCACCGAGGCGGCGAGGATCACCGCGACGTCGGCGAGGCCCTTGTGTTCGAGGCCCGCGAAGTAGTAGGTCATGCAGCCCGCGATGAGCACCCAGAGGCCGGCGAGGAACTTGCCCTGCTGCCAGAGGTAGGTCTTGCAGGTCTCCCAGATGATATCGGAGACCGCCGCCATGGAGCGGTGCACGGGCAGGGCGCGCGTCTGCAGGTATTGCCACCACCCGTAGGCGGTCGCGAGGGCGCAGACGACCAGGCCGAGCCAGAGGATCTGGTGGCCGGTGAGCGCGCCGCCGAGGAACGACGTCTGCCCGAGGTCGGGGATTCGGATGTCCGCTTCGCCGGCGTGGGCGAGGGCGGGGAGGAACGGCAGCGAGGCCGCCGTGAGTTTCTTCACGCAGTTCATGGGGAGGGTATTGGGGTACGGCCGCGGGGTGCGGCCATGGGTTGATTGATGCTGATTATCCGCCCGCGAGCGAGGGGAAACTCCCGGTCGCCGCCGTCATTTGTAATCGTTTACAGGCTCGCTCAGTCCAAGAGGTGCGTCCGCAGGAAGAGGATCGTCGCCGCGAACTGGTAGTCGGCGTTGGCCTTTTTGACGAACCCGTGCCCCTCGTCCTTGGCCATCACGTACCAGACCGTGCCGCCCTGGGCCTTGACCGCGTCGCGCATGCGTTCGGCCTCGGTGACCGGTACGCGGGGGTCGTTGCGCCCCTGGACGATGAGCAGCGGGTCACGGATGCGGTCGGCGTGGTTCGCCGGCGAGAGGCTGTCCAGGAACGCCTTTATCTCAGGCTTCCGTTCGTCGCCATACTCCAGTCGGCGGGCGCCGCGCCGGTAGTCGGAGGTGTCCCGGAGGAAGGTCGCGAAGTTCGCGATGCCGACGTTGTCCACGCCGCAGCGGAAGCGGTCGGGGTAGTTGACCAGGCAGGCCAGGCTCATGAAGCCGCCGTAGCTGCCGCCGTAGGCCGCCACCCGGCCGGCGTCGAGCCGGTCGGAGCGCGCGACCCAGTCGAGGATCGCGGCGACGTCCTTGACCGCGTCGCCGCGGCGTACGCCGTCGTCCAACGCGAGGTATTTCCGGCCATACCCCGTCGACCCGCGGATGTTCGGATAGACCAGCGCGACGCCGAGCTCGTTGAGGTAGTAGTGGAAGCTGCCGCGGTAGCCCGGGCGCGACTGGCCTTCGGGGCCGCCGTGGAAGATCATCAGCACCGGACGGCGGCCCGGGAACTTCTTCGCGTCGGGATGATAGACCAGCGCCGGGACACTGAGGCCGTCGAAGCTCGGCACGCGCGTGATGACCGGATCGGGGCTGGGGATCGCCACCTTCGGCTTCGTGGTGCGGTTCGTCCAGCGCGTCACCGCCCCGCTGTCGAGGTCGGCCGACCAGGCGTCGCTCGCGGAGTCCTCGCTGTTCAAGGAGAAGCCGACCTCATGGCTGTCGGGGCGGAATTGCAGGCCGCTGAGCACGCCTGCCTTGAGCTTGGGCGCGGGCAGGGTCCGGCCGGCCGTCAGGTCCCAGCAGCGGAGCTCGGAGAAGCCTTCGACGTTGAACGCGACGACGAGTCGGGCGCCGTCGGCGGACACCGCGAGCTCCTCGCCGTCCCAGTCCGGCCCGCCGGCGAGCCGGCGGGCTTCGCCGGTGCGCAGGTCGAGCCGGACCGGTCCGAGGAAGTCCGCGCCGAAGTCGGCGAGCGCGACGACCGACCGGCCGCCTTCGGCGAACGCCGCGGCGCCGAAATAATGGCGCCCCGTCTTGGGCGAGACCTGCGTCTTCGTCGTCGAAGCCACGTCCATCGTCCAGAGGCTCGCCTCCGCCTGGCCGAGCGACCGGCGCAGCAGGAGCAGGTCGCCGTCCGGCGACCACTCGACCGGAGCCCAGCCGGTCGAGGTCCCCGTGTGCACGACGCGTTCCGCGTAAGGCGGCCGGGCCTCGACGACGACGATGTCGCTATCCTTCCCGTTGCGGCGGTTGGTCGCGTAGGCGATCCGACGGCCGTCGGGCGACCAGCAGGCCGCGATATTGCGCGCAGTCCCTGCGGTGAGCCGGGCGGGCTGCGCCCGCGGGTCGGCGACGTCCTTCAGGTAGAGCTGGTAGTTCTCGTCGCCGCCGACGTCGGCGGCGTACAGCAGGAGCGTCCCGCCCGGCTGCATCCGTCCGCTCTTCACCGGTTCGACGCCGCCGGTCAGCGGGACGCGTCTCGCGAGGGGCGCATCCATCAGGTGCAGGTGCGAGGCGTCGCCGACGCGGGTCGTCACGAGCGCGGCGCGGCGCGTCGCGTGCCACCCGCGGAAGCCCGCGCCCCCGAGGTTGAGGTAGGGCGACAGTTCGGCGGCGAGCGCGGCCGGGACGGGCGGCACGCCTTCGGCGACGATGTTCGGCGGCGGCGGGGTGCTCGGCGCGACGCAGCCGGCGAGCAGGCAGAGGAAAGCGGAGCAGAGGGAGGGGCGGCCCATGTCTTATCTTTATTAAGACAGGCCGTCCGTCCAACCCCATAAGCGGCTCGACCTCCGGCGGCGGATGGCTACCTCGGATGGCATGCCCCGCCTACCCCTGCTGGCCTGCCTCCTGCCCCTCGCCCTCTTTGCGGCGTCCGAACCTTATCCCGTGAGCCCCGCCGCCGCGCCCGTACCGCACCCCGCGGCGGACGCCCCGGGCTTCGTGCCGCTCTTCAACGGGCAGGACCTCGCCGGCTGGAAGACCAAGGGCAACTGGGTCTACGACACCGACGGCACCGTCACGCTGAAGCCGCGCGCCGGCGAGACCGGCTGGAAGCGTTTCGACGCCTATATCTTCTCCGAGCGCAAGTATCGCGACTTCGTCCTCGACCTCGAATTCAAGTTCGAGCCCACCGGCAACTCCGGCGTCTTCTTCTGCGTCGCCGATCCGCTCGATCCCGTCGCGAAGGGCATCGAGCTCCAGATCCTCGACACGCACGGCCTCGCCAAGCCTGGTCATCATGATTGCGGCGGCATCATCCGCGCGATGGCCGCGGCCAAGAACATGGTGAAGCCCGCCGGCGAATGGAACCGCTACACGCTCACGCTCAAGGACCGCCGTCTCACCGTCGATTTCAACGGCGAACGCACCATCGTGCTCGACCTCGCCGCTTCCCCGATGAAGGACCGTCCGGTCGAAGGCCACGTCGGTTTCCAGGACGAAGCCAAGCGCGTCTGGTACCGCAACGTGCGGATCAAGGAGCTGCGCTGATCAGCGGCGCAGCCAGCGGCGGGCGACCAGCCAGAGCAGCACCGGCACGACCACGCTGAGCGCCAGCGCCCAGGCGGGTTCGCTCTGGCCGAGCGCGCCGATGGCCGCGAACAGGAAGCCCGTCGGCACGCCGCCGCAGAGCAGGGCGAAGACGAAAGTCCGGAAAGGCATGCGGTGCAGGCCGGCCAGGCACGCGATCGCTTCGGGGAGGATCGGGAGGCAGCGTGAACCCGCCACCAGCCAGGCGCCGCCGTCCGCGAAGAGTTTCTCTCCGGACTCCAGTGCGTCGGCGCCGGCGAGACGCACGGCGAGCGGTCGGCCCAGCCAGCGGCTGAGGCCATAGGCGAGCAGGCCGGCCACGACCGTGCCGGCCGCGGCGTAGAGGCCGCCGACGAGCGTGCCGTAGGCGAGGCCGAGCGCGGACATCACCAGCGTGCTCGGGATCGGCAGCAGGAGATCGGCGACGAGGAGGCCGGCGCCGGCGAGACCACCGGCCGCACCGAAGCCGGCGATCCAGGCGCGCGAACCTTCGACCGTGAACGTCGCGTCCAGCGCGTCGCCCCAGATGATCCAAGGGATGATCGCGCCGGCCAACAGCAGCGTGGTCGAGACGAGCAGGCCGCGATGTCGGGCGAAGAGATTCATGCGCCGGCGCGCAGGTCCTTCCAGGGCGACTCGCCGCTGACGTCGACCATGAAGGGGCCCTTGCTCGCGCCGGGCGAAAGAATCGCGAGGATCGTGGCGTCGGACTTCGAGACGTTGAAGGTCGCGTGCACGACGCCGGCGGGGATGTGCGCGGCGTCACCGGGCTTCAGGATGCGCTTCTCCTGCTCGACCCACTGTTCGACCTCGCCGGCGAGCACGTAGATCATCTCCTCGAGTTCCGGATGGGTGTGGAAGGCGTGGCCTTCGCCGGCGGGCAGGGTCGCTTCGCAGACCTGCAGGTCCTTGGCGCCGGTGAGTTCGGGGCGGGTCAGCCAGTAATTGGTGCGGCCTTTGTACTCTTCCTTGATGGCCTCGGCCTTGGTCACGAATCGCAGGGGTTGGGTCATGTAAGTTCCTATGCTATCCGGTCCGCTGTGAGCAAGCCAGAGGGGCTGGTCGTTGACAGAGGGGAACCCCGAGATGAAATGGAGGTCCCCCAAGACACCCCCATGAAACGCACCCTATCCCTCCTCCTCGGGCTTTCTCTGCTCGGCGCCGCCTCCGCCGTCGCCCAGGAAGCCAAGAAAGACGCCCCTAAGAAGGCTGCCGCTCCGGCCGTGAAGCTGCCGGCGCAGCAGCCCGATGTCGCCGCTCCCAAGTTCGACCCTAAGACCGGTCAGGTCCAGGCCGGCTTCGCGAAGTCCCACGAAGCCTTCGTCGCCGTCGCCAAGAAGGGCGAAGCGCAGGTCGTCTTCCTCGGTGACTCCATCACCGCGGGTTGGAACGGTCAAAAGGCTCTCTTCGAGAAGGAGTATGGCCAGTATAAGGCCGCCAATTTCGGCATCGGCGGCGACCAGGTCCAGCACGTCCTCTGGCGCGTCGAGAACGGCGAGTTCGAAGGCATCAAGCCCAAGGCCGTCGTGCTCATGATCGGCACCAATAACGCCGGCAATCCGGCGCATACGCCCGAGCTGATCGCCAACGGCATCAAGAACATCATCGCCGCGATCCACCAGCGCTCGCCGAACACCAAGGTGCTCCTCCTCGCGATCTTCCCGCGCGGCGCCACCGAAGCGAACAACCCCGGCCGTGCCAAGAACAAGGCCGTCAACGCCCTCATCGCGAAGTTCGACGACGGCCAGAAGGTCCGCTACCTCGACATCGGCGCCAAGTTCCTCACCGCCGACGGCACGCTTGAGAAGTCCGTCATGCCGGACCTCCTGCACCTGAACGCCGTCAGCTACCAGATCGAAGCCGACGCCATCCGCGAGCCGCTCGCCGCGCTCGTCAAGTAAGCCGCGCTGAGCGCCGAAACCGGGCCGGTCCTCGTCGAGGGCCGGCCCTTTTCATGTCTGCCTTATTTGCCCCAGCCGGCGGGCAGGTCGGGCAGCGTGGCCGTGAGGATCTCGTGGATCGCGACGCGCTCCGCTTGCTCGAGGTGGCCGAAGGCCGGGGCGGGCGGGAAGGCGCGCAGGCCGGACGAAAGGCGCAACAGCGTGATTTCCCGGAGCTGCGGCGGCAGGTGAGCGAAGCTTTCGGAGTAGATCAGCGGGCTGCAACGGTAGCGGAAGAGGCGCGTGCGTAGGTCGAGGTCGCGGAGGGAGCGGCCTTGCGCGTCGGCCTTACGGGTCTGGGCGTAGGCAGCGGCGAAGACGCCGTCGGAGCGCAGCGCGTCGGCCGGCCAGGGGGTCTCGTCGCGGCAGAGCAGGGCGTCGAGGATCTTCTCCGCCTGGCTCTCGAAGACCACGAGGCAGGAGCCTTGGGGCGGAGCCGAAGCGGGCAGGCCGAGGATCGCGCGCATGGCCGGCCAGCGATGCAAGGCGATCCGGGCGTCCTGCAGGGCGGTGGACATCACGTTATGCACGTGGACCTGGTGGTCGTGCAGGAGCATCGGTACGACGTCGCTCGTCTTCAGGAGATAGCGACGGGTGTCCACGATGCCTTCAAGCGAGTAGAGGTTACGCGTCGGCTGCGCCGACTCTCCTTCGAAGTCCTCGAGCCGCCTGCCGGTCAGGTTGCCGCGGTGACGTAGGCCCGGCCCGCCGCCGGTGACATACCAGCCGCCCCAGCGTTCCTCGAGCGGGGTCGAGGGGGCGATGTTGGCGCCGCCCGATCCGCCGAGCGGTTCGCCCCTCGCATCGGGGAAGACCGAGCGCGTGCGCAAGGTGGGTGTGTGTTCGTGGCGCGCATGGCAGAGCAGGCAGTCGTTGTCGCGCACGAGCAGAGGAGCCGCGCCCGTTTCGTGGGCGTCGAAGACGTAGAACGTCGCTCCCAGCTGCGGGTCGAAGACCGTCACCTCGAAGGCGCCCGTGGGCGCCCAGCCGACGTAGGCTTCGTCGGAGAAATAGAGCACGCGCGGCGTCTCCGGCGTGATCAGGTCGCGCTGGAGGCTCGTCTTGCTGAAGACGAAGAGCTGGGATTCCACCGGCACCTTGAATTCATCCAGCAGCCACTGCAGGCGTTTCTTCGCCGGGAGGGAGCGGATCGCGTTGGCGCGCGCTTGGTGAGCGGCGTTCAGGGCCGTCGCGCGATCCTTGGCCTCGGTCGTCGAATACTTGATCGGCGCTTCCTCGAACGGCTCGGCCTGCTGGGCGGAGAGGTGCGGCGCCAGGAGGCCGGTGAGGCCGAGGAGCAACAGGCGAGGCGCGGAGGAAGGCACGCTTCGACGATGGCGCGCCTTCCTCCGGACACAAGACCCGGCTCAGCGTCGGATGATCAGGCGCATCTTCCGGATGGCTTCGGCTTCGATCTGGCGGATACGTTCGCGGGAGACGCCGTGGCGCTGGCCGATGGCGTCGAGCGTCAGCTCCTCGCCGTCGAGGCCGGCGCGGAGGCGGATCACCTCGAGTTCACGGGGCGTGAGCTGGGCCATCACTTCGGCCAGCGCGGCCTGGCGGTCGGAGGCTTCGGCGGCGACGGCCGGCGTGGGCGCGTCCCGGTCGGCCAGCGTGTCGCCGAAGGTCGTCTCGCTGTCTTCGCCGATCGGCGCGTCCAGCGACTGGCCGTGCTGCTGGTAGCAGCGCAGCTCGACGATCTTTTCGGGCGTGCACTTCAGGCGTGCGGCGAGTTCGGTTTCAGTGGGCTCGCGGCCGGTCTCCTGCCGGAGCGCGGCTTCGGTCTTGCGGAGCTTGGCCATCTGCTCGTGCAGGTTGCGCGGCAGTCGGACCGTGCGGCGCAGGAAGTTCAGGTGGCGGAACACCGCGCTGCGGATGCCCCAGAACGCGTAGGTGCTGAAGCGGTGCCCGAGGTCGGCGTCGAAGGCGCGGGCGGCCTCCATGAGCGCGACGTTGCCGGCCGCGATGAGTTCGATGATCTCCTCTCGGGGCACGCGCATCTGCTTGGCGGCGTGATAGCTCAGGCGTAGGTTACGGTTCACCATCTCATCGAACGCGGCCTGGGCGGCCGGGGTGAAATCACCGTCGGCGAGCTTGCCAGCCTTGATGCGGTGGCCGAGCGCCAGTTCCTCTTCGGCGCTCAGGCGGGGCCAGCGGGCGGCCTGGTTGAGGTAGACCGTCAGGCTGTCCGCCTCGCCGGAGCGGTCGGGGGCCGTCTCGAGGCGGGAGACCTCGATTTCGCCGAGATCGGGGAGGTCGGAGCGGAGGAGGGTGGTGAGGGCGTCGGTCTTGGCGGTGCGGTGCGGGATGTGGTTGATCATGGAAAAAGAAAGGGGCCTGTATATATAGGGCTGAAAAAGGGGGGTCTGAG
>CANKZO010000058.1 GCA_947488485.1 Opitutia bacterium | reverse complement strand
GCAACGCCTCCCGCTTCAGCGCTTTTCGTCGTTTCCTCGGTTTTGTCGGTCCGGGTTTCCTCGTCTCCGTCGGTTACATGGATCCGGGTAACTGGGCCACCGATCTCGCCGGTGGTTCGCAGTATGGTTATGCGCTCCTGTGGGTGATCCTGCTGTCGAACCTGATGGCGATCCTGTTCCAGCACCTGTGCGTGCGCCTCAACGTCGCGACCGGCCTCGACCTCGCGCAGGCCTGTCGGGAGCGTTATTCGCCGCTCGTCGGTAAGTTCCTCTGGGTCGCCGCCCAGCTCGGCATCGTGGCGATGGACCTCGCCGAACTGCTGGGTTCGGCCATCGCGCTGCAGATCCTCTTCGGTATCCCGCTGTTCTTCGGGGCCATCATCACCGCGTTGGACGTGCTC
The DNA here is from genome assembly GCA_947488485.1 of Opitutia bacterium. Next base: position 11,076 of record CANKZO010000058.1, on the reverse strand, counting down.
GTCCTGCTCGCGCTCACGCGCCTCGGCTACCGCTGGCTCGAATCACTCGTCGCCGTGCTGGTCCTGACCATCGCGGCCTGCATCGGCGTCGAGCTCCTGCTGGCCAAGCCCGTCGTCGCCGAACTCGTGAAGGGCTTTATTCCCACGACCGACGTGCTGACCCGCCCCGGCATGCTCTTCGTGGCGCTCGGCATCATCGGCGCGACGGTCATGCCGCATAACCTTTACCTCCACTCGTCGATCGTGGGCTCTCGTGATTTCGGCCGGACCGAGGAAGAGCGCCGCGAGGCCATGCGTTTCGCCACCTGGGATTCCACGCTCGCGCTGAGTCTCGCCTTCTTCGTCAACGCCGGCCTGCTCGTGCTCAGCGCCGCCGCCTTCCATGGTCGTCCGGAAGCCGTGACCGATATCCGTGAGGCCCATCGCCTCTTGGATGGCGTGCTCGGGGCCACGTTCGCCGGCACGCTCTTCGCCGTCGCGCTGCTCGCTTCAGGTCAGAACGCGACCATCACCGGCACCATGGCCGGTCAGATCGTTCTGGAGGGCTTCCTGAAGATCAAGACGGCCGGCTGGATCGTCCGCGTGGCCACGCGCCTCGCCGCGCTCGCGCCGGCCTTGCTCGTCATCGGCTTGGCGGGCGAGGGCAGGGTGGAGTCGCTGCTACTCTGGAGTCAGGTCATCTTGAGCCTGCAGCTCGGCTTCGCCTGCTGGCCGTTGGTGCGGATGACGGGCGATGCCAAGCTTATGGGCTCGTTCGTCGCACCGCGCTGGATTCTCGTCCTCGGCTGGATCGCGACCGCCATGGTCGTGAGCGCCAGCCTGTGGTTTGTCGCCGGCGTCTTCTGACCTCCACCATACCGTCACAAGTAACTGTTTGTAAGTTGCTTGGGTAATGACATGCTCCAGGAAGAACGGACTCGACCTAATACATTTTATCATTACTAAACTTATCATCTTAATTAGCCATGTCTCTTCCATCCACCCGTTCGCTGCTCCGAGCCCTGCTCGGCCTAGGCGTATCGTGGTCGGGCGCCGAGGCCGGGACTTTCTATCGGGAAGCGGCGAGTTACAGCACCAAGCGTGATCCGGATCCGCCTCGGTATGTGGAGCCGGCGTCCGCGAGTTCCTGGTCTCAGCTCAACGAGTTCAAGTGGCTGGACGTCGGTCTCGATTACCGCTTCCGCTACGAATACCGCGATGACGATATCCGGCGCGCCCACGACGGAGTCGATGAGCCGTTTCTGCACCGCACCCGCCTCTATCTCGGCGTCCGCGAGATCATCGACCCGCTCCGGTTCGCCGTAGAGCTTCAGGACTCTCATCGTTACAACGGCGACTACGCGTTGGATAACCGTGACGTGAACGAACTCGAGTTCATCCGTCTCTACGCCGAGCTCCATTTCAAGGATCTGTTATCCGCTGACGCGCTCGGCAATTCGCGCCCGGTGGCCCTTCGCTTCGGTAATCATAACTTCGAATTCCTCGACCGTCGCCTGATCGGGAACAATCAGTGGCGTAACACCGCGAACGCTTTCCGCGGCTGGCATGGCATCATCGGACAGGAAGCCAACGACTGGCAGATCGACCTGCTTTCCGTCCAGCCGCTCGATCGATTGCTCTACGATCCGGACCGGCCGGCGGAGGGCAAACGCCTGTGGGGCGCGATCGGTCACTGGCGCGCCTGGTCTGACGTCGTCACCCTCGAGCCTTTCTACCTTCGCCTGGAGGAACGGAATGTCGCCGACGGCGGGAGGGTCGTGCACTCTCCCGGTCTGCGCGCCTACGGTGTCTTCGGACGGTCAGGCTTTGATTTCGACGTGTCTGGCATGGCGCAGTTTGGTCACAACGGCACCAAGGATATCTCCGCCTGGGCCGCCAACGCCGAGATCGGGTATCGTTTCGAGGATGCGTGGAAATCCCGGCTGAGTTTCTTCTATGGCGCCGCGTCCGGCGACCGGAGTCCGACGGATGCCGAGGATAACCGCTTCGAGCGGTTCTTCGGTTTCGGCCGACCATGGTCCGCGAACGACTACGTCGTCTTCGAGAACATCCTCGCGCCCAAGGTGCGCTATGAGGCGACTCTCTCGCCGGCCTTACGCTTTGACGCGGGCTACAGCTGGTATGCCCTCCAGAGCGCGACGGACCGCTTCTATAACGCGGCGAATAATCGCGATCAGACCGGCCTGAGCGGCACCAACGTCGGCCACGAGTTTGACATCCGGATCCGCTGGCAGATGACCCGTCAGGCCGAAGTCACCCTCGGTTACGCTCATTTCGTCGCCGGAGAGTGGACTCGCCGTCTGGTCCGCCCGGACGATACTGATTTCGCCTACCTCGAGCTGCAGCTCAAAGCCTTCTGATTCTTTCGTCCATGCGTCCGTCTTCTTTCCTCCTCTCGCTCGGCTCTTTCGCCGCCGCCCTGATCGCGCCGATCTTGGCGCGGGCCGAAGCGTATACGCTCCGCGTGGGTTTCTTCCCTAACCTGACGCATGCGCCGGCGCTCGCCGCCCGTCAGTTGGAGCGCGAAGGCCAGGACTGCCATCAGGCCGCCTTGCCGGCCGGCGTTAAGCTCGAGTGGCGTTCGTTCAACGCCGGACCTTCGGCCATGGAGGCGTTGCTCGCCGGGGCCATCGACGTCGCTTACGTCGGCGCCTCGCCCGCGCTCAATGCCCACGTGCGTACCAAGGGCGCGGAGATCCGCGTCCTCGCGCCGGTCGCGCAAGGCGGCAACGCGCTCGTCGTCCGTAAGGATTCCGGACTGAAGACGCCCAAGGATTTCATCGGCCGTAACGTCGGTACGCCTCAACTGGGCAATACGCAGGACATCGACGCCCGCACTTGGCTGCGGGAGGGCGGCCTCAACGTGCACCTCGGCGGCGGCGACGCCCGCGTGGTACCGGCGCAGAACGCCGACCTCCTGCTGCTCTTTTCTCGCGGTGAGATCGATGCGGTCTGGACGGTCGAACCTTGGGTCACGCGGCTGACCAGCGAGTTCGGCGGGGTCGTCGTGCACGAGAACAAGGAATCTCTGATCACCGTGCTCGTCACCAGTCGCGCCGCTTTGGAGAAGCGTCGTCCGGCGGTCGAAGCTTTCGTGCGTTCGCACTACGCCCTCTGCGCGCGCCTCCGGGCCGATCAGGCTTGGCAGGAGAAATTGGTACGGACTGGCCTCGGAGCCGAACTGCGTTCGCAGCCGCCCAAGGCCGAACTGATCGGCCCGGCCTTGGCACGCGTAGCCTTCGCTGTCCCAGAAGACTTGGAGTCCCGTCGGGCCCGCCTGTCCGGCCTGTTCGCCCGTGCCCTAAAGGACGCCCAGGACTCCCGGTTGCTGAAAGGGGAGGCCCCGATGGCGCCGTTGCTCGAGTCCTTGGTCGATGACCCCAAAAAGTGAGTCAAGAAGGTGATTCAGGGTCTAATCTTTTAAACATAAGTAAACTTGACAGGATAAGGTTAGGTTAGCCAATCTCTCGCCTCTGGAATCCATGGGCAACCGCTCCGAAACATCCCCCGCCACCGCGGCTCTGACTCTGCGTAACGTGACCAAGCGTTTCGACGGAGCTTCGGGCCAGGTCACGGCGTTGGAGGACATCACTTTGGACGTCAGGGAAGGGGAGTTCCTGGCGATCGTCGGTCCTTCCGGTTGCGGCAAGTCCACTCTGCTCAGCCTCCTCGCCGGTCTCGAGCATACCAACGAAGGCGCGATCAAGCTCGGCGATCAGCCGGTCGAAGCGCCGGGCCGGGATCGCCTGGTGATGTTCCAGCAGGACGCGCTCTTCCCCTGGCTCAACGTTCTGGAGAACGTCCTCTTCGGCCTACGTCTCAAGCCCGACCTCACCGAGGCCGAGCGTCTCGAGTCGGCCCGTTACTACCTCAACCTCGTCGGCCTCGGTAACAAGGAGAAGGCCCGTCCGCACGAACTCTCCGGTGGCATGCGCCAGCGCGTGGCCCTCGCCCGCTCGCTCGCGCCCAATCCGCGCGTGCTCCTGATGGACGAGCCTTTCTCGGCCCTCGACGCGCTCACCCGCGAGCAGCTCTACGGGGATATCCAAGAGATCTTCACGAAGCGCAAGAAGACCATCGTCCTCGTGACGCACAACATCCGTGAGGCGGTCTGCCTCGGAGATCGCGTCGTGCTCTTTTCGCCCAATCCCGGCCGCGTCCAGCAGGTCTTCGATGTCGACCTGCCTCGGCCGCGTCGCATGAACGATCCGGCCCTCGCGAACCTCGCCTCCGAGGTCACCGAGGCCCTTTCCGCCCGTCTCGCCCAGTGACCATGGCCTCGAAACTTCCTCGCCCGGTCATCCCGACCCTCGTCGCCCTCTTCATCCTCGGAGGCTGGGAGTGGTTTGTCCGCAGCGGACGCGTCAGTGAAGTCCTCTTCCCGGCTCCGTCGCACGTCCTCCAGTGGTTCTGGGACTCCCTGCTCAGCGGTGAGCTCCTTGCGGCTACTTGGGTGACCATGCGTCGCCTGATCATCGGCTTCGCCATCGGCGCCGCCCTTGGCGTCCCGCTCGGCGCGCTCTGCGCCCGCGTGCGCTGGGTTCGCGACACGCTCGGCGTCCTGGCCCTCGGCCTGCAGACCCTGCCGTCTGTCTGCTGGGTACCGCTCGCGCTCCTTTGGTTCGGTATCCGCGAGGAAGCCGTCCTCTTCGTCGTGGTGATGGGCACGCTCTGGGCCGTCGTCCTCGCCGTGCAGGAGTCGGTGCTCAACGTCCCGCCCCTCTACCTGCGCGCCGCCCAGACGATGGGCTCCAACGGCTGGCACCTCTGGTCCCGCGTCATCTTCCCGGCCGCGCTCCCGGGCGTGCTCAGCGGCATGAAGCAGGGCTGGGCCTTCGCCTGGCGCTCGCTCATGGCGGCCGAGATCTTCGTCGTGATCGTGACCGGCTTCGGTCTGGGCTCGCTCCTCAACGCCGGCCGTGAGCTGCTCCGCATGGACCAGGTCATGGGCGTCATGGCGGTGGTGATGATCGTGGGACTCCTCGCCGATCTTATCTTCTTCTCCCCGATCGAGAGCTGGTTGCGCCGTTCCCGCGGACTCGAACGCTGAGCCGCCGCCTTTCCTCCTCGCCCTCGGGGCCGGGGACGCCCTACCTTGGGGGCAAATGTTTATCGACGAAGCCAAGGTTGAACTGAAGTCCGGTGACGGCGGCCACGGCTGCGTCAGCTTCCGTCGCGAGAAATTCATCCCGAAGGGCGGACCCGACGGCGGTAACGGCGGCAAGGGCGGCGACGTCGTCCTGGTCTGCGACCGTAACGAAGGCGACCTGCAGGCCTACCGCTGGCAGCCGCACCGTCGCGCCCGCAATGGTGCTCCGGGCCAGGGCCGCCAGTGCGCGGGTCCCGATGGCGGCGACCTGATCCTGCCGGTGCCTCCGGGCACGCAGGTCCTCGAGGAGGGCACCAACCGCCTCGTAGCCGAACTCACCGAGCATGGCGAACGCGTCGTGCTTCTCGCCGGCGGCAAGGGCGGCCTCGGCAACATGAACTTCAAGAGCTCGGTCAACCAGGCCCCGCGTCGCACGACCCCGGGCTACCCGGGCGAAGAAGGTAAGTTCCGCATCGTGCTCAAGACGATCGCCGACATCGGCCTCGTGGGCTACCCCAACGCCGGTAAGTCGACCCTGACCAATCTCCTCACGGCCGCCCGTCCGAAGATGGCGCCGTATCCGTTCACGACCCTGCACGTCAACGTGGGCGTGATCGATTACACCGATCGCTTCGACCGCATCGTGATGGCCGACATCCCGGGCCTCATCGAAGGCGCGCACGAGAACCGCGGCCTCGGCCACCAGTTCCTCCGCCACGTCGAGCGCTGCTCGCTCCTGGTCTTCATCATCGACATGGCCGGTAGCGAGAACCGCGAGCCGTGGGACGATCACCGCATCCTCGAGCGCGAACTGCGCCTCTACTCGCCGATCCTCGCGTCCAAGCCGCGCATCATCGTGGCCAACAAGATGGACCTCCCGGAGGCCGCCGCGAAGCTCAAGAAGTTCCAGGAACGCGTGAAGGACCTGGTCATCCCGATCTCCTGCTACTCGCAGGAAGGCATCCAGGAATTCCGCGACAAGCTCTGGGCCGCGGTCAAAGGCCCGGTCGACCAGCGCCCGAAGGCCCCCGCTCCTTACGTCGAACCCGCCGTGGCCAAGCGCCTCGCGAAGGTGCATTCCGGCAAGGTCGTCGCCCCGAAGGCCAAGGCCAAGCCGGTTGCGAAGAAGGCGGCTAAGCCTGTCACCAAGAAGGCCGTGAAGAATTCGAAGAAGGTCGCGCCGAAGGCCAAGCCCGTCGTGAAGAAGCCCCTCGCGAAGAAGGCCGTCAAGAAGTCGCCCACCAAGGTCGTAGCCAAGAAGAAGGCCGCCCCGGTGAAGAAGGCGGCCTCGAAGTCGAAGGCGAAGAAGAAGTAAGTTACTTCTTCTCCGACGTTCCCTTGAGTTCCTTGAACTTGAGGGACTCGGAGTTGAGGCAGTAGCGCAGGCCGGTCGGGGCGGGACCGTCTTCGAACACGTGGCCGAGGTGGCAGTCGCAGCGCGCGCAAAGGATCTCGGTGCGGCTCATGCCGTGGCTATTGTCGGTGATGGTCGCGATGTTCTGCTTCGACACGCCCTGGAAGAAGCTGGGCCAGCCGGTGCCGGAGTTGAACTTGGCGTTGGAAGAGAAGAGCGGCAGGTCGCAGCAGACGCAGTGGTAGGTGCCGGTCTTCTTATTGTCGAGCAGGGTGCCGCAGAACGGACGTTCGGTGCCCTTGGCGCGCGTGACGAAATACTGGTCGGGCGTCAGCATGGCCGCCCACTCGGCGTCGGTCTTGACGACCTTGTCGACGAGCACGGGCTTGCCGACGCCGCCCTTGCCGTCATCGAGCGTGACGAGCACCTGGGAGACTTTGGACTGGGGGGCGGAGTCTTTCATGGGAGAGGCGGCAGGGGCGGGCGTGGCGACCGGCTGGGCGGGGGCCTTCTGGTCCGCTTCGGACGAGCAGGCGACGAGGGCGCAGGCGAGCGCGGCGAAGGACAGGCGGAGAGCTGTGTTCATGGCTTAGCTGAAGGATTTGCCGCAGCCGCAGGTGCTGGAGGCGTTGGGGTTGCGGACTTCGAAGCCCTTGCCGTGCAGGCCATCGTCGAAGTGCACGGTCGAACCGTCGAGGTAGGCGTGGCTGGTCGGATCGATCAGGATCTTCATGCCCTGGCTCTCGAACTCGAGGTCGCCCTCCTTACGTATGTCAAACGCCATGCCGTATTCGAAGCCGGAGCAGCCTCCGGTCTCCACGAGGACGCGGAGGACGGACTCGGGGTTGGCCTGGGCTTTCTGCAGCACCTTGATCTGCTGGGCAGCGGCTTCGGTGAGGTTGATCATGCCTTCAAGTTTAGGGGCAATCGGCGAGAGTCAAGGGGCGGCTCGGGTCCGGCCCCCCTGATTATGCTCAGAGCCCGCAACCTTGCTGGGTTTCGCGCGTCGGACGCGCGATGAGGCCGCGGTTCGGCTCGTCGGGATAGGTCTCGCCCGCGCGCGCTCCCAGCAGGTGCGCGTCGCAACACTTCAACAGGTCCGGCAGGTTCTCGGTCCGGCGCATGTCGTGCAGGAACTTGCCCTCGGTATCCACGGCGAGACCGATGAAGTTGAGGAATTTCTTGAGGCGCCCGGCCTGCTTCTCCGTCGCCTTGGCGGCGTCGCAGCATTCGTCGGCGAGTTCTTGGATATAGGTCCGCACGTCGGTCAGCGTGGGCTTGAACGGGGTCAGGCCCTGCTGGGCTTCGCGCCATTGACGGAAGATCCACGGGTTCCGGATGGCGTGCCGGCCCATCATCATGCCGTGCGCCTTGGTTTCCGCGAGCAGGCGCTGGGCCTTGGCGGCCGAGGTGACGTCACCGTTGGCGATGACGGGGCAGGGGACCGACGCGACGGCCTTGGCGATGGCGACGTAATCCACTTCCGACCAATAGAGGCCTTTGACGGTGCGTCCATGCACGGTGAGAAGGTCGACCTGATGCTTGGCGACGATCGCGAGGATTTCGTCGAACCGTTCCTGGCCGTCGAAGCCGATGCGCATCTTGACGGTGAAGAGGCCTGGGATCTCCTGCCGCATGGCGCCGATGAGTTCGTCGATCTTGGCCGGGTCGCGCAGGAGGCCGCCGCCGACGTTCTTACGGTAGACCTTGGGCGCAGGGCAGCCCATATTGAGGTCGATGCCGGCCACGGGCAGTTTGCCCAGCTCACGGATGGTCCGGAGCATGTGGGGGGTGTCTTCGCCGATGAGCTGCGCGAAGACCGGCCGGCCGGTGCCGTGATTCACCACGGAGTCGACGATGTGCTTCTCGGGCGTGGAACTCTCGTGGACCCGGAAATACTCGGTCACGAACCAGTCCGGCGCGCCGCGACGGCCGATGACGCGCATGAAGCCGGTGGTGGTCACGTCTTGCATCGGCGCGAGCACCGAGGGGCGCGTGCCGGCGACGACGGGGACTGGCAGGGCTCCGCTCACGCCTGCTTGCGCAGCCGCGCGAGCGTCTCCGCCATGTCATCGCAGGCGTCCAAGACCGCCTTGGCCACGAAGACCGGGCGCTTGGCCTTCACGGCGAGCACGAGGGCGTCGCTGGGGCGGGCGTCGACTTCGGCGACCTTGCGGGCGACGGGGCCGTCCTGCCCGAGCAGGATGCGGGCGAAGAAGACGCCGTCCTTGACGTCCACGATGGCGACATGGACCACCGCGGCGTCGAGGCCGAGCAGGAGGTGGAGCATGAGGTCATGGGACTGCGGGCGATCCGGGATGCGTCCGTCCAAGGCGCCCTGCAGGGCTTCGCCGACGGCGGGGTCGACCTGGATGAACATGGTCTTGAGGGCGGTCACGAGGAACACGGCGCTGCCTCCCTTGACGGGGATGACCTCGATGCCGGTGACGGGCACTGCCTCCAACTTGCTCATGCCGCAAAGTGTGCCCGCCGCGGCCTCCCCGCAAGCCCTCGCTGCTTTCGTCCGTAGGGTTGCCTTGAAATCCGGCCCCATTCCCGCAGGCTGATGGCGTGCACCCCTTCCTCGCCGACGAGTTCCTTTTCGACTGGAGCAGCCTGAAGCCCGAAAACGTCGAGCCGGACATCCGCGAGGCCTTGCGCCGCGCCCGCGCCAACGTGGACGCGTTCAAGCACACGAAGGGCGCCGACCTGACCTATGCCAAGGTGCTCCTGGCTTTCGAAGCCACGACCAAGGACCTCTCCCGCGCCTGGGGTCTGGTCTCGCACCTGGACTCGGTCCTCAACTCCCCGGAGCTCCGCAAGGCCTACAACGCGATGATGCCCGAGGTCACCGCGTTCTTCACGTCGCTGACGCTCGATCCGGAACTTTGGGCCGTCTTCAAGGCCTACGCGGCGACCGCCGACGCCAAGGCCCTCACGGGCGTTCGTCGACGCTTCCTCGAGGAGACGATCGCCGATTTCGAAGAGAACGGCGCCGACCTGCCGGCGGAAGGGAAGGCCCGTCTGGCGAAGCTCAATGCCGACCTCGCGGAGAAGACGCAGAAGTATTCCGAGAACGTCCTCGATTCCACCAACTCCTGGGAGCTTTTCATCGAAGACGCCCAGCGCCTCGCCGGCCTGCCCGCCAGCGCGCTCGCCGCGGCGAAGCAGTCCGCGACCGCCAAGGGCAAGCCGGAGGCCTGGCGCTTCACGCTGCAGTCCCCCTCGGTCTTCCCGGTGCTGCAATACGCCGACGACGAAGACCTGCGCCGCCAGTGCTGGGAAGGCCTCGGTCAGGTCGGCCTGAAGGACGCCTGGGACAACACCGCGCTCGTCGGCGAGATCCTCGCGCTTCGTCACGAGAAGGCCCGCCTCCTCGGTAAGAAGCACTTCGCCGATTTCACCACGGCCCGCCGCATGGCCCGCACGGGCGACACGGCGCTTAAGTTCATCGAGGATATCGGCCAGCGCATCCGTCCAAAGTTCCAGGCGGAAGGCATCGAGCTCGAGCACTACCGCGCCGCCAAGGCCGGTGACGCGCTGCGTTCCCTGCATCCGTGGGAGTTCGGTTACTGGTCCGAGAAGATGCGCCGCGAGAAATATGATTTCGACGACGAGGCCCTGCGTCCGTGGTTCCCGGTCGACGGCGTGATCGCCGGCATGTTCCGCCTCTTCGGCGGGCTCTTCGGCATCCAGGTCGTCGCCCGCGATACTTATCATATCGATCAGGCCACCGGCGCCAAGACCGTCGTCCGCGCCGCCGAACCGCGTGTCGACGGCGCCCCGATCTGCGTCTGGCATCCTGAGGTCCGCTTCTACGAAGTGCGCGATGGAGACCGCCTGCTGGGCTCTTTCTACACCGATTGGTTCCCGCGCGAATCGAAGCGGGGTGGGGCGTGGATGAACTTCTTCCGTACCGGCGGCCCGCGTCCCGACGGCTCGTTCGCCCCGCACCTCGGCCTGATGTGCGGCAACTTCACGCCGCCCGTCGCCGGCAAGCAGGCGCTGCTCAATCACGACGAGGTCACCACGGTCTTCCACGAGTTCGGCCACCTCCTCCACCACCTCCTCAGCGAAGTCGAAGTCGAATCCCTCTCCGGCGTGCGCGTCGCCTGGGACTTCGTCGAGCTGCCTTCGCAGATTTTGGAGAACTGGTGCTGGGAGGAAGAGTCCCTCGCCGTCTTCGCCCGACACCACGAGACCGCCGCTCCGCTGCCGTCCGATCTCCTGGCCAAGCTCGATGCCGCCGCGAACTTCCGTTCGGCCTCGACCTGCATGCGGCAGCTGGCCTTCTCGAAGCTCGACCTCGACCTGCACATCCGGGCCGAGGAGCTCCGCGGCCGGGACCTGGACTCCCATTGGAATGAGGACTTCGCCGACTGGCAGGCCCGGACCACCCGCCGGGGACCGGCCATGGCCCGCCGCTTCAACCACCTCTTCTCAGACGCCACGGGGTATGCCGCCGGCTATTATTCGTATAAGTGGGCCGAGGCCCTCGAGGCCGATGCCTTCACCCGCTTCCTCAAGGAGGGGGTCCTGAACCCCCGGGTCGGGCGGGAACTGAGGGCTAAGGTCCTGGCCAAGGGCAACTCCGAGCCGGCCGAGAAACTCTTCCGGGATTTCATGGGCCGGG
>CANKZO010000057.1 GCA_947488485.1 Opitutia bacterium | reverse complement strand
GGCCGATGAGCGCAGGGTCGGCGTTCGGGAAGGCCGACTTGATCGCGGCGAGGTCAGGGTAGACTATGATGGAACACAGAGCGGTGATGATCCACGGCCAAGGGCGCAGCACGTAATGGGCGACGTTGAAGAAGAGCGTGCCGCCGAGGGAATCCTTCTCCGACTTCGAAGCCAGCATGCGCTGCGCGATGTAGGAACCACCGCCAGGCTCGGCGCCGGGATACCAGTTGGCCCACCAGCTGATGGCGATCGGCAGGATGAAGATCATCAACGCCAGCTCCGACATCGTGAAGTTCGGCAGCATGTCCAGGATCGGCTGACCCCTGCCGTCCGACACCGACATCACCGGCACGCCGTCGGTCGTGACGACCTGCTGGGTGGAAAGTTTTTCTACGAGCAACTTCAGTCCAGTCCAGCCACTGGCGTCGCCGGCCAGACGGCGGCCGACCTCGACGAGCGAGAACCAAGCCGCGGCGAAGACGGCGGTCATCTTGATGAAGAACTGAATCATATCGATGACCAGGACACCCCAGAGGCCGGAGTGAGCGGCGAAGACGACGTTCAGGATCCCGCAGACGACGATGGTCTGCCAAGCGGGCATGCCGAATAGGATGTTGGCGATCTTGCAGGCAGCCAAGGTCACCATGCCCATGATGAAGCAATTGAAGAACAACCCGAGGTAGATTGCGCGGAAACCGCGGACGACCGAGGCGGCGGTACCGGAGTAGCGATGCTCGTAGAACTCGAGGTCGGTCATGACGCCCGAGCGGCGCCACAGGCGAGCGAAGAAGAAGACCGTGGCCACGCCAGTGAGCACGAAGGCCCACCACTGCCAGTTGCCGGCGACGCCGTATTTACGGACCTGCTCAGTCACCCAGTTCGGGGTGTCGGACGAAAATGTCGTCGCGACCATCGAGAGACCGGCAAGCCACCACGGCACCGAGCGACCGGAGGCGAAGAACTCGGCGGTACTACCGCTCGAGCGCTTGGCGAGAAACAGCGCGGGGACGAAGCAGATCAGGATCGAAGCGACGACGATGACCCAATCAATCCAGGTAATATGCATGGCGGGGTAAGGGGTTGCTTACTTCTGTTTCACCCCGCCCTGCGTGGCAACCGCGTTCCCCTTACTGATATGACCAGTTCGGAGCATAATAGGTCAAAGCGGTCAGCGGCTGGCGGTTAGCGGATGGGAATGACACGAACTCAAGGGGAGACCGGAAACCGGATGATTAGCTGGGAAACCATTCCGCCATCGACGCAGCCCTCTGTCATCGATTCAGCCATCTCCCCTTCCATTCAGCCCTCCATTCAGTCCTCTACTCAGTCCTCCCATGAGATGCCTCTATGTCGTGACGCGGTCCCATCCGCTAACCGCTAACACCGTACATAAACAAGAAGGGCGCCTTACGGCGCCCTGTCTTTCCCCGTGTCACTGTGTCACCTTGCCCACGTGTCCCCTCGCGAAGCGAAGCTTCGCGCTAGAACCTCAGCTTGTAGCTCGCGCTGGCGCCCGGGGCAGTCTTGCCGCCGCGGATCTCGGCGAAAACCTTAAACTCAGCCGAGCCGAGGCCCTCGCGCCAGGACACGCCGACCGTCGGCTGGAACTGGATGTAGGTATACTCGGGGCTCGGCACGGTGACTTCGCCGCTGCTGCCGACGGCGTTCACGAAGCGAGCCAGAGTGGTCGGATTCGCAGCAACCACGTGGCGCGTGAACATGCCCTCGCCGAACAACTGCCAAGTCTTGTCGCCTTCGAACAGATCCGTCGAGTAGCCCATACCCATATCCAGCTGGAAGTAAGGCATGTTGACCGCGTCGAAGTTCATGATGATGGCATCTTCGCCCTTCTCGGTGAACCCATCACGATGCGCAACGCCGGCACCGAGGCCCATCCGGAGATAAGTCTTCGAATCCGGGGTGCGGAATACGTTTGAATCGTAACCCAGTTCGACGCCGGTCCGGAAAGCCTTCGGCTTGCCGGATGCCGGACGGGTCGTGAAGTCCATGTCCACCTGGCGCGTGTGCGTCACGTCATAGTTCGAGTAGAAGGCCACGAAGCTGACCGTTGAGTCATCGCCCGTGGCCGCGGTGTAAAGACCGAGGTCATAGGCCGTCGCCGAGGTCTTATCGCGGTTATACTCATGCTTGGCCTCGGACTGCGACATACCGAACGCCAGGCCCATGACCCAGTCCTGATCACGGATGAGGTCGATACCGGCGGCGACGCCTCCGAGTTGGTAATCGTAGCCCCAGTTGCCTGACCCCTGGCGGGCCTGGATCGTCTGGGCATAGCCTTCGACCCAGGTATTATCCTGGGCGCCGGAAACGGCCTCATCGAGATTGTCCTTGGAGCTCAGGAACGAATTCTGAGTCACGCCACGGGCCGAAGACGGGCCACGGGCCAGCAGACGGGCATACGGGTCGCCCGCGATCGAGTGCACGAACATCGACTGGGTGCGACCCATGATGTTCGGGAGGCTCGAGATCGTCCGCGGGGTGCCGAAGTTCTGCGTCAGGAGGAAGTAGAGTTCCGTATGATCATCAAACATCCGGACCTTCGGCGAATACGACGGGAATGCCGACGCCGTCGCGGGGTCGAAGGCTACGTCGGAAGCCACGAAAGTACCCGTAGCGGTATGTCCGGTGTTATCGATGATAATGAACACCTTGTCCTTGAAGTCGGCTGCGTTGGCGACATTCGGGTCATTCAGGAAAATGACGTTGATCTTGCCGGCGCGGACGGTCGGCCCATTCGTCACAATCGTCTTGTCTGCGCTAGCCCTATTGAACTCGACATCGTAGTTCGAAGTCGGATTCAAGGTCAGCGACGTGGTCGTGTAAGTGCCGATGGAGTTGCCAGGTGCGAGGTGGCCGTCGTTAAGGATGTTAACGGCGAGCGAATTGCCGACACCACCAAGCGTCGCGTTAGCTCGGACCGTCACAGGAGCCTGGAGGTTGGCGTTATTCCGAAGCACACCCGCAGCGACATCCGCCAAGGGTAGAGTCCCGGCAATTACCAGTTTCGTCGGAGACTCCTTGTCGCCGAGGTAAACGGTGTCAGGCGTCGATTTCACAAGCGAGGTTGCCGTAACGTTGCTCACGGTAGCCCCCAAAGCCGAGGACTTAACCGTCCCGGACTTGAGATCCATATCGCCGAACAACTGGTTAACGCCGGTACTCACGGTCGCTCCGCCCCGTAGAGACAGGTCCAGGTTGCCCGTAACCCCAGTGAGGAAATCGACCGTGCCCATACCATTGACCGTCAGTGCTGTCGCGCCAGCTGTCGTCACCGCCGAAGCGAAGGTCAGCTTAGATCCTAAGCCTACGTTGATGGTCAGGTCTTGGAAAAGAGCTACCGGAACGCCCATACGGTGCGATCCTCCGCTAACCTGCATCGCGGCCGGCAGCGCACTGCCACGCGCGAGGTCGATCGACTCAGCGCCAGCTGCCGTTAGGGTGGTGCCACCGCTGCTGGTGAGGTTAAGCGCCTGCAGCATAGGCGAAACACCGTTCATAGTGACGGAATTACCGCCCGCACCTGCGAAGGTAGCGGTGTCATCGCGACTAAGAGTAAGACCATCGATGCCCGGCTGGCCGCCGAGACGGGCCCACTTCGACCAGTCATCGTAGGTGCCGCTGCCACCGGACCAAGTCCCCTTACCTGTGTAAGCCAGGCCCGTGATATTTACTACCAGGGAGGCCACGGTTAGGTCTGGGAGGACGCCATCTGGAGACAATGACAGGCCCGTGAACGTGAGCGGCTTCGTCACGTCACCTGCGGTCGTGGTATCGGTAATCCTAGCCTTGAAGGTCGTGGTGTCGTTGACCGTCGGAGCCAGCGAGGCGATGCTGGCGCCATTATGCCATAGACCAGCGACCGCTGGGGCTAAGCCAACCGTGAGGCTTTCGGTATACGGCACCCAAGCCAAGTTAGCCTGCGGGTTTTCAACATGGACATCGACCTGTCCAAAAGAAGCGCCCACGTGAATGCCATGCTCCGGCCCGCTAAAGACGGTGTTGGCGACGCTATTATGCGTCTGATCGTTTCTGAGGCTGCCCGGCGCCGAAACGACGCCCGAGACAGCCACGACCTGGGAGCCAACGACTTCGTTCAGCAAGCCGGAACCTGACTGGGCCTCCGTAGTAAAGCGGACCGTGGTCGTTCCGGAGAGTAGTCCCGGCGTCGTAACGCTGGAGGAGCCGATTCCCAAGGTCGACGCCGACTGGCCTGCGACCAGGCTGGTCAGCGTCCCCGAAGTAGTCAGGTTGGCGCTGGTCGAAATGAAATCAGCTTTGAGCGTTTCGGTGTAAACTCCCGCTGTCGCCGTATTGCTGACCGCGAACTGCTTGGCCTGGAAATTAGTGCCGACACGAGTCGTTCCCAGATTGAGCGTCGCAGTCGTAGAACCTGCGGCCGGATCGTAAACCTTGCCGATGACCCCAATGGCTTGCGTGGTCGACGTATTGTCCAGATTAGAACCAGCGACCGCCACAGAGGTCATTCCTAACGTAGCAGTTTCCGAGTAGGCTCCCGCCAAGAGAGACGAATTGAGGTTCAGGCTCAATGCGTTGCTTGAAGCCTGGGGGGCCAGGTTCGTCACAGCTCCGGTCGCGATGACATCAGGGGAACTCGTACCGACCCAAAGAGCGGTCAGCTTTTCTCCATAGGCAGCAGACGTGGCCAGATTAGTCAGGGGGACGGTAGCCGCCTGGAAAGTTCCGTAGAGCAATGAACCACGGCGGATGCTTCCAAGGTCCACCGAATTGAGGACATTGGCGCTCGCATACTCGTAAGCTGTTCCCGTCACATTGATGACGGTGCTTCCCGCGCTTACATTACCAGGCTGTGAAGTGAACGTGACGAGAACCTGTCCGTTCTTCTCGCCAGCTGAGGTCGGCGTAATCAGTGTGACGTCACTGGTCTTCGTCTCGCCAGGCAGGACGCCGGTCACCCCGACGGGAGGAATCACGATGCCCGGAGTGGAGCCAGTCTGACTAAGTGCGGCATCAATGGACCCAGAGCCCGAAGAAGCCGTGTTGTAGATCGTCGTGAAACCCGGCACGAAAGGCTGTCCTACGTGCGTACTGCCTAGGTTGACGTCCGTAGCACCGGGAACCCCTGGACCTGTGACGCTGAGCTCCGTGAAATATAACTCGACGCGATCAGCGAAGATCTGGGCGCGGGGAGTGAAGAGCGGGAAAAGGGCCGCCGTCACTGAGTCAAAGGACACGTCGCTGAAACTACCCGTTGAGATGTGGCCTGCGTTGTCAACGATGGTGTAACGGGTCGAAGAAGTGATATTACTATCCCCGGCCACTTGACTGAAATAAGAGACTAAGAGCTGCCCGTTGAGCAAGGTAGGGCCAGCTGTGACTTGCACCAAATCAGCGTTGTTAGCGTTGAATTCGACGTTGAATATCGAAGAATTGCTGAGCGTGAGTGAGCTGGCGGAATAGGCACCGATCGAATTACCCGGGGCGAACTTACCACCGTTCTCGACGGTTAATCCCTGAGAGCTCCCCACACCGCCAAGTAAGGCGTTGTTACGGACCACAATGGGAGCATTTACCACCGCGTTGTTACGTAAATCGCCACTCTTCACATCTACGAAGGACGCCGAAGACAGGTTGATGGCCAGTTTCGACGGGTTGAGCGCGTCACCAAGGACGAAGCGGTCGTATGCGGTGCCCGAAGTGACATTCTCAAGGGAAGCAAACGTCAGATTGACCGCCCCTGGAGTCACCGTAGACGAACGCAGTTCACCGCTCTTAAGAGTTCCCGCGCCAAACGTCTGATCGATAGAAGAGGTCAGACGAGCAGCTTGAACGGTGAGAGCAAGGCCACCCCCGACTGAAGCCGAGAAATCCGCCGTGCCGCCGAGCCTAGTCAAATCGGACCCGACAATCGTGAGATTATTAGCCGCGAAGGACGAAATCGCACCTCCAAAGGAAACCGAGGCTCCGGCGGTAGCCGTAACTTGGAGGTCCTTGTATAGGCTCATCGGTACGTTGAGGACGTTTGCGCCCAACTGCACCTTGACCTCGGCAAGAGCAGCACCTTGTCCCATCAGGAAGGATTCGGACGCAGCAGCCGTCAGCGTCGCGCCGACGTTGCCGTTGAAGATCAGCGCCTGGAGCTCAGGCGAGAGACCGTTGAGGCGCACGGCCTCGGACGAGGCGCCCGCGAAGGTCGCGGTGTCGCCCACGCTGAGAACCCCATCTCGACCAGGAATACCGCCGAGGCGCTGCCAGCGAGCCCAGTGTGCCTCAACTGAGCCGTCGGTCCAATCGTTGTTGCCGGCCAGCCAGGTGCTCTTGCCCGTGTACGCTAAACCCGTGATGTTCACGGTTGCGCTAAGATCGATGGGGGCCAGCGATAGATTCTGAGAGATGGACTGGCCTGAGAGCGTCAGGACCTTGGTCACATCGCCTTGGGTCGTCGTATCCGTGATGCGAGCCTGGATGGCATTCGCCGAAGTCTGGCCGGCAGCCAGGCCCGACACCGAGCCCGATCCGGTCAGGCCGACGGGAAGTGCGGAACTATTCACCGCCACCGAGAGGTTCTCAAGGGTCGTGCCCGCGACCCCGTTGGTCACCGAGACATCCACCTGATTGAACGAACCACCGACGTGCACCCGGCCGCTGTAGACGGGCGAGGGGGCGACGATCGACGCGATCTCGTCGACGGTAGCGGTGATCTGAATGAGCTGGGTACCTACGACTTCGGGTGTCAAGCCGGAGCCGGACGTCGACATGCGGATGGTCGTGTTCTTGTTGAAGACGCCAGCGGTGGCGGTCTGCGACCAATTCACGGACATTGCCTGGCTACTCGATCCGGCGACTAGCCCGGAGATGGACCCGCTGGCGACCACACCGGCGTCGCTCGCGGCGAAGACGGCGTCGAGGACTTCGGTGAAGGCGCCCGTAACGGCAGTGTTGGAGACCTGGATGGATCTGGCCGTAAAGGCCTGGCCGACGCGCACGTGACCAAGGTCGATGACCTGGTCAGCCAAGGCGACCGAGCCGACGGCGGCATTATAAGCCGTGCCAGTTAAACCTACGGTAGCAGGCGAAAGGATTGTATTACCTAGACCGGAGCCGCTTACGGCCACGGAAGTGAGCGCCAGCGTCGCGCTGCCGGACTGGAGGCCGGCGGAAACAGGCGTGCTGAGCGAGGCCGTGAGGGCCGAGCTCGTGCCACCGGGCGCAATAGGCGCCACGATCGTACCGGCGGTGACGACGTTGGAGGACTGCGGCGTCGACCAAGTGGCCGCGAGGGATTCGCCGTAGGTCGAGCTGGTCGCTAGGTTAGCGATGGCGACAGCCGCCGTCTGGAAAGTCTGGAATGCGGAAGTGGCCAATCCCAGGCGGACCTTACCAATGTCGACCGTAACGGGGACCGAGGGAGCCGCGTACTCGTAGGCCGTCCCTGAAACCTGGATCGACAGCGATCCCAGGGCCGTACCGCTGGGCTGGGAAACGAACGCCACATTTGCCGAATCCGTGATAATGCCGGGCTGCGCAGGACGGGCGAGCGAAACACCTATCGTACCACTCTCGGCAGCCGCGATTCCCAATACGCTCGACGAACCAGGCAAAATGACCTTGCCACCGACAGATCCAGTAATCGTGGCATCCAGACTATCCGAACCGATTGCAGCGTTATTTATGATCTGCGCAAAACCAGGGATGAAGTCGACGCCTACGTGCGTATTCTGAAGCACGACGTCGCTGACCTGTGGCGATGCCAGCACGCCGGCCGAATAAGACAGGTAGACAGAACCACCGGAGCTGACCAAATTAAAACTGCTGCCCGGGCGAGCCGTGTGGAATTGTGCGCTATTCTTATCAATCCAATCAGGGATTGGCGACGCCAAGGTAAGGTTGCCAAAGCCGGTCGTGACACCTCCTACGGTGATGATTTCCCACTGCTTGGACTGGCTCCAGAAAGGATTGGTCCAATCAACCAGAGAGGCCGCCGGCTTGAAATCAAGAGACAGGCTAGTCGCGCCGGCTAAAGTCAGGTTGCCGCCGACCGTGATGTTGTCGAAGACTGGGGTGGCGGCCTGCTGATTCGTGTTATCGGAGAGTTCCCACTTGATACTAGATCCAGCAGCATACGTGAGGTTACCGCCGATAGTCTGGATACCGGGAGAGTTTCCTGGCGAATGCAGCCCCGCGACTGTCACGTTGCCCTTGATTCGCCCTACGCCACCCAAAGTAGTGCTCGAACTCGTCTGCACAGAGCCCCCCAGTGAGCCGTTCACGATAAGCGCCCCCTGCAGCACACGGGTCAGGCCTGAGAACGTATTATCGTTCGTCAGGGTCAAGGTACCAATACCCGTTTTATCCATCGTGCCACTTCCTGAAATGACCGCGTCATAAGTGAGCGCGTTGCTTCGGCTGAAGATCAGGTTGGCGCGGTTTTCAATGTTGCCTACCACGCTGCCGGTCGTGCCGTTGTTGCCTATCTGCAAGGTGCCCGCGCTCAGGATGATATCGCCGTTATAATCAGTGCCTGCTTCTGCATTGGGAGACGAGCTCCCGAAAGCGCTATCCGCCGTCAAGGTGAGCTTGCCGAGACCTTTCTTGATGAAGGTGCCCGAGGCGACCGCGGAAGCGGCGAAGTTGAGAGACCCCTCCTGGTCGATCAATTTGGAAGTAAGCACTACGTCCGAGTCGAAAGTGATGACCCGGCTAGGTCCGGCCAGATTAACGATGCCCGAAATAGTCAGAACGCCGTTTTTGACCGAGTCGCCAAGGATAAACTCGTCGCTGTACAGCTCGAAGCGATTCGCAAAAGATCGAGCTAGGGTCCCGTCGGAACTGAGACGGGGCGCCTTGGTCTCATCGGCAAGAGTTGCTGGGTCGTTCGAAACGCCATAGACGTCGGCTTGGTAGACTCCGAGTACATTATTGGCTCCAGCCCTGATTGCCCCATCTCTAAGCTTCACCGTCCGCTGATCGGAGGAGGTGCCGAAAGTATTCGCGACATTGAAGGTGACCTCGCCGCCTCCGATCTTATCCAAAGAATCCCCATTGATGCCAAAACCCGAAAAACTGTAGCTCTTGGTGACATTTCTCAGTTCGATGGTGAACGCGTCCTGAATGGCCGTAAGGGTTATGTTGGTCGGCGCACCAGCCACCGGACTGTCGTCGAAGACGATCGCGTCATTGGCGACGTACTTGGTGTTGCCCGAGATTTGAGCAGGGTCATTAGACTCCAAGCGCCAATTGGTCTTGAAGGTGGATCCGACTCCCCATTGTGCGGGGTTCCCGCCTGCATCGGATTGGCCTGTCCAATACAAGACTCCTCCCGTCACCGCTAGATCGAGATATCCAGCCGCATCAACCAAGACCGCACGAGGATTGCGCGTCGTGCCGACACCTATCTTTGCGTTCGCGATGCTAAATTTTGCGTAATCCGTTGAACCTAGCGTAGTGGGACTACCTCCGCTTGTCCGGCCATGCTTGAGGATATGGTAGGTGCCTGGCTTGAGGATGACTTTGTTAAGGTCAATCGTGACCGTTCCAGCCGCCCCTCCCATGACCAAATTACCCCCGACTTCTAGGGGGGCCCCCGAAGACGTGGCCACATAGGCAGTAGGGCTAGAAACGGAAATCGTGCCGGCACCAGTAAAGGTCAAAGCGCCGCCTATGCCGAAGTTTGCTTTGCCACCTTGGGCGTCGGGATTCGCTTCACCGGCGCGAATCGTCGTCTTGGTGCCAGTGACCGCAGGGGCGACAGTAACAGACCCGGCTACTGAACCATAGCCGCCGAGAACGGAATTTGCCCCGACACTGACAGCGCCGCCGCCCGTGAGGTTTGCGTTAGCAATCAGCTGCCCATTTCCAGCGGTGTCCGTAGTCGTGATCGTGATCGCACCCGAGAAGGCGCTGTCAGAATTGAGGATGAGCTTCGAAGTGCCGGTCTTGGTCAAAGTCCCGGTTCCGGTATCAATAGAACGATTAACGACAATCTGCCCCGTGCCGGTGAAAGTGAGTCCATACGCACCAGTAATTGCAGCTCCCTGCCCCAGGGTGAGCGACCCGCCCGCGTTGGTATTCGCGATAGTCGACGCACCGGCAAGGCCCAACGTGCCGGTTAAAACAGACGAGCCTACCATGTTATTAATGGCACCCCCGCTATAACCTGCACCAGAAATGATAAAATCTTCGGCTAAATTCGGCATCGAAATGCCGATGCCAAGCGTTCCTGACGATGCAACAGTGTGATTCCCCAAACTCCCGTTTACTCCAAGCGACGAAGAATTCGTTATTTTAAGAACCCCTCCAAGGACAGAAGTTACTCCGTTAAAATCGTTCGCTGCGGAAAGTGTCGTCGTGCCGGCCCCCGTCTTGACCACCGCGTCCGTGCCCACGGCTCCGCCCTTCATGACCACCGAGATCGTGCCGCCGTAGGTGAGCGCGTAGCTGCTCGCCTTGATCGTGCCGCGGCCGACCAGGTCAGTCGGGTTCAGGTCGCCGTCGAAGGGGACGACCGCGCGGCCTGAGCCATCGTTAGCGACGCGCCCGGTTGATTCGATCGTGGCGTTGTTCATCGTCAGCCTGCCGGTTCCGATGTCGAGGTCGTTAGAGACGTTGAGGATGCCCGCCGTGAGCGTCACATCGTGGTTGCTGCCCAGCGCCGTCGGCGTCGCCACATACACGCGTCCGTCCGCGATTGTCGTCACACCTGTCGTGCCGCTGTTATTACCCATCAAATACAGGTAGCCGCCTCCGGCGACGGTCAGTTTGCCGACCCCGAGGTTCATGTCGCCCGATACTGCCAGGAGCCCCCGGCGGTTGAAGCCGGTCGAGGTGAGGTCGAGGTAGAGGTCGGCGCCGGAGCCCGATATCGCGGTGCCCGTGCCGACCGAGGTCTGGGCCCCTACGTTGACGTTGACGGCCCCGAGATACAGGCGGGAGGCGGCCGTGACGGTGTCGCTGCCGTCCACCTGGAGGTTGACGCGCGTGCCGGCCGCGCCGGCCAGCGTCAAGGTGTCCGAGATCCGGCTGACACCGGTGTTGCTCCACAGGTGGACGTGCGTCGCGGTCGACAATCCCGCGGTGAGCGTGATCCGCTCAGCCATGTCCAGCGAGTACGACCGCTGGGCGTTGAGCGTCCGGTCGTAGCTGATCGAGATCGGCGAGACCAGCTGAAGCTGGCCGGCCGCGGCCACCGTGGTGGCGCCCGTCGCGCTGCCCAGGGCCTGCGAGTTCTTCACCACCAAGGTGCCGGCGTTGACCGTGGTCGTCCCAGCGTAGGAATTGGCCCCGGAAAGCGTCAGCGAACCTCCGGTACCGTTGGTCACCACGACATTGCCGGCAAAGGTGTTGTCGGCAGACAGGACCGCGTCGCCGGCCCCCGTCTTGACCACCGCGTCCGTGCCCACGGCTCCGCCCTTCATGACCACCGAGATCGTGCCGCCGTAGGTGAGCGCGTAGCTGCTCGCCTTGATCGTGCCGCGGCCGACCAGGTCAGTCGGGTTCAGGTCGCCGTCGAAGGGGACGACCGCGCGGCCTGAGCCATCGTTAGCGACGCGCCCGGTTGATTCGATCGTGGCGTTGTTCATCGTCAGCCTGCC
>CANKZO010000056.1 GCA_947488485.1 Opitutia bacterium | reverse complement strand
ATGGCCTCGATAAGAAGGGCGACGAAAAGATCGCGGTCTATGACCTCGGTGGCGGCACCTTCGACGTCTCGGTCCTCGAGATCGGCGGCGGCGTCTTCGAAGTGAAGGCGACCAACGGCGACACCGAGCTCGGCGGCGACAACTGGGACGAACGCATCATCCAGTGGCTCATCGACGGCTTCAAGACGGAGACCGGCATCGACCTGTCCAAGGACGCGATGGCCCGCCAGCGCCTCAAGGAAGAAGCCGAGAAGGCCAAGATCGCCCTCTCGTCCTCGAACTCCGTGGACATCAACCTGCCGTTCATCACCGCCGACGCCTCCGGCCCGAAGCACCTGAACGTCACGCTCACCCGCGCCCAGATGGAGAAGGTCTGCGATGACCTCTCCGAGCGCACCCGCCGTCCGTTCGAATCCTGCCTCAAGGACGCCGAGCTCAAGATGGCCCAGGTCGACGAGCTCGTCCTCGTCGGCGGCATGACCCGCATGCCTAAGATCATCGAGATCGCCCGCAACCTCGCCGGCAAGGAGCCCCATAAGGGCGTCAACCCGGACGAAGTCGTCGCCATCGGCGCCGCCATCCAGGCCGGCGTGCTCAAGGGCGACGTGAAGGACGTCCTCCTCCTCGACGTGACCCCGCTCACCCTGTCCATCGAGACTAATGGTAACGTCGCTACGCCGATGATCGAACGTAACACGACCATCCCGACCAAGAAGTCGCAGGTCTTCTCCACTGCCTCCGATAATCAGGAGGCCGTCGACATCGTCATCGTCCAAGGCGAACGCCCGATGGCGAAGGACAACAAGCAGCTCGGTACGTTCAAACTCGACGGCATCAAGCCGGCGCGCCGCGGCGAACCGCAGATCGAAGTGACCTTCGACATCGACGCCAACGGCATCCTGCACGTCTCGGCCGTCGACAAGGGCTCGGGCAAGGAGCAGAAGATCTCCATCACCGGCTCCTCGGGTCTCTCCAAGGAAGAAGTCGAGAAGCTCCGCAAGGAAGCCGAACTCCATGCCGAAGAGGACAAGAAGGTCCGCGAGCTCGCCGAAGCCCGCAACCGCCTCGACGCTGGCGTCTTCACCGCCGAGAAGTTCCTCGCCGACAACGGCGAGAAGATGCCCGCCGAAGCCAAGGCCTCCGCCGAGGCTGCGCTCAAGGAAGCCCAGGAAGCCCTCAAGAAGACCGACGCCTCCGCCGAGGACTTCGAGAAGGCCGCCACGGCCCTCCAGACCGCGCTCATGGCCGCCGCCCAGACCGTCCCGGCTTCCGCTGGCGAACAGCCGCAGGCCGACGCTGGTCCCGCCCCTGATGCCCCTGAAGGCAAGAAGAAGTCACAGGACGGCAAGGTGGTCGACGGTGACTTCGAAGTCGTCGACGACGGCAAGAAGTAAGTAGCCTCAGGCTGCGCCGAAGACGGGCCGGAGTCGCGAGACTCCGGCCCTTTTTGTCGCATGACGTCTTGCCCCTCACGGCCGACTCCGTAGGTCTGGAGGTGTGAATACCTCGGAGCAGCTTTTCCAACGCGCCCTCACGATGATCCCGGGCGGCGTCAATTCCCCGGTCCGCGCTTTCCGCTCGGTCGGCGGCACCCCTTTCTTCACCAAGTCGGCCAACGGCGCCCGTCTGACGACGGCCGACGACCAGGAGCTGGTGGACTTCGTCCTGACCTG
Source organism: Opitutia bacterium (assembly GCA_947488485.1). The sequence goes on along the minus strand of CANKZO010000056.1, from coordinate 9,963 downwards.
GGGTCCGGCCATCCACGGCCATAACGACCCGGATATCCGCGCGGCGATCCGCGAGGCCCTCGACCGCGGCACGAGCTTCGGTACCCCGAATCCCCTCGAGGTCGAGATGGCCGAACTGATCCTTTCCTGCGTCCCGGCGGTGAAGAAGGTCCGCATGACCAACAGCGGCACCGAAGCCACGATGTCCGCCATCCGTCTCGCCCGCGGTTACACCGGCCGCAACAAGATCATCAAGTTCTCGGGCTGCTACCACGGCCACGTCGATTCGCTCCTCGTGAAGGCCGGCTCTGGCGCGCTCACGCAGGGAAATCCTGACTCCGCCGGCGTCACGCCCGGCACCGCCGCCGACACGCTCGTCGCCGAGTATAACAATCTCCCCGCGCTCTCCGCGCTCTTTGACGCCAACGCCGGCCAGATCGCCGGACTGATCGTCGAGCCGTTCCCGGCAAATGTCGGCCTGATCCTGCCGGACGCCGGCTTCCTCGCCGGTCTACGTGAACTGTGCACGAAGCACGGCACGGTCCTCATCTTTGATGAAGTGATGACGGGCTTCCGTCTCTCCCTCGCCGGCACGCAGGGCCTGCATGACGTCGTCCCGGACCTCGTCTGCATGGGCAAGATCATCGGCGGCGGCCTCCCGGTCGGCGCCTTCGGCGGCAAGGTCGAGATCATGGACAAGCTCGCTCCGCTCGGCCCGGTCTACCAGGCCGGCACGCTCTCGGGCAATCCGCTCGCCATGGCCGCCGGCCTTGCGTCCGTCCGCAAGCTCAAGGCCCTCAATCCGTTCGCGCGCCTCGACGTCCTCGGCCGTCGCGTGCGTGACACGCTCCTCGCCGCCGCGCAGGCCAAGGGCATCCCGCTGCAGGTCCCGCAGGTCGGCTCGATGTTCTCGCTCTACTTCAACACCGAGAAAGTTCGTAACTACGACCAGGCCATCGCCTCCAACGGCGATCTTTATCGCAAGGTCTTCCGCACCGCGCTCGACAAGGGCGTGTACCTCGCGCCTTCGCCTTACGAGACCGCGTTCATCTCCACTGCCCACGAAGGCAAGGACATCGACAAAGCCTGCGAAGTCCTCGACGCCGCCGTACGCGCCCTCTGATCATGCCTAAACTCGCTTTCATCGGTTCCGGACGCATGGCAGGCGCCATGGTGCAGGGCCTCCTCCGTTCGGGCGCCTGCGCCCCCGGTGACATCACCGTCATCGGAGGCAACGATTCCACCGCGGTCGACCTGGCCAAGGCCACCGGCGTCCGTGTCGCCACGAGTCCGGCCGAGCTCCTCGCCGGCGCCGATGCGGTCGTGCTTGCCTGCAAGCCGCAGCAGTTCGCCGACCTCGATAAGTCCTACGCCACGCTCGCGCAGGGTAAACTCGTGCTCTCCATCCTCGCCGGTACGCGCCTCGCGACCATCGGAGCGTTCTTTTCGTCCGCCCGCAATGTCGCCCGCGCCATGCCGAATACCCCGGGCGCCGTCGGGCAGGGCATCAGCGCCCGTTGTTCCGCGACCCCGCTCGCGGCTACCGACGCCCAGATCGTCGACGCGATCCTCTCTGGTCTCGGCCCGGTGATCGAACTCCCTGAGTCCATGTTCGACGCCGTCACCGCCGTCTCCGGCAGTGGCCCCGGTTTCTTCTTCGAATACGTCGCCGCTTACGAAGAGGCCGCCGTCGCCTTGGGCTTCACGCCCGAGCAGGCCAAGCTTCTCGTCCGCCAGACTTTTAGCGGTTCCCTCGCGCTGCTCGCCGCCACCGGCGAGACGCCCGTGAACCTGCGCATCCAGGTGACCTCGCCCGGTGGCACGACCAAGGCCGGCCTCGATGCGATGGAAGCCGGTAAGTTCCGCGCCATCGTCGCCTCCGCCCTCATCGCCGCGAAGCAGCGCGGTGAAGAGCTCGGGAAGAAGTGAGAGCGTCCGCTTAAGCGGACGCAGGGCTAGAGCTAGGGCCAGAGTTAGGGCTGGGGGAAGGCCGTTGATGGCATCATCCGACGCCGTAGGTCCCAGCAGTTCAGGATGGCCAGCGCCATGATCACCCAGTGCAGATCACGGCCGACGATCGGCATGACGGTCATCAAGATCATCCCGACATAAGCCATGTAGTTTAAGGCCTCGAGTCCGCCAGCGAAGAGCAGGAACGATAGCGCCATCATGTTGATCGCCACCATCAGTAAGAGCAGTCCGCAGGGGACGATTGTCCAAGCCGTCCGTCGGGCCAGCCATCCCCCGCTGAGCCGGGTCAGGATGACGGTGGGGATGAGTGCAAATACCAAGTGGAAGGCATAACTTAGGATGTGCTGAAACGTCACGAAGCTCCCTGTCATCCAGGCTTCGGTGAACATCGTGACGATGGCCCAGCCCAAGCCGTAGGCCGCTCCGAGGCGATAGAGATTCGGTTTTCGCGTCACCTGAAGGGAGGAATTCATTTACTTTATCAATCGGGTCAGCCTTGGGCTGTTACTGGTATCATCCGTCGGCGGAGGTCCCAGCAGTTGCCTACGGCGAGGAAGATCGGCACGATCGTCGCGAAGCCGTAGAGCGGGTACCACCAGAACATGATGAGCGAATCGTGGAAGCGAAGTCCTTGGAGCGATTCGAGCACGCCCCGCTGCCCCCAAATCAGGTCCCGGCAGAATTCATAGCCTGCGAAGACGACCAGCATGCAGGCGGCGAAGATCAGCGTGCCCAGCAGCAAGGCCGCTGGGCCGTAAGTCCATACTTTCCACGCTTTCGTCCTGCCGAGGCGTCCCGCGAGCAGGCGAGTCACCAGGATGCCAGTCGGGATGCTGCCCAGCAGATACCAGCCAGTCATCCTGAAAGAATCTCCTCCGAGGCTTTCCAAGACCGCGAGGGCGACGACGCCCCACAGCAGTCCATAGACAGCGCCTAGTCGGTTCAGGTTAGGCGTGCGGAGGTTTTCCATGACGCTAATTATTACTCACACCAAGAATTCAGCCAACTTTCTATATGCCGAATATATGCAAGTGGGCCGGATTATGTCGCCCATTAGGAAATCGAGGAGGCGCGGATTAATACCGTTTTAAGCAATCTATTCGAGGATTAGGACAGCACGTGGTGCTGTCCCTACCTATTAACCCCGATACTCGATACTCTATACTCTCACACGCCTACTTCTTCTTGGCCTTCTTGGCGGCTTGGCCACCGGGCAGGCGTTTCTGGCCTTGGTTAGGCAGCGGTCCGGCGAGGGGAGGCGTCTCGAAATACTTACCGTCTTCGAGCATGCGCGGGTCGCCCGTCTCGCGGAGGATCGTGAAGAGGCGCTCGGTCATCTCCTTGCGCACGGCGGCGTAGGCGGGTGACTCGGCTACGTTGTTCATCTCGTGCGGATCTTGTTTGAGGTCGTAGAGCTCGAACATTGGGCGGAGGCCGTAGAACTTATCGAAGAGCGCGGACCACTCGGGGGATTTTCGGGCACCGACGAACCAGGCCTTGGTCGGGCCGGCATCATCGTCAGGCAGCGTCACGAAAGTCGTCTGGGCGACTTCGTCGAAGGTCGGCTCATTGGTGCCGTCGAGACGGTACGGATTACCCAGCGGCCAGCGGTCGGGCTTGAAGTTCACGATCAGGACGTGGTCCTGCGTGCGCAGGGCGCGCTGCGGATACGGCGAATAGTCGGGGCGGGCGATCTCGACGTGACGTTCACGCCCGGCGACGACCCAGGTGCGGGTCGGGTCGACCTGGCCTTGGCGATCGGACTGTAGGACGTTCCAGAGCGAACGGCCCGTCATCACCGCGGGCGGCTTCACGCCGCCGGCTTCGAGGAAGGTCGGGGCGAGGTCAGGCAACGTCACCATGTCGTCTACCACGCGTCCGCCTTGCACGCCGGCGCCGGAGACGATGAGCGAGACGCCGGTACCGAACCCGTAGAGGTTGCACTTGCCGTGCGGGAAGCCCGGGGCGCCGTGGTCGCCGCTCACGGCGATCAGCGTCTTGCTGCGTTCACCGGCGCGGTCGAGTTCTTCGAGTAGCACGCCCATCGCGGCGTCGAGGGCCTGGACTTCGCCGAGGTAGTCGGCGAGGTCTTCGCGCACGACCGGGACGTCGGGCAGGAAGGCCGGCAGCTTGCCCTTGAGGGCGTCGGGATCGAGACCCCAGAGTTTCTGGCCACTGCCACGCACCCACGCGCGGTGGGTATTGGTCGGTCCGAACCAATAAGCGAAGGGCTGACCAGCGGCCTTGGCCGCGAGCATCGCCTTGAAATTGCCGCGGACCTCTTCGAGGAGCTTGGCGCGGGCCGCCTCGACCGTGGCGCCTTTCGCTACGAGGTCGGTCGCGTTCTCGGAGAAGTTGTTGAAGGCCCGGCCTGACTTCTCGAAGGCGTGCTGCTGTCCGCCGTAAGGGGCGTCGGCCGGTGAGCCGGGGCTCCAGACTTTATAGGACTTACCCAGGTGATAGCCGGCCTCGCGGAGGAGCAGGGGATAGGTCGGGATCGATTCGTCCCAGACCGCGCCTTGGAGGATGGCGCCGCGGCCGGTGCGCCAGAAGTGCTGGCCTGAGAGCAGCGAGCTACGGCAGGGCGTGCAGGAGGGCGCGTTGACGTGCGCGTTGCGGAAGAGCACGCCTTCCTTGGCGAGGCGGTCGAGGTTCGGCGTGCGGAGCAGTGCGTTCGTGCCGGCCAGATTGCCATGCTCGGCGTAGATGCGCGCGAAGCGGCCCCAGTCGTCGGCGAAGAAGAAGAGGATGTTCGGGCGCTCCGGCGCCGATTTGGCTGACGCCGACGCAGCGAAGAGCAGGGCGAGGAATGAGAGGAGGCGCATGGTCAGCGGGCGGGCTTGATCGGGCTGGGCTCGAAGTCGGTCTTGCTGACCCAGTTGGCGTCGACGGGCTCACCCTTGAGGTAGCGTTCGTAGAAGCCGCGGCGACGTTGATCGGGGTGGGGGAAGGCATCATATTCGGCGCCGCGGCCGAGGGCACGGAGGTCGCCTTGCCTCTTCAGCTCGGCCCACATCAGAGTGCGTAGTTTCTCCACGTCGGGGCCCCGCTCGGCGGCGAGATTGCGTACGCAGTCCGGGTCAGTCTTGAGGTCGTAGAGTTCGCGTCCAGGCCGCATCCCGAAGCAGAGCTCCCAGAAGGGGTCGGTCCCGGCGGCGCGGCGCGCCTGGAGGATGAAGCTCTTCGTCGGGCTCGCGTCGGTATCGAGGTAGCCGGTCTCAGGATTGCAGGCCGGCCAGCGGGACGGCTCGATGTTCTCAAGGTAGATCATCCCGTCCTTGACGATGCCGCGGGTCGGGTAGCCGACGTCTCCGGGACGACCGAGGTCGTTACGTTCGCGGCCGATCAAGGTGAAGTCTCTGCCGGTCGGCGGCGGATCGCGGTGCGGCTCGGACCACCGGAAGATGTCGAAGAGGCTGCGGCCTGACGTCGGGGGCAGGCCGGACTCTTCCCATGGTATATTGGCGGCCTCGAGGAAGGTGGGCGCGAGGTCGGCGAAACTGACGAACTCCGTGACCTTGCGGCCACGGCTCGACGAAGGGATGCCGAGCCAACGGACGGCGAAGGGCAGGTGGTTGGCGTTGTCGTAGGTCGAGCCTTTCACCCGGGGGAAGGGCATGCCGTTGTCGGACGTCACGATGATCAGCGTGCGGTCCAGTTCGCCGCGGGCTTCCAGTTGAGCAAGCACCTTGCCGAGTTGGGCGTCGAGGTGTTCGACCTCCACCGCGTAGTCGAGCATGTCGCCGCGGACCGTCGCGTTGTCGGGCCAGTATTTCGGCACGCGGTCCACGTCGCCGGGCTGCTTGCCGAAGCGCGTATGGCTGCCTTCTTCGTAGGCACGATGCGGCTCCTGGAAGCCCAGCCAGAAGAACCAAAGCTGACCCTTGGGCTTATCCTCCAGGAAGTCGGCGAAGTTGGCCGCGTAGTCGTTGGGAGCGATCGCCTTGGTCGGCGGCTGGAGGCGTCGCTTCTGATAGACCTTGCCCGTCATCGGTCGGGGAGAGCCGTCGGCTTTCAGCGATTCACCGGGTCCCCAGACCTTGCCCGTCGAAGCGAAGAAGTAGCCTGCTTTGGTCAGGGCCTCGGGCAGGATGCCGATCTCCGGCGGGAAGCTCGGCGTATGGTTGGCCGCGGCGCCAAGGAGCCACGGGTGACGTCCGGTCATGATGCTGGAGCGCGACGGGGCGCACTTCGCCGTCGGGGTGTAGGCGTTGAGGAAGAGGAGGCCCTCCTTGGCGAGGCGATCGAAGTTCGGCGTCTTCACCCAAGAGCAGCCGTAGGCTCCGGCGTGGCCGTTGCCCCAGTCGTCGGCGATGACGAAGAGGATGTTCGCCGCGTCTAGTTCTTTAGAGAGAGCGGTGGCGTGACCGATGAAGGTCGCGCAGAGGGCGGCGAAGAGCAGGGTGGGGCGCATGGCTCGGGGTGAGGCTTTTCTAGCCTTCGCGGACCCGCATGCAATGCCTCAGCCACCCGGGTAAAGAAAAGGCCGGGCGACTTGCGTCGTCCGGCCTTCGTCAGCGCCTCAGGGAGGGCTTACTTCTTGGCGGGCTCGGCCTTCTTGGCCGGGGCCTTCTTGCTACCCTTGGCGGCAGGCTTGGCGGCCGGCTTCGGGGCGAGGTCACGGATCTTCACGTTGCGGAACCAGACTTCGTCGCCGTGTTCCTGCAGGAGGATGTGGCCATCGGCCCACTCGCCGAAGTTCTTGCCGTACTTAGGATCGGCATACTTGGACTTCGCGACGAGGTCGCGGAATTCCGCGGTGTTGCGATCGTAGGAGACGACGAGGCGGCCGTTGAGCCAGTGTTCGACCTTGGTGCCCTTCGCGATCACGTAGGCGTTGTTGAAGTCGCCGATGCGGTTGGCGCGCTTGTCCTTGGAGGCCGTCTTCAGGTCGTAGAGCGAGGAGACCGTGCGGTTGCCGTCGCGGCCGAGCTTGGCGTCCGGGTGGACGGCGTCGTCGAGCATCTGGAACTCCAGACCGAAGGCCGAGCCGGCGCCCTGGTTGAGGTTCGGCTGCACGAAGTACTTCAGGCCGCTGTTCGCGCCCTTGGTCAGGCGGAAGTCGACGGACACTTCGAACTCCTTGAAGCGTTCGATCGTGATGATGTCGCCGGCGTTGGCGGATTCCTTGCCGTCACCCTTGGCGACGTGGAGCATGCCCTTCTCGACGGACCAGCCGGCCTTCGGGAAGTCCGGGCCCTTGGCGGAGCGCCAGCCCTTGCTGGAGCGGCCGTCGAAGAGGAGCTTCCAACCGTCGGCCTTCTCGGACTCGGACAGGGTGTTGTCCGGGATCTTCGTCAGCGAGATGTTGCGCCACTGGACGGTGGTGCCGGCCTTGGCGGTGTCCTTGCCGATGCCATGGACCTGGAAGGCGATGAAGCCGGTCTTGTAGCCGTCGTCACGGACGTCGACGCGCTGCACGCCGTTGATCCAGGTGCGGATGCGGTTGCCGTTGGCTTCCACCTTCACGTGGTTCCATTCGCCGATCTTGGTGAGCTCACGGCCCTGCTTGGAGAAGGCGAGGGCGTCGCCGCCGCCGAAACCGGGGAAGATCCAGCCGCGACGGCCTTCTTCGTAGAGGCCGGCGGACCACATGCGGGCCTCGGTGTCGGGCTTCTTCACGTTCTTCGGATCGGTGTCGATCTCGGCCTGATAGCCGTGGACGCGTCCGACGGGCACCTTGGCGGGCTTGCCGTCGCCGCCCTTGTAGGCGACTTCCTTGGCTTCGGAATGGCTGCGGAACTGGACGCCCGAGTTCAGGCGCGGGTCGTTCTTGAAGTCATACTCTAGGACGAAGTTGCCGTAGTCCTTGTCGGTGGCGAGGAAGGTGTTCGGCGTGTTTAGGGTCGAGGTGCCGACGAGGGCGCCTTCGGCGTTCACCGCGTAGGTGGCGTCGCCGCCGAGCTTCTTGAAGCCCGTGAGGTCCTTGCCGTTGAAGATCTCGACTTTGTTGGGGTTGCCCTTGGGGGCGGCGGTCTGGGCGTTGTTGGCGCAGCCCACGATCAGGAGGGCGGCGGCCGAGAGGCTCAGGAGGAGCGGGGTCTTTTTCATGGGAGGGATGATTTGGTTTAGAGATGAAAAAGCGGAGCGGCCTTGCGACCGCTCCGCTTCGTCGGAGGAGCTTAGAACGTGGTCGGGATCTCGAAGCCCTTGCGGCCGGCGCGCTTCGCGACGAGGTCGCGGTTGGCGGCTTCGGCGTTGGCACCGGTGAACAGTTCGGTCTTGGTGTCCTGCGTGAGCGGGGCGCCAAGGGTGGCCTTGGATTCGTCGAGGTTCACGCCGTTACGGCCGAGGTGCTCGGCCATGCGACCGAAGGCTTCGGCGAGGCCGGAGCTGGACTTGATCGCTTCCTTGATCTCGCCGGCGCTCTTCTTCGCGCCGAGGCGGAAGGAGATGTTGGCGGAGTGGACGAGGGCGGTGGACAGGTGGCACTCGCGGACCGGGGCGTGGATGCCTTCGTTGGAACCTTTGCGGATGCCGGCGACCCAGTTGGCGTGGTGGCCGGAGGCGCCGCCGGTGAGGTCGACCTGATCGACGGTCTTGCCGTAGGTCTTCACGAACTTGCCGTCCTTGTCGTAGACCTGGGCGGAGTTGTAGTCCGGAACGACGATGGTGGCGTTCTCGCACTCGACGATGATGCCGATGTCGGGGGACTTGGCCGACTTCTGACCCTTGTTGAGTTCGGAGAACTGGCCGAACTTGTTCATCGGACCGTTGATCTGGCCGTCGGAGGTGAGGCCGTAGACTTCGGTGATGAGCGGGGCGTCGGCGTAGTTATGGATCGAGATGAAGGTGTTCGGGGTCTCGGCGCAGTCGACGTAGCCGAAGCGGCCGCCGACGGAGACGGTCTCAGCGGAGACTTCGTGCGTGTTCAGGAACCAGCGGGCGATGTCGATCTCGTGGATCGCCTGGTTGCAAAGGTCGCCGCCGCCGTAGTTCCAGAACCAGTGCCAATCGTAGTGGACCGGGCCTTGGTTGGCGGCGTGCTGGACCTTGTCGGACTCGTTGCCGCGGATGGATTCCTGGACGTCGGCCGGGCCGTGCCAGAGGTCGTAGTCGATCTCGGAGGGGATGGCGTTCTTCTGGGCCGGACCGATGGACTTGCGGCGCTTGTAGCAGATGGCGCGGGCGAGCTTCACCTTGCCGTACTTGCCGGCGTGCACGTCCTTGATGGCGCCGCGGATGCCGACGCCGGAACGGCTCTGGGTGCCGGCCTGGACGACGAGCTTGGAGAAGTGGTTCGAGGCGGCGACGAGCTGCTGGCCTTCGAAGATGTTATGCGAAAGGGGCTTCTCGACGTAGAGATGCTTGCCGGCCTGCAGCGACCAGATGCCCTGGATGGAGTGCTGGTGATTCGGGGAGGCGATGGAGACGGCGTCGATGTCCTTGTCTTCGAGCATCTTTCGCATGTCGGTGTAGCCCTTGGCGCCCGGGTTGTCCTTCAGGCCCTTGGCGACGACCTTGGCGTCGACGTCGCAGAGGGCGACGATGCGGACGCCCTTGATCTTCTTGAGCTCCTTGATGTGTTCCAGACCGCGGCTGCGGAAGCCGACGACAGCGACACGGAGGTCACCGTTGGCGCCCGTGGACTGGGCGTAGGTCTGGGCGCTGATGCCAGCCACGGCGGCTGCCAGGGCGGAGTTCTTGATGAACGTACGACGATTGAGTTGGGACATAGATATGACTTGGGGTAGAGACGGAGCATAAGGAGATGCGGTCTGAGTCGAGTTTGTTCCTAGGCATCGCCTAGCCGAATATCGGCAGGACGGCCGGTAAGGGGTAGGGGCAGGGGCAGGGGTGGGGGTAGGCATGATATCCCAACTCATAAACCTATTATGAATAGGGGTTTATGTTTTTACTATCCCTACCCCGACCCCGACCCCTGCCCCTACCCCTGATCAAATCCTACTTCACCGACTTAATATACTGCCGGATGGCTTCGAACTGGTCCGGGCCCTTGCCCTCGTAGGGTTCGCTGAGCTGGGTCACGCCCTCGGGGTCGGCATACTTGGG
>CANKZO010000055.1 GCA_947488485.1 Opitutia bacterium | reverse complement strand
GGCCAATATATCGTCCCCAACGGCGGGAAGCAGAATGTCGCCTTCTGGCATCTCGTGAACGGTGAACCGAATCGTTACGAAGAACAGGAAGCCGGTTGGCGCAACGGATTGTTTGGTCGACTCGAACGCCTGCCACTCGTCTGGAAAGATATTCGGGCTTATGGACTTAATCAGAAGAATGAGCAGATGTTTGTACGGATATCGTCGGGGAGTAGGGTAGAGGATATATTTGCTGATCCCGCGAATGGAGCGCTGTGGCAGTCGCTTGCCTCGCTTGGGATTTACGGAGATCAGAAGTGGAAGTAAGAATACCTCGTTCCGGGTGGCGGGTGGCAGCCCCGGGTGGCAGGTGGCGGGGTGGATTCAGGTGGCAGGTCACTCCAGCTTATCCCCACGTGACTTACGGGAGATAATGAGACGGTTAAGCATTCTGCAGACGACGGAATAGTCTTCGATGGCACGATTCGCCTCTGAAGCAGGAATCGCACCCAGTTTACCAGCCACGCCGAGCTGGCTCTTACATTCTTCAGCGGAAGCGATGGCAATCTGGAAGAATCGAATTCCTTCTCGGCTATACCTCCGCCCGTCACCCTCAGCGATATTGCTGGATACCGACAGGCCCGCTCGACGAATTTGATTACGCAGCACCCCATCACCTCGATACAGACGACCGTCGGTCAGCCGGTAAATCTTCTCAGATAACTCGTTAGCCAAGGTCAGTACGCGAAGTTGAATAGGGGCGGCACACATAGTCAGAAGTTTGCCCAATCGTGTTTAGGTTAAACACCAGACACTACCCAGCCCGACCTAGCCCCTTCCCGCCACCCGCCACCTGGGGCTGCCACCTGCCACCCGAGAATGTTATGCATCTAACTATCCGGTTTCCGGTCTCCCTTTGATTTAAATCCTTAAACTCATGCCTCTCCCCCGCATCTACCTCTCCCCTCCCGACATCGGCAGTGCCGAAATCGAACACGTCCTAGAAGCCTTCCAATCCAATTGGATCGCGCCGGCGGGTCCGAATCTCGACGCGTTTGAAGAAGATTTCGCCGTCATCGTCGGCTCGAAACATGCCGTGGCTGTCTCGTCCGGCACGGCTGCGCTGCATCTCGCCCTCCGTCTCGCCGGCGTGGGCCCGGGTGATGAAGTCCTGTGTTCTTCGCTCACCTTCATCGCTTCGGCGGCCCCCATCACCTATCTCGGGGCCAAGCCCGTCTTCATCGACTCGGAGGAGCGTAGCTGGAACATGGATCCTGACCTCGCCTGCGCGGTTATTGAGCAGAAGGTCAAGGCTGGCAAGAAGCCCAAGGCTCTCGTCCTTGTCCACCTCTACGGTCAGTCGGCGGATATCACTCCCATCAAGGCCTGTTGTGATAAGCATGGCGTGAAGCTCATCGAGGACGCGGCTGAAGCCCTCGGTGCGACCTATGGCGAAGCCTCGCCCGGCTCTTTCGGCCTGGCCGGCATCCATTCTTTCAACGGCAATAAAATCATCACCACCGGCGGTGGTGGCATGCTTGTCACTGATGACGCCGAACTCGCTAAGCAGGCGCGGTTCTTGGCGACCCAGGCCCGGGATGCCGCTCCCCATTATCAGCATTCCACCGTCGGCTATAACTATCGCCTCAGCAATATCGCCGCCAGCATCGGCTTGGGTCAGCTCACCCGCCTATCCGGTAAGGTCTCGCGTCGCCGCGCACATTTCAAGGCGTATGCCGAAGCCTTCAAATCACTGCCTGGAGTGACTATGCAGCCCGAGGCTTCCTGGGGACAGTCGACTCGCTGGCTCACTTGCCTCACCATCGATCCCCAGATCGCGGGTGTCACTCGCGAGCAGGTCCGTCTCGCGCTCGAAGCTGAGAATATCGAGGCCCGACCCGTCTGGAAGCCTATGCATCTCCAGCCCGTCTTCGCCGGCGCCGAAATGCACGGCGGCAAAGTCAGCGAGCGCCTCTTTGATCAAGGCCTCTGCCTTCCCTCCGGCGCCGGCCTGAGCGAGCCGGAACGTAGTCGCGTCATCGCTGCCATCAAAGGGATCGTCTCATGACCTCGCCCCCCACGGCTTCTTCCGCCGTCCCCGTTTCCGAGTGGTTTGTCCGCTGGTCGCCCTCGTTAGGCGTCATCGCTGCGCTCTCCCTCGGGCTTTCATTGGTCGCGGTATTGTTCAATCCCGCATGGACCGATGAGGTTTTCTATGTCGAGCCAGGCGCCTCCTTGGCCTTCGGCGAGGGCTTTCTTTCCAATGGTATAAGTCACTTGGGGTACGGCGCCACGTGGGGGCTCAGCAATCCGGGCGCGCCCCTGCTCCTGGCCGGCTGGTTTAAATTGGCCGGCTTTGGCCAGTTCTCCGCCCACGCGTTTTTCTTCCTCGTCCAGCTCGTCGGTGCCATCCTGCTCACGCGCTGGGTCTGGGAGCGACATCCGATGGGCAGGACGGCAGCCGTTGCCCTGGTGGCGCTCTGCATGATGATGCATTCCCTGGCGGGCAACGCGATCTTCCATGCGCGCCACGATGCTTGCGCGCTGCTGCTCTTCGCCTGGTTCCTTGGTGCTTTCTTCCCGGCGGCGACCAACGGGCGGGCGCGCCTCCTGGCCTTTTCCCTCGGTCCGGCCTGCGTGTTCTTCGGACTGCAGTTCTGCGGCTATTTCGCCCTCGCCGCGGCCGGTATCTTCCTTTGGCGCCGAACGCGCGAAACATTCGTGTCAGGACTATGCCTCGCGGCGGGCCTGATCACGGGAGTCTTGCTCCTGCGCTGGGCTTATGGGCATATCGGAGTCTGGCAGGCTTTTCTCGACAATCGTGGCGAGAACTTCGGCCGGGCTTTCCATCTCGACAAGTTCTATGTCAGCAAGGATTTCATCGTGCTCATTCCTGCGTGCCTCGGACTCGTGCTGGCGGAAGGCCTTGCCGGCCGAGGCTGGCGCAACGAAGTGGCCACGGCCGGCTGGTTCGGGTGCGGCCTTCTGCTCGGCGTGCCCGTGATCATTCAGCTCATCGGCCTCTGGCAGGCGCCGTTCAGCTGGATGATCACGGTGCCGTTGCTGATCGCGATTCTGCCGGTATGCGCCGCCCGGACCTTCGGCCGCGGCGGCTGGTTCCTCGGCGTCATCGCCTTGCTGTTCCTGCTTTCTTGTTACGTCCGGCTGAAGGAGTTGCCCCTAGCTGTCGAGCAGGCAGGCAGTCGACGGCAGACCGTCGTCGAGCTCCGCCGCCTGGCGTCTCCTGACGAGGTGGCGCTAGGCTCGATGTCCTTGTATTACGAGCTTCGGGCTTCCGGGCAGAAGTCCTACTGGCCATATGATCGCTTCCTGCCCGCCCATCCGGAACTCGCCAGAAAAGTCCGCTGGCTGGTCTTGGTGGAAGTCGATCGCCCGATTCTCACCGAACACCTCGGTGGTGCCTGGGAGCAGGTCTATGTTTCCGATTCGGCCGCCCCCCGGGGAGCGCATGGGCCCTATGTCATCCTCCGCCGCGTGCCGACGTCACGTTGATGACCGCGCCCTCAGAACGTCGCCGGGTGCTGGTCGTCGTCCCGGCCTATAATGAAGAAGCCCGCCTTGAGGCGCCTCTCCGGAGCTATCTCGCCTTTGCCCGCGCCCGCGCCGATCTCGACGTTCGCTTTCTCGTGGTACTGAACGGATGCCGGGATGGGACGGCCGCGGTCGTCGAACGTGTCGCGCGCGACGCCGCCGAGCTGTCCTGGATGGAATACGCCGAGCCGATCGGCAAAGGGGGGGCTTTGCTCGCAGGGTTCCGTCATCACGCCGGCGTCGATTGGGTCGGCTTTGTCGACGCGGACGGCGCGACGCCGGCCGCCTCGCTCTTCGGCCTGCTGGACGAGTCGGCGGCCGACGTCGTGGTCGGCCGCCGGGCGATGGCCGAACGTCCTTTGGGTCGTCGCGTCACCAGCCTGGGCTTCAATCTCGCCGTGCGCTTGTTGCTGGGATTAACGACACGCGACACCCAATGCGGGGCGAAATTCTTCCGCTCGTCGCTGATGCCGGCCATCTTGGAGCAGGTCGACACCTGCGACATGGCGGTCGACGTCGATCTCCTGCTCGCCGCCCGCTCGGTCGGAGCGGTCGTCAGCGAGCGGCCCGTGACATGGGCTGATCAGCCCGGCTCCAAGGTGCAGATCTTCCGCACCTCGGCCTTGATGTTCCTTTCGGTGTGGCGTCTGCTCTGCCTGCGTCGTCTGCCTCCGTTGCCTGGCCGCGCCCTCCTGCGTGTCGGCGAATGGGCCTACGCGGGCATCTACGGTTGTCCACGTAAACTGCCCCCCGGGTCACCCGATCGATCCGAACTGCGATGAGCCGTCAAGTCCTTCGCCAACGTGCGCTGCGCTTCCTCGTCGCCGGCGTGCCCATCACGCTTTGCGATTACGGAGCCTTCAAGGCCCTCATCCTCACCGGGCTTGATCCATCTTGGGCGAGGGTCGCCAGCTTCGGCGTCGCCTTCGCGCTGGCCTTCATGTTGCACCGGTGGTGGACTTTCGGTTCCACCTCCCCGTGGCTGCGGGACCTGGGGGCCTATTTCGCCGCCAGGGTGCTGTTCTTTTTGCTCGCGGCGCTCGTGTTCGCGGCGCTCCAGAAAGGCCTGGATGTCGATCCAGATCTCGCTTTCTTGTTGCAGGTCCCGGTGCAGCCGATCGGCAACTTCCTTGCCGGCCACTTCCTTGTCTTCCGTTCATCCCATGACGGCACCCCGTGAGAATCGTCATCGGCGGCGCCGGCTTCATCAGCCCCAAGTCTCCGGGAGGCCATCCCGGCCGCGGACAAAATAACAATCCTTTGCCCCATTCTTCTCCATCGGCGGTCATCACTTTCGCGGGCGCTCGCGACCGTTACCAGTCAGCCTTGGCGTTGCAAGAGCACGGCGCCTTGGAAGCTTTGGTCACGGACGCCTATTGCCCCGCCGCGTGGTCCCGCTTCCCGTTGCTCGGCGCTTCCTTCCGGCGACTCGCCGCCGCTCGGAATGCCGAAGGCCTGCCGGCGGGGAAAGTCGTCACTTCTTGGACATCGTGCCTCCGTTCTCTGGGCGCAAGGATCGACAGGCGCAAGGACTCGCCGCATCTCGCCGCCGCCGATCGACTGCTGAGCGCCAAGGCCGCCCAGGTCGCGTTGGCGCGGAAGGTTCCGCTCATCGCCTACAGTTATTACGCCGAGCCGGCATTCCAGATGATGGAAAGCTCCGGCCTGCCCAGGGTGCTTTTCCAGGTTCACCCTAACGGGAAATATCTGAGAGAACTCTTTCAGCGTGAAATCGAGAAAGTCCCTGAAGCGAAGTCTTCACTCATGGGGGAGACGGAGATGTCGCCCCTGTTCGCGCATAATGACGACACCTTCGTCCGTTCGGACGCCGTGATCTGCGCCAGCTCGTTCACGAAGCATTCCTTGGCCTCCGCCGGCTCGAAAGCGCCGGCCCATGTCGTCGGCTATGGCGTCGACCTAGAGCTCTTCTCTGCTCGGACCGAGCGGCCCGTCGCTAAGCCGCTCACCGTCGGTTTCGTTGGCGCGCTTTCTCAACGCAAGGGAGCGCGCTACCTACTCGCGGCCTTGGCCTCTCTCCCGAAAGGCGCTGCCAAGCTCATCATCTATACCCGCGCCTCGGTGGATCG
Organism: Opitutia bacterium; assembly: GCA_947488485.1. The sequence goes on along the minus strand of CANKZO010000055.1, from coordinate 6,411 downwards.
GGACCTCATCCGAGGCTTCGAAGGCGTCGACGTAGAAATCCGCGGAGGACTCTCCGATGCCGCCTTGGCTTCAGACATGAAACAGTGCGATCTCATCGCCTTGCCCTCCATCGCGGAAGGCTTCGGCCTCGTCATTCTCGAGGCCATGGCCTGCGGGGTGCCCGTCCTTTGCACCACGAGCACCGGCGGGGCTGATTTCATCCAGCACCGCCGGAACGGCTTGCTCATCGCGCCCGGCAGTGCTGAAGCCATCCATCTGGAGCTCGACTGGGCCCTGACCCATCGCGACGAACTCTTCCAGATCGGCCAAGCCGCTCGCGTAGAAGCCGAGAAGCACACCTGGGCCGAATACCGCCGCAAGTTCTTCGCAGCTTACCTCGCCTCACTCCGGGCTTGATTTCACATTTGCGCCTTTGCGCAGGAGTTTGGCTCCGTCCGTAATTTCACCCATTCGCCGCTTTTCTTGTCCGCCAGCCCTCAGCGTCTCCTGTCCTCGACTTCCCATGCCCTTCGCCCGCATTCTCCGCTCCAGCCTCCTCATGGGCGCATCACAGATTGTGATGATGCTCGCCGGTTTCGCGCGTAATAAGCTCGTCGCCGTATTTATCGGGCCCAGCGGCGTCGGATTGATGGGCATAATGTCGTCGTATAACCTGAATGTTTCGACGCTTTGTGGCGTCGGCATCGGGGTGTCGGGTGTACGGCTCGTTTCTTCCGCCGAAGCACATGCGCGGGGCGCCAAGCTCGCGTCGGTCCGCAGGTTTGGGGCGATCCTAGGTTGGGTCGCCCTCGTCGTGATGGCAGCCACGTTCATGCCTGTCAGTCGCCTGACTTACCAGTCGGCACATTATGACCAAATGATGTTTATCGCTGGGCTGGCGATACCGTGCGTCGTGATGACTAGCATGTGGTCAGCCTTGTTATTGGCCGTGGGAGAGTTCAGGAGCGTGGCGAAGAATCAGATGATCGCGGCGGTGCTAGGACTGCTGCTGGGGGCCCCGCTCATCTATTGCTATGGCGAGGGAGGAATGGCCTGGAGCCTGCTGCTGGCCGCGCTAGGCCTCGCCTTTGTCACCTGGCGGGCGGCGGCCAGGCATTGCCCCTCCTCATCTCACCCCGAAAGCATATCGGATGACATTCGCATGATGGTGAAAGTCGGAGGGGCGTTCATGGTAGGCGAATTATTTGGCCAAATCGCGGCCTATTTTGTGCGGATGCTAATCTTGCATGCGCATGCCGACCTGGAGGGCGGACTCGCCGCCGCCGGCTACTATCATGCGGCCTTCGTGGTAACGGGCATCCTGCCCGGCTTCGTCTTCGGCGCCATGGGGACTGACTTCTTCCCCCGGGTCTCCGCTGCCAAGACGGAGGCAGACGCTTGTGATATCTCGGAGAAGCAGATCAAAGCCGGACTATTACTGGCGCTTCCCGGCCTGATTGCCATCCTGACCATCAGTAAGCCGCTGATCGTCGCACTCTATACCGCCTCATTTGTCCAGGCCGTGCCTTTGGTCGTCTGGTTCGTGTGGGCGATCTTCTTTAACCTGATCGGGTGGCCTTTGGCGTATTGGATGACCGCCCGGGCCGAGCCAAGCAAGGTTCTGACTTTGAAGTTACTGGGGAACGCCGTCATGCCGCTCGGCGCTCTCCTCTTAATCCCGGAGTATGGCCTGCCGGGTGCGGCTGGCGCCTATTTCCTCAGCAGCCTATGCTTCGCAGGCCTGACTGTCTGGTTTATAAGGGTCCGCGTCGGACGTTGGCTGCAGGGCGAAACTCTTCGGTGGCTGGGCGCAGCAATTCTCGCACTACTCGCATCACAGTGGGTGATTGAAATCTCTACCCATTTCATCTTCCGATTCCTTCCGTTTGTTCTGGCCATCGTTACATGCGGCTACGTCTACATGAAGCAGATCCGGAACGACAGAGCAGCCAACCAGACCTGATGCCCGAGCTCGCCACATTCGCGCTGTTCACATACCGCCACGAAGCCTTCGTGGCGGAGGCCATACGTTCGGTGGCGAAGCAGACATATCGCCCTTTGGAATTGATCATCTCCGATGACGCCTCTCCGGACGAAACCCGCCAGAGGATCGACGAAGCCCTGAGGGACTTCCCGGCCGATATCCCGGTCATCCGCATCAACCATGCCCATAATCATGGGGGATTGCCTGCGGTGATTAATGCCGCGGTGCGCCGGGCGTCGGGGCGGGTCATCATCTTGGGCGCCGGCGATGACGTCTCCGAGCCCGAGCGCGTCGCCTATACCATGCGGCTTTTCGCCGATCCGCGTGTTTCGTTCGTCCATACCGCGGTGAGCGTCATCGACGATGAGGGCAGGCTCGTGGATGGGCGGGAGACGGCAGGTCTCGGCGACGCGGAGCTCTCCATGGCCGGGATGCTGCTGGCCGCCGGCGACCCGATCGTCGGGGCTTCTTGCGCCTATCGCGTCGATGTCTTTCGGTCGTTCGACGAGCTGCCCGCGCAGATTCTGCGCGAAGATGTCATCCTGCCGATCCGCGGCATGATGCTTGGCGAAGGCCGGTTCCTTGCCAGCAAGCTGGTCCGTTACCGCACCCATGCGGGCAATCTGCACAGCCTTGCGCATGCGCATTCCTCGGCTGACCTTGTCCGGCACAACCTCAGGTTCGCCGACGACCGCGCCGCGTTCTGCGCGCAACTCGCCGCGGATATCGCGAATGCCCGGGCCAAGGGCCGCCTCTTGCCACGAGAAATGGATGAATACCTGCGCCGGGAGACGGCTTACTCCCAGGTCGAGCAACGCCTGCTCCGGACCAGGTCTTTGTTGGTGCGCGCGGGGCAAGTCGCGCTCGCCTGGTCGTCACGTCGTATCGGCACGGCCAAAGCCGTGAAACTGTTCACCCTGTTCGTCACGCCGTTCCTGTATAAGCAGGTGCTCGGTCTGCGGATCTGGCTGAGCGAACGCAAACGCCTGATGCGCCATGGTTAAGCCCGCGGTCTTTTTTTGGCAGAATATGCCGGCCCATCATCAGACGGGCGCGCTGGATGCCCTTGCCGCAACTTGGGGCGCGCCCGTCTATGGGGTCTGGGCCGAAGACATCTCTTCGGACCGTCGCGGGGATGGCTGGCAGGCAAGCCGCCGCTCGCATCTGCGCGACGTCTTTTTGCCATCCGTAGGCTGGCGGGAGCAGGTCGATGAGTTGGCTTCAGGCAACCCGGGGGCAATCCATGTGTTCTCAGGCCTGGGCGCTTATCCTTCCGTGACACGCGCCGCCCGAATCATCATGAGCCAGCCGCGCCCGAAGGCCGCGTTGATCGTCGAGACCGCCTTGAAGTCGCCGTGGCGACGGGTGCCGAGCACGCTGAAGTCGATTTATCACTACTACCCGGTAAGGAAGAAAATCGGAGCCGTGATGGCGATCGGCTCGCTGGCGGAGAGCTTCTACAGGTCCATCGGCTTCAAGGAGTCGCAGGTCTATCCATATCTATATCAGTGTGACGCCCCTAGGATTTGCGCCGAGGATGCCAACTCCGGCGAGCTGAGGATCGCGTTTGTCGGGCGGCTGGCCCCATACAAGGGGCTCGACCTGCTCATCGAAGCCTTGGCTCCGCTGGCCGACCGGGCATGGTCGCTGGGAGTATTCGGCGACGGCCCGGCCAAGGCACAGCTTCAGGAAAAGGCAAGGCGACTCGGATTGGCTTCACGGATCCGCTTCCGCGGCTTGATCGCTTCGGATGCCGTGGTCTCCGCGTTATCCGCCCACGACCTTTGCGTCGTCCCAAGCCGTTATGACGGCTGGGGCATGGCGACCAGCGAAGCTTTGCAGGCGGGCGTCCCGGTATTGGTAAGCGATGCGTCCGGGTCCCGCGATATCATCCGCGCGAGCGGCGCAGGCGTTGTCTTCCCCTCGGGCAATGTCCATGTCCTGAACTCGCTCTTGGCGCAACGTCTGGACAACCCGGGCGTCATTCCGGAGGAGAAGCGTCGGGCGAGGGCATATGCCCCGAAAATCTCGCCGGGCAACGTCGGCAGATATCTTGCGGAATCTTTCGAGCACGCCTTCCTGGGAAGGATGCCAAGGCCTCAGGCGGACTGGCTTAACCGAACATGAGAAAATTGCTTATAAGGGCGCGTAACCGCTTGCTGCCCAACCCTGCCGTCAACACGACGAGCTCGGACAAGTCATTCGTTTGGGCCTGTTTCGAAAAAACATTCGGCGTCGAACGCATTCACCGTCTACAAGGCGGACTGGGCAACCAGATGTTCCAATATGCGCACGCATGGGCTTTGCAGCATCGCTTTCCGGCCCGTGTGCGCGTCGACTTGTGCGGCTTCGCGAACGTCGATCCGGAAATGGGATACAGGATCGAGGAAGTTTTCGAGATGCCCGACAAGTTTCCCAGAATCCCGAATAATTTCGCACGCGCAGCCAAGGCCGTCACCAGACTGTCCGGCAAGGATTGGAGTTTCGAGAAAACCCTCGAATATAAGGACGCGTTCATTTCGGAGGACCTCCGCGGCTTCGTTCAGGGATATTTCCCATCCTTCAGGTACAGCAGGTCGATCGAGCCGCAACTTCGCCGAAATTTCGTGTTCAGACAGCCGGCCCCGCCTTCCGCCTTGGGTGCCTTGAAGGCCATAAGCGGAGCCGAAGCAGTAGCCGTACATGTCAGGCGGGGCGATTACCTGTCGCCCAGCCACGTCGATGCCTTGGGTGGAATCTGCACCCCGTCATATTACCGGAAGGCCTTCGAATTGGTGCGTGCGCGCGTCCCGGGGGCGGCCTTCTTCTTCTTTTCGGACGACCCCGCCTGGTGTCGTTCGGAGTTCGGGCGCGAGGCGGAGATGGTGATCGAGGGGAACGCGGGCGACACATCCTGGGTCGACATGATGCTCATGTCGCGGTGCAGGCATGCGATCGTGGCCAACAGCAGTTTCAGCCTGTGGGCTAGGTGGCTCGGCGGCATGAGCGGAAATATTTGCGTCGGACCGGACCGTTTCACCAACGCCGGCGCCCATGGCGCCAGGATCGAAGACATCTTGCCGCCGGAGTTCATCCGGTTGGACTCCGGCGGGGCGGTGGTGTGGAATGGGATAGGCCATGGCTGAGGCGGCGTCAGCAAGGCCGATGGACAAAAAGCAATTCCCCCGCGGCCTTGGTTGCCTCGAAATCCGACCTGCATGATAATTCATCTCCTTGGCAGCAGCGCCGAGCCATCGCCCCTCTTCTTCGTCCGCGGCATGATGCGCCGGGCGGGGCGAAGCCGCGACTGAACCCCCGTATTCATGATCAAAAAAATTGTCGAAAGACTCTTCCCCCGTTTTGCGAGTTGGTACCGCATGCGCCGCGACCGCCGGCTTTTTGAGGCTCAGCGAATGCGCCCGACGGCGCTGGGCTTCGCGTTCATCGGGCCCGATGGCATGCCAGAATCGCGCACCGTGTCAGGCGAAGTCGCGATGCTGCGCGAATTGCTGCGCGGCCGGGACCTTTTCGTCGACGTAGGCGCCAATTGCGGCTTATATTCCCTGATCGCTTGTCATGCAGGCGTGCCGGTTCTTGCCATAGAGCCGAACGACCTCAATTTCCGCCGGCTCCAGGAAAACCTGGTTCATAACCGTTACGAAAAAGCCGAGGCTCTCAATGTGGCTCTCGGCGAAGTGAAGGGAAAATGCCTGCTCTATGGCGGTGGCGAAGGCGCGAGCTTGCTCAAGAATTGGGGTGGGATGGCTAGTACTTATGCCCGTGAGGTGGAAGTGGAGACCTTAGAGGGATTATTGCGCTCACGCCCTTCGACCGAGCGTATCCTCATCAAGATAGACGTCGAAGGCCATGAGCCGGCGGTTCTCTCCGGTGCCCGCGGCCTACTCATGCGAGAAAAGGCGCCCACCTGGATCATCGAACACTCTTTCCGCGAGAACCAAGATGGCGTAGTTAACCCCCGATTCCTCGACTTGTTCGAACTGTTCTGGAACGCCGGCTATCAGTGCCTCACTTTTGATCGCGAACGAAGAATCGTGCGGCGTGATGACGTCGACCGATGGCTGCGCACCGGCGTCCGAGATTTCGGCGACGTGAACTATATATTTCAAAAAGCCTAACCCTCTTTAAAGCCGCGCCCCTAGCGCGGCTTTTTTGTGCCTGATTCGGGAGGTAGGGACGTGATCACCATCGCGTCCTCCCGGAACCCCCGACGGATGCGATGTCATCGCATCCCTACCCGCGACCCGATCCCCCTATGTCGTGACGCGGTCCCGACCCTACCTATGGAAAGCATTAGCGCCTGGGAGCATGCACCCGCCACCAGCCACCCGGAGCTGCCACCCGCCACCTGGAACTTGTCTTTCACATTTGCACCTTTGCACAGGCCGCAGGCCGATTTGCACTTTTGCACCTAGGTCGGCACGCAGTACCGACCCTACCTCGCTGCCTC
>CANKZO010000054.1 GCA_947488485.1 Opitutia bacterium | reverse complement strand
AAAAAGGGCCGCCTGCCCAGGCGACCCTTCCGGCTCATATCAGCCGATCCTATGCTATGAAACCCAACAGGGACTAAAACGAGTTGGAGAGGCTCAGGTTGAAGCGATTCTCCGAGTAGCCGCTATCACCCTTACGATGTTCGTAGCTGAGCTGGGCGTTGAAATCACCGGCCTGCCAGCGCAGACCCAGCATGCCCACGGCATAATCGCGATCCGGATTGGGCAAGGTCATCGCCAGCCCGACCGTGCCGCCGTTGGTCAGGACCGAGACATTGCTGACGCCGTCCTTACCGCCGAAATCATGATCGAAGCCGACACGCACGAAAGGCGTCATGGAGCCTTCGGTGAGAGCGAACGCCTTGGCCAGTTCGACGGAAGCCGAGGCCGTGTTCGCGTTGAGTTCCTGAGCCGAGTAGGCGATGCCGCCGACGCCCGCTTCGGTGTAAGCGTCGAGGTTGGAAGACGTCCGGGCCACGCCCAGGATCGGAATGACCGCCCAGCCATCGAACTCCGCGACCGTCGCGCCGACCACCAGTTCCGCGGACATGCTGCTGCCTTCCGTCTGGCCGAAGGGCGTCGAGCCGTACGGGCCCGCGGACTGGATCGAGTCGAAGTCCTGGCGGCCGGCGGTGACCGTCAGGCTGCCGAAGAAGATGTCGCTGCGTCCCATCAGGTAGGAAGTCAGGCTCTTACCCTTGTAGCTGACGTTGGCTCCGTTGGAACCGTCGGACTTTCCGTCCTGCATTCCGACGCCGAAACCGAACACGAAGCCTTCGCCCAGTTCCCACTCCAAGCCGAGGGCGCCAGCCGAGGCGCTGGAGTCGAGCGACTGGCCGACGGCGTTGGGATCCTCGGAGATATTCCGGATAGAACCATCGAACCACCAGCGCATGCCCTTATGCACGCCGTGGGTCGCCGGCAGGCCGCTGGCGCAAAGGTCGGACAAGGGTTCGCCGGTCTGAGGATCGAAACCGGCGACCTTGCCGGGCGCGGCCATGCGCATGCTGTTGGTCAGGCGGCTCTTGAGAATCGTGCCGAAGCTGGACCCCATGTTGCGGGTGGACTGGAGGGAGTTGGCCGCCATGACGGGGGCGCGGTTGGTGGCCGAGATCACGAGACCCGGATCGACGTAACCCGGCAGGGTCACGCGGTAGACCAGGATGCGGTTCTTGTTCTCGACCGTCTCGGAGGAGCCCGACCCAGACGTCGGGGTCACGACGCCATTATAGGACGTACCGAGCATCGTGCCGGTCGACGTGATGAAGTCATTATCATTACCGACCAACAGGAAGTAGTCGTTCGGATTGGCAGCATCCAGGCAAGGCACGACCGAGAGGGCTTCCCACTTCTCCGAGAGGGAGTTCACGTCCTGGGGGGTGACGGTGACGCCCGGGTTAGTCAGGAGCGAGGCCGCGCCTAGGGTGCTGACCGTGTTCATGTTGAGACCAAAGCGGGCCAGCTGGTTAACGTTGAGCAGATTGACGAAGTCGGTGGTCGTGGCCGCGACGATGTCGGCGACCGGGGCGAGCGTCCCAGCCGTGCCCGTGACCGTCGAGGTGTAACCGGTCTCGTATATTGTGCCCGCGAGGTTCGTGGCGTTGGCCGTGCTCACAAGGGCGATGCTCTTAAAGACCAGCGGATTGTCGGCGTAGCCCACGCCAGTGGAAGTGGCCTTAGGGCCCGCGTTGCCGGCGCCGTTGCCGTTGCCGTCGCGGGTCAGCACCATGAAGGTGTTGCTGCTGAGGGCCACGATCTCCGACTGGGCGGCGGTCTTGTTGGCCGCGGCGCCGACGCCCTTGGTGCTAACGGTCGGGAGCTCGACGAGGTAGTGTCCGACCGGCGAGGTGGGGGTACCAGTCTTCGTGATATCGTAGACGAAGAGGCGGGTGTAGGAGCGATTGAAGTCGGAATTCGAGGGAGTATCCTGACGGGTGGCGGACTGAAGCATCGACACCAGGAACTTACCGTCCGGGGTGATATCGACCGCTTCCATGCCCTGGTTGTCGCGGCGGCCGCCCGTCTGGATGCCCGTGGCGATCGCGGCGGATTCGGTGGTGAAGCCCGTGTAAGACGGATTGGAGAACTGAGGGATAAGGGCCTGGACGGGGGTAATGACGCCCTGCATCTGGCCGGTCTTGCTCACGTGATAGATCGAAGCGCCGTATTCATCGGAGACATAGAAGCTGCCGTCGGCACGGATCGCGAGGCCTTCGCCATCGACCGTGAACTTAGTGACGCCGCCTACACTGGCGGTCGGTACGTTGGTGAAGCCGCTGAGGGTCGTGCCGCTCGGGTTGACCGCCGTGGTCGCGTTACCGTTAAAGTCGGTAATCTTAGTGGTACCCTTGAAGGTCAGAGTCAGCTGCGTCTGGCCGACCGTGTTGGTCGTGTAGTCGGGCGTGAAGGCCAGGTCGAACTTCTGAATACGCGCGGCGTAGTCGATGAGGCCAGCCACATTATAACCGCGGTCAGGCAAAGTGTAGAGCGAGCCGGCATAGGAGCCGTCGGCGTTCTTGCGCCAGGTATTCGTGTCGACCTTGAAGGAAGAGAAGGAGCCGAGCGTGTCGCCGAGACCGTCGATTGCACTCGAGGAGAACGAACCCACACCGACGAGACCCTTATTGAGATAAGAAGCGCCGTTGAAAGACACCGTCTTCACCGCGCCGACCGCAGTGGCGTCAAGGTTCGGCGTCGTGTAGGTGATCGGACCGGCCGACAGAGAGATCGAGGCGGCGGCGGCGAGAAGCAGGGAGCGGGTGAGGGTACGCATGTGGGTGTGCGGCTGATTTGGTCTCGTGCCCGAGTGACCACAAGCGTGGCAATGTGAAGTGTTAGCGGCGAAAATGACGGATATGTCAGACCGCCCGAGAGCCCGTAACCTGATACGCATAAACCGTGCCGAAGGGGAAAATCTGACGCGCCGGAGGCACCCGAACGACCAGCCTCCGACATAATCGGTTTTTTTGTCTTGGGCGGCGGAACGCGGCGGCTATCTCTCATTCATGCGCTTACTGAGCCTTGCCCTTGGCCTCCTGCTCCTGACGGGTTGCAAGAAAGAGAAGCCGATGCCCGACAATGAGAACGCGATCACGGCTTTCGCGCTGCAGCATTTCGTGGACAACGACCAGATCACCGGCGCCGTCACGGCGGTCGTGGGTCCGGACGGCCTGATCGCGGTCGAAGCCTTCGGCCTGGCCGACGTCGCCGGCAAGCGCTCGATGGGCAAGGACTCGATGTTCTGGATCGCATCGATGACGAAGCCGATGACCGCGATCGCCGTCATGATGCTCGTCGAAGAAGGCAAGGTGCAGCTAGACGATCCGCTTGAGAAGTTCGTGCCGGAATTCAAGGGCATCCAGCTCAAGACCGCCCAGGGACTCGTCGCCCCGCAGCGCGTCGTCACCGTGAAGGACCTACTCACGCACGTCAGCGGTATCGATACCTCGGCCGTGACGCCTCCCGGCGCGCCGATCGACACCGTCCCGCTCGCCGAGATGTGCGTGCGTTATGCCGGCAAGCCGCTCGCGAGCGAGCCGGGCGCCAAGTGGGCCTACAACAACAACGCCATCAATCTCCTCGGACGCATCGTCGAGGTCGCCAGCGGCAAGGATTACGCGGACTTCATGCAGGAGCGGCTCTTCGATCCGCTGGGCATGGAGAACACGACCTTCTGGCCGAGTCCGGATCATATGGACGTGCTCGCGAAGCCCTACTCTAAGGACAAAGAGAGCGGCGCCCTGGTCGAAGCCAAGAACGCCCGCTTCAGCACGCCGCTGCATGACCCCAAGCGGACGCCCTTCCCGGCCGGCGGACTCTACTCCTGCGCCCGCGACCTCGGACAGCTCTATCAGATGCTACTCAACGAGGGAGAACTGGACGGCAAGCGCTTCCTCAAGGCGGCGACCCTGAAGCAGATGACTGCGAACCAGCTCGGCGACCTGCCGAACGTCAGCTTCGCGCCTGGCATGCGCATGGGCCTCGGCTTCCACATCGTCGGCGAGCCCAAGGATGTCACCGAGCACCTGAGCCCCGGCACCTTTGGTCATGGCGGCGCGTTCGGCACTCAGGCGTGGATCGACCCCGTCAAGAAGCGCGCCTACGTGCTCCTCATCCAGCGCACCGATCTGAAGAATTCCGACCAGAGCGATATTCGTCGGGAGTTTCAGCGGGCGGCGAGTGAGGCGTACGCGAAATAACGCGAAGCGTTATTTCGAGGGGACACGTGGACACGGAGACATGGGGACACGCGCTTGCGCGAGGGGGCACGCGCTTGCGCGAGGGGACATACTGGCAAGGGGACACGGGGACATGGGGAGAGCCAGCGCTCAAAGGGGGCAGCATAGGGAGACCGGATGATTGGCTGGGGGCATAAATTTTCAGGTGGCGGGTGGCGGCCACAGGGTTCGGGTGGCAGGCGGAGGCAGGGACGTGATTGCCATCACGTCCGTTCGCGAAGGAGCTATGGTCAATCATTGGACTAGCTTAGCGCCGGTTACTTCTGAAATACGGGCTCGAACGGCGGCGATGGCAATCGCCGCCCTACCTATTGCAATCTCCCGCCACCTGCCACCCGGGGCTGTCACCTGCCACCTGAGAATGGTTCGACACAACTAGATCAGCACGCAGTGCTGACCCTACCTGGAAGATAGCTCCTGACACGAATTTGTCGCAATTGAATCGGGATAGGGATTGAAACAATTAGGCTAAACCGAGGTTATTCCCAGATAGCCCCATGAATCTCCTTTCCCTGGTCCTTCGCCGGCCGGTCACCTTGGTCGTCTCGGTCTTCGCGCTGGTCCTGGCCTCCCTCTTCGGCCTGAACCGCATGGCCAAGGACGTCTTCCCGCCCCTGAACGTCCCGACGATCTACGTCGCCCAGCCGTTCGGTGGCATGGACGCCGCGCAGATGGAAGGCTTCCTCACCTTCTATTACGAATACCACTTCCTTTACATCACCGGCATCGAGCACGTCGAATCGAAGAATATCCAGGGCGCCGCGGTGATGAAGCTCCAGTTCCATCCCGGGACGGACATGTCGCAGGCGATGAGCGAGACCATCGGTTACGTGAACCGTTCGCGCGCCATGATGCCCCCCGGTACCGTGCCGCCCTTCGTCATGCGTTTCGACGCCGGCAGCGTGCCGATCGGACAGCTCGTGTTCGCGAGCGAGACCCGTTCCGTCGCGCAGCTGCAAGACGCCGCGCTGAACACCGTCCGTCCGCTCTTCGCTACCCTGCCCGGCGTCTCCGCTCCCCCGCCCTTCGGCGGCAGCGCCCGCTCCATCCTCGTCAACCTCAACCCCGACCGCCTCCGCAGCACCGGTGTCGCGCCGGAGGAAGTCGCCGCCGCGCTCGCCGGCGCCAACGCCATCCTGCCCGCGGGCAATCTCGTCCTCGGCGACCAGAACCTCCTCGTCCCCGTCAACGCCACGGTGAAGAACATCAAGGACCTCGAGAACGTCCTCGTTCGCCCGGGCCAGAACCCGCCCGTGCTCATCCGCGACATCGCGCAGGTCGTGGACGGCGCGGACGCCGTGACTAGCTACGCCCTCGTGAACGGACGACGCACCGTCTACATCCCCGTCACCAAGCGCTCCGATGCTTCGACTCTGGCCGTTGCCGAGATCGTCAAACGCAACCTCGGCACCTTCCAGAACGCCGTGCCGGCCGACATCAAGGTCAGCTACGAGATGGACCAGAGTCCGATCGTCGAAAGGGCCATCCATGACCTCTTCCTCGAAGCCGTGCTCGGCGCCGCGCTGACTGGCCTCATGGTCTTCCTCTTCCTGCGCGACGCCCGCAGCACGCTCGTCGTCGTCGTCAACATCCCCCTCGCCCTGCTCGTCGCCCTGCTCGGCCTCTGGCTCTGCGGTCAGACCATCAACCTCATGACCCTGGGCGGCCTCGCCTTGGCGGTCGGTATCCTCGTGGACGAAGCCACCGTCGCCATCGAAGCGATCCAACAGGAACGCGAGAAGGGGCGTCCCGTCGCCCGCGCCGTGCGCGATGCCATCACCGCTACGGCCGGCCCCCGCTTCCTCGCCATGGCGTGCGTCGTGGCCGTCTTCCTGCCCTCGCTGTTCATGGAAGGTCCCGCTCAGGCGCTCTTCCTCCCTCTGTCCCTCGCGGTCGGCTTCAGCATGATCGCCTCCTACGTGCTCTCGTCGACCTTGCTGCCCGTCCTCGCGGTCTGGCTGCTTAAGGACGAAGGCGCGCACACCCCGGGCTTCTTCGCCCAGGTCAAAGCCCGCTATGTGGCGATCCTCGACGCCGTGCTCGCGCGCAAGGCCGTCGTCGTGCTCGGCGGCGTCGCCCTCGCCGCGGCCTTCATCGCCGTGCTCGGACCCAAGCTCGGACGCGAGATCTTCCCGCCCGCTAATAATGGCCAGCTACAGGTGCGCCTGCGCGCTCCCGCCGGCACCAAGCTCGACAAGACCGAGCAGATCGCCCTGCGCGCCTTGGAGGTCATCAAGCTGGAGCTCGGTGCGGAGAACATCGGCACCACCCTCGGCCTCGTCGGCGTGCACGCCCCCAATTACCCGGTCAATCTCGTCCATGCTTGGAATAGCGGCACCGACGAAGCCACCCTGCAGGTCCAGCTCAAGGCCGACGCCAAGGTCGACCTCGACGCCGCCAAGGAAAACCTGCGCCGCCGCCTCGGCGCCGCCATGCCGGACGTCCGTCTTTCCTTCGAGCCCGCGGATATCGTCAGCCGCGTGATGAGCTTCGGTGCGCCGACCCCGATCGAGATCGCCGTCAGCGGTCCTTCGCTGGCCGACAATCGCGCCCATGCCGAAGCCGTGCGCGCCGAACTCGCCAAGATCCCGGAACTCCGCGACATCCAGTTCGCCCAGACCATCGACACCCCGGCGCTTGAGGTGAACATCAACCGCGAGAAGGCCGGCCTCATGGGCATCCGCATGGCCGACGCCGCCCGTTCCGTCATCGAAGCCACCGGCTCGAGCCGCTTCATCCTGGCCAACTACTGGGCCGACCCCAAGACCGGCGTCGCCTTCCAGGTCCAAGTGCAGGTGCCCGCCGCCGCGACCAAGAGCATCGAAGACCTGCGCAATCTCCCCGTCGGCACCGCCGGCCAGCAGCCCGTCCTCCTGCGTTCCATCGCCAGCCTCAAGGAAGGCGTGGCCGTCGCGCAGTATGACCGCTACAACATGCAGCGCCTCGCGACCCTCACCGCGAATTATGCCGGCACCGACCTCGGTCACCTCGCCGACCGCATCGACGCCGCCATCGCTGCGGCGGGCAAACCTCCGGCCAAGGTCAAGGTCGACCAGCGCGGTCAGGTCCCGCCCCTGCGGGAACTCCTCAACGGACTCGGCGGCGGCCTCGCCATCGCGCTCATCATCGTCGCCCTGCTCCTCGCCGCGAACTTCCAGAGCGTGCGCCTCGCCGCCATCGTGCTCGCCTCGCTCAGCGTCGTGATCGCCGGCGTCATCGCCGCGCTCCTGCTCACCGGCTCCACGCTGAACATCGAGAGCTTCATCGGCGCCATCATGGCTGTCGGCGTGGCCGTCGCTAATTCCATCCTCCTGCTCACCGCCGCCGAAGAGGCCCGTCGCGGCGGCGCTTCGTCCGCCGACGCCGCCCGCCAGGCCGGGGCCACGCGTCTGCGCGCCATCCTCATGACCTCGTTGGCCATGCTCGCGGGCATGATCCCGATGGCCCTCGGCTGGTCCGAGGCCGGCAGCCAGACCGCTCCGCTCGGACGCGCCGTCATGGGCGGCCTGATCTTCGGCACCATCGCCACGCTCACGCTCGTCCCGGCGGCTTACGCCTGGGCCATGGCTTCGGCCGGACGCGCCTCCCTTTCCGTCGACCCCGACGATCCCCAAAGCACCCATTACCAAAAAGACCATGCCGTCTCCTAAGCTCCTCGCGCTCTTCCTCGGCGCGCTCTCCCTCCAGGCCGCCGACTTCCCCGTCACGCGGCTCAAGACCGGCGACATCACGCGCAGCGTCCAGCTGCTCGGAGAAGTCCGCCCCAACCAGCAGGTCGCCTTGTACGCCAAGGTCGGCGGCTACGTGCAGTCCATGCGGGCCGACATCGGCGACGTCGTCAAAGCCGGCGACGAACTCGCCCGGCTCGAAGTCCCTGAGCTCACCGCCGACGAGGCGCGCACTCGCGCCGAACTCGCCTTGGCCGAGCTCGAGTACCGCCGCCTCCAGGACGCCGCCAAGCAGGCGCCCGACCTCGTCCCGCGCCAGCAGGTCGACGTCGCGGCCGCCAAGCTCGCCGTCGCCAAGGCCGCGCAGGAACGCAACGCCACCCTCCTCGGCTTCGCCCAGATCCGTGCGCCGTTCGCCGGCGTCATCAGCCGCCGCTCCGTCGACCTCGGCGCATTCGTCCCCGCCGCGACCGGCGGTGGCTCGGGTCAGGCCGCCCTGTTCGTGCTGACCGACTCAGCGACCGTACGCGTGCAGGCCGCCCTGCCGGAGAACGAAGCCGGCCTCGCCAAGCCGGGTCAGAACGTGAGCGTCCTCGCCGAAGCCGCAGGCGCCAAGCCTTACGAGACCCAGCTCACGCGCGTCGCGGGCGTGCTCGAGAATCCCAGCAAGACCATGCTGATCGAAGCCGTCCTCACCAACGCCGACGGCGCGCTCAAGCCCGGCATGTATGCCAACGTCAAACTCGGCATCGAGACGCGCAAAGGCACCCAGCTCCTGCCCCTGACCGCCATCGTCATGGAGAAGACCGTCGCCACCGCTTACGTGCATGAGGCCGGCAAGGCTCGACGTCGCGTGCTCAAGGCCGGTTTCAACGACGGCACGAACCTCGAAGTCCTCGACGGCCTCAAGCCGAACGAAGACGTCCTCGTCGTCGGGACCGCCACGCTCACCGACGGCCAGGCCGTCACGCTCGCCAAGTGATGTGCTCCTTCCGTCTCATCCTCGTAGGCCTACTCGCCGGGGCCGCCCTGTCGGCCCAGGAAGCCGTCCGCTCTGAGCCCATCGACCTCGTCACCGTGCTGCGGCTGGCCGGTGCCGAGTCGCTTGACGTCAAACTCGCCGAAGCGCGGGTCAGCGAAGCCCGCGCCACCGCGGACAGCGCCACCTGGGCGCTCTTCCCCACGATCTCCCCTGGCGTCAGCTATCGTAAGCACTCAGGCCAGCTGCAGGACATCGTCGGTCAGGTCCTGGACGTGAACAAAGAATCGCTCGCGGCCGGCGCCACCTTGGGCGTCTCGCTCGAGCTCGGTGAAGCCGTCTACCGTCGTCTCGCCGCCAAGCAGACCGCCCTCGCGGCCGAGCATCAGCTCGAGGCCCAGCGTCGCCAGACCGTGCTCGCGGCCACCACGGCTTATTTCGACCTCACCCGTTCGCATCACGCCGTCACCCTGCTCGAAGACTCCGTGCGCACCTCCAAGGAATACCGTGGCCAGCTCGCCAAGGGCGTCGGCGCCGGCGTGACCTTCAAGGGCGACGAACTCCGCGCCGCCGCTGCGGTCAGCCGACTTGAGCTGCGCCTCCGCCAGGCGCTGGAACTTCGTCGCGGCGACGCCGCCCGCCTCGCGCAGATCCTGCGCCTGAAGATCACCGAGACCCTCGTGCCCGCGGATGATCGTCCGCTCCCCCTGACCTTCGCCGCGAATGACCGCAAGCTCGACGAGCACGTGCGCGTCGCCATGGCCAAGCGTCCGGAGCTCCAGGCCGCCGGCGCCTTGCAGCAGGCCGCCGCCCATCAGGATGACGCCGCCACCTATGCCCCGCTCTACCCCACGCTCGGCGCGCAGGTCTTCGCCGGCGGACTCGGCGGCAGCCAGGGATCGGTGCGTCGTGATTTCGACACCAGCGCCGACACCTTCGTCACCCTCTCGTGGAAGATCGGCGCCGGCGGACTCTTCGACAGCTCGCGCCAGGACGGCGCTAAGGCTCGCCTCCGTCTGAGCGAGATCGGCGAAGCGCGGGTGCGGGATGACATCACCCGCCAGGTCGTCGAAGCCCATGCCGGCGCGCATTACCTCGGACAGCAGCTCAAGATCGCCGAGGAGGCCATCAAGAACGCCGAAGCCGGTTACAAACTTTCGCTCGAGCGCAAAGACTTCGCGGTCGGCGTCGTGCTCGAGACCTTGCAATCCCAGCAGGACCTCATCCAGGCCCGCATGGATTACGCCCAGATCGTCGGGGATTGGAACAAGGCGCAATATCGGTTGAAGATAGTGACGGGGGAGTAGTCCGAGGGCTCGAAGGCCGGAGGGCACGAGGGCCGGAGGGAGAGATAGTGCAAAGGTGCAAACCGTAGCGCTGCTCCTGTGCAAAAGTGCAAAAGTGAGAGGCATGGCTCAAAGGGGGCAGCATAGGGAAACCGGATGGTTTGCTGGGGGCATAATTCGAGGACAGGAGGACCGGATGGCACGAGGGCTGGATGGGCTGGCGCCTGAGTTCCGGCGGCTGATGGCTGAACGGCTGTCTCCCGAAAGGACGACCACCGTGGCCGTCAACCGTCACCTGGAATGAATCATGCCCGCAGGTAACATTCCGGTTTCCGGTCTCCCCTTGAGTGACTGAGCCGACTTATCCATTCAGTCCTCCATTCAGCCCTCAACGCAGTCCTCTATTCAGCCCTCAACTCTTCTGACAGATTTAGCCACAGTTAGGGCGGATTAAGGTCATATCGGTGGATTGCCTCGGGGTCGTGGCGTGGGCTCAATGCTTTCACCCCACCCCCCATGACCCTGTCTCGTCGTAATTTCCTGCGTACCGCTGCTTTGGCCACGCTCGCCTTCCCTGCCGTCGTCCGTGCGCGCAATCTGAACTCCCAGATCCAGATCGTCGCGGTCGGGGTGGATGGCAAAGGATACTCTGACATCGATGAATGCGCCTCGCACACCAAGGCCCGCTTCGTCGGCCTGTGCGATATCGACGCCGGACGGTTCGCCAAAATCGACAAGCGTCATCCGGGCATCACCCACTTCGCCGACTGGCGGGAGATGTTCGCCAAGCTCGGTGACGACTTTGATGCCGTCACTGTCTCGACGCCGGACCACATGCATGCCCTGCCCACCATGGCCGCCATGCGACTCGGCAAGCACGTCTATTGCCAGAAGCCCCTCACTCATACCGTCTGGGAAGCCCGTCAGCTCCGCCTGCAGGCCGCCAAGTCGAAGGTCCGCACCCAGATGGGTAACCAGATCCATTCCGCCAAGGAATACCGCACCGGCGTGAAGCTCATCCAGACCGGCCGCATCGGCAAGATCCTCGCCGTGCACACCTGGCATCCGAACACCGGCAATAAGTATACCGGCATGACCGCCGCGCCCGCCTCGGCCCCCGTGCCCGCCGGCGTCAATTGGGACCTCTGGCTCGGCTGCGCGCCCTCGCGTGAGTTCGCGCCGGACGTGTATCACCCCTTCAAGTGGCGTGACTGGGTGGACTTCGGTTGCGGCACCATGGGCGACTTCGGTTGCCACCTGCTCGACCCCGTCTTCACCGCGCTCAAGCTCGGCAACCCCCTCAACGTCAAAGCGGACAGCATCGGCTCTAATCCGCAGACCTGGTGCCGCGAGCAGACCATCGAGTGGACCTTCGCCGGCACCCAATACACCAAGGGCGAGACCATCAAGGTCACCTGGTATGATGGCGGTCGCCTGCCCGACCTCGCGCTGGCGCGCATGCCCGCTGGCAAGCAGTTCCCCGCCGCCGGTTCGATCTTCATCGGCGAAGAAGGCGTCATGATGCTCCCGCACGTCGCCATGCCCTCCCTATTCCCCGAGGAGAAGTTCGGCAAGAACCTCAATCCCGGCGAACTCGCGCGGCGGGCTCGCACGAAGGATGGCTTCACGATCAAAGCCGCCCTGGAACTCGCGGACTTCGTCGAAGGCTCGAGCCATTACCATGCCTGGGTGGACGCCATCGTCGGCGGTCACGAGACCACGGATAATTTCGCTTACGCCGGCCCGCTCACCGAGGCCGTGCAGCTCGGTAACGTCGCCTCGCGCTTCTCCGGCGTGAAACTCGATTGGGACGTCGCGAACATGAAGTTCCCGGGTAAGCCCGAGGCCGAGGCGTTGCTGACGAAGGAGTATCGGAAGGGATGGGAGCTCATTGCCGCTGACCGCTAAAGCGGTCAGCGAGGGGGCACGTGGGCAAGGTGACACGGGGACAAGGGGAGAACACCGGAGGCCCGGAGGCTCAGAGGCTCGGTGGACCAGAGAGAGGCA